>JALVTF010000016.1 GCA_027024145.1 Campylobacterales bacterium
AAGCTATCTTTTTTATGTGCTGCGTATGCCCCTGCTTCGCCACGTATTGCTGTGCGCTTTTGGCATTGACAAAAACCACAAGTTTGCTACCTTCATTATGCAGTGCTATATGCATCTTCGACGGATGCGTAAAAACGATGCGTAAATGCTTCGCATCTATTTGACGTATACGCATGGAGCGTATCGATTTGAGACGATAGTTTTTGTACCTGCACGCTACGGTAGCGGGAATTTCGATAGTGTAGACATAGACTCTTCTTTTCCTATCGTACTTCATTGAGCTCGCAAAATGCGAAACGGGATAGGAAAAGTAAAACTCTATGAAGCCATGTCGCAATACGACTCTCATGAGCTTGTTTTGTAAAACGGAAAGATGTTTAACACTTTTTTTGGAATGTGCTACCGGATGGGCCACTGTGTGGCGAGAAGATATGTTTGGTGTATGCGCTATTCTTTTTGTGCCCAAAAGATCGTAGAGTTCTTTTTTATAAGAGTCGTAAGCTTTGCCGAGCTTTTTGGAACAGCGAATGATGCCCTGCAGCGCTTTGATACGCAGCTGGGTATTTTGGTCGATGAGGGATTTGATGTAGATACTTTTATAGTCGTTGAGGCCACGATACAATGCAGAATGATTGGTGCTCGCACACTCCTTTGCGGCTTTTTGTTCCAAAGAGGCTCCAAAAAACGAAGAGACGAGCAAGACAACAAGCAAGAGCCGTTTAATGCTCCTCTCCTTTTATGAGCTTTTGCATCAGCTCCTTGACGGAGATAAGCCTATCGAGGCGATATCCGTTGGCACCACTAAAGAAGAGTCCCGTCTCCATATTGCCGCTATAGGCATCGCTGAGTCTATCTGCGATGCAGTATCCCACCTGTTTGGCTTCCACGCCTCTATGGCACGGTGCTACACAATTGCTGATACACTTCACAGGCGGGCCTTCACGTTTTTCGACCATTTCGATCAGTTTCGTGCGCACACCGCGAGCCGGATAGCCCACGGGAGATTTGAGCAAGATGATATCCTCTTTTTTGGCCTGCAGCAGCACTTTCTTGAAATTGTCGTTGGCATCGCACTCGTACGTACCTATAAAGCGCGTACCCATCTGCACCCCTGCTGCACCCATCTTGAGATACTTCACGATATCGTCATGATCCCAGATGCCACCGGCTGCGATGATGGGAATATCGCCCCACTTCTTGGCCTCTTCGATCACCTGCGGCACGATGTTTTCGAGCTGAAACTCTTCCATAAAACACTGCTCATAGGTAAAACCCTGATGCCCTCCACTCAGTGGCCCTTCCACGATCACAGCATCGGGAAGCCTATCGTAGCGCTGCGTCCAGCGTTTACAAATGATTTTCAACGCTTTGGCGCTCGAAACGATAGGCACCAAAGCCACATCGGGAAAATCTTTTGTAAACTCTGGCATATTGGTAGGAAGCCCGGCTCCGGTGATGATGATATCCGCACCCGCTTCGCACGCATCGCGCACCACGCGGCCATAATCGTTGATGGCGTAGAGCACATTGGCCCCAAGCGGTGCATCGCCGCAGATTTTGCGGGCATTTTCGAAGATTTTAAAAAGCGCCTTTTTGGAGTAGAAGTTAGCAGTCTCCAATGGACGGCCTGCCACTTCCCTTTCGATATATTTCTTGTTTTCATAGTAGCCGGTACCTACCGCGCTGATGACACCCAGTCCTCCCTCTTTGCTCACGGTACCGGCCAACCTATCCCAGCTAATTCCTACACCCATGCCCCCTTGGATGATGGGATACTTGATGGTATGTTTGCCGATTTTGAGTGGCGGTAGTTCCATCACTGCACCTTTATTTTCGCAAATTTACGCTTGCCTACCTGTACTATGTACTCCCCAGCTTCCAAGTGCAAATCTTTATCGCTCACTTTTTCTTTATCGATACGCACGGCTCCAGCCTGGATATCCCGCCTCGCTTGGGATGTGGATGGCTCGAGACCTGCCTCCACCAAGGCTTTTGCTATCCAGATGGGACCTTGCAAAACCACTTCTTTAATATCGGAGGGAATCTCATTCTTTTTATGGACGCGATCGAACTCCTCTTTGGCTTTCTTGGAAGCTTCAGCGTCATGGTAGCGTGTCACGATCTCGAGAGCCAGCAGTTCTTTGGCATATTTAGGATGCACTTCACCACTTGTCACACCCTCTTTGAGGGCTTCTATCTCTTCGATGCTTTTAGCACTGAGCAGCTCATAGTAGCGCCACATCAGCTCATCGGAGATGCTCATGAGCTTGGCGAACATCGTATTGGCATCCTCCGTGACGCCTATGTAGTTGCCAAGCGATTTGCTCATCTTCTGTACGCCGTCGAGCCCCTCGAGAATCGGCATCATCAAAACTGCCTGTTCTTTGCCAATATCGTAGCTTCTTTGCAGATGGCGCCCCATGAGGAGGTTGAATTTTTGATCGGTCCCGCCTATTTCGATGTCACTTTTGAGGTAGACGCTGTCGTAGCCTTGCAGCAAGGGATAGATAAATTCGCTAATGGCGATGGAGCGATTGGATTTGAAACGCTTTTCAAAGTCATCCCGTTCGAGCATCCGCGCTACGCTAAAAAGCGTAGTCAGCTCCACAAGACCGCTCGCTCCCAGTGCATCGAGCCATTTGGAATTGAAAACCACCTCCGTCTTTGCAGGATCGAGGACCTTGAAGACTTGCTCTTTGTAGCTCTGGGCGTTTTTGATAACCGTTTCGCGATCGAGTTTTTTGCGTGTCTCGCTCTTGCCCGTAGGATCACCTATCATCGCCGTAAAATCGCCGATGATAAACTGTACGATCCCACCATACTTTTGAAAAGTAGCCAACTTTTGCAAAAGCACCGTATGGCCTAAGTGCAGATCCGGCGCCGTAGGATCGAAGCCTGCTTTAACGTAGTAGTTTTTACCTTTTTCGAAATAGTCTCGTAGCAGCTTTTCTATGCGCTCTTCATCGATGATTTCGGCAGTTCCGCGTCTGATTTCGGCCAAAGCCTCTCGTACCATCTATGCTCCTATTTTTTATATGCGTCGTCTGTTTTTATAAATTCTATTATTTTAACCTTTGAAGCTATTTTTTTCCTTAAAAGCTCCAAATCACCAATGCTCGACTCGAACTCCATCTCACACATATTGGTCTGTTCCAGATTTTTTCCAAGCTCGATAGAGACGATATTTATATCGAGTTTGGAAAGATTTTGCAAGAACTGTGCCAAAGCACCTTTTCTATCCGGAAGGAGCGCGATGAGCTTATATTTGGGCAGCCCTTCGTTTTTCCAAGTCACGAAAAGCATAGGCCTACCCTCTTTGATAAAACCTTGTGCTCTTTGGCACATCTTGTGATGGATGATCGCTTTGTGTCCCTCACGAAAGGCCACAATCTCGTCGCCCCTTTTGGGGTGGCAACAGTAGTCAAACTCCACTTCGCTTATGGGATAGCTGGTAAAAAAGTGAAAGTTTTCCACATCTTTGGCTTCAAGAGAGATCCGTTTGGGAGCCAGCAAGAAGAGCAGTCCCTTTTGTTTGCGATAGCTACTGAGGATCTTGTTTTTGATCTCTTTGAAGTAGTTTTCTTCCGTGGCGATGCGATGCAGCGAGGCACGCAGCCCCTCTTTGTCGATCCATGTCGCGATCTCCTCTTTGCTCATGCGCAGTTCGCTGGCCAAGATGTTCAGGGCGGCTTCGGCGTTTATCTCTTTGAATTTTTGTTTGCAGAGCTGACGCATCTGGTCTTTTGCTTTGGAGGTTTTGAGTGCATCGATCCAGCTGCAGCGAAGTATCGGCTCATCGGCTGTCTCTATGCGCACGATATCGCCGTTTTTGAGCTCGGTGAGCAGGGTTTGACGCTGCTTGTTGATGTATGCCGCTTTGGCGCGGTTGCCCACATCGGTGTGCACCGCATAGGCAAAATCGAGCGCCACCGCTCCGCGTGGCAAGGTAAAGACATCCCCTTTTGGCGAAAAGACGGAGATATCTTCGCTATACAGATCATTCTTGACAAGTTCGTAGAACTCCTCGATACTCTCTTTTTGAAACTGCAGATTCTCCAGCCACTTAAGATTGACGCCGATATCGCCGGTTTTATATTTCCAGTGTGCCGCTACACCGAATTCTGCTGTATGGTGCATCTCGAAAGTACGTATCTGCACCTCGAAAATAGACGCGTTGTCGAAAACCGTCGTATGAATGGTTTGGTAGCCGTTCTCTTTGGGTACGGCGATGTAGTCCTTAAAGCGCATAATCAGAGGCTTGAAGTTGGTATGGATGATGCCCAAAACCTTGTAGCAATCGAGGGGCTCTTTGACGATGACGCGAATCGCTAAAAGATCGAGCACCTCTTCGATGCTGATACCTTTGCGCTGCATTTTGAGGTATATCGAATAGTAGTGCTTGATGCGAGAAAGGATAGTGAAATCGTCGGCACGTATGCCGTTTTGGACGATCTTGGTACGTACATCATCCATGAATTCGTTGAGCTTCATCTGAAGCTCCACTTTGTGTGAAGAGATAAACGCATCGATCTTGGCATACTCTTTGGGAAAGAGATAGTAAAAACTAAGATCCTCAAGATAGTTTTTGATAAAAGCGATACCGAGCCGATGCGCGATGGGCGCATAAACTACGAGGGTCTCTTCGGCGATGCGCTTTTGCTTGTGTACCGGTAATGCATCGAGGGTAAGCATATTGTGGAGTCTGTCGCAAAGCTTGATGATGAGCACCCGCACGTCTTTGATCGACGCGATGAGCATCTTGCGAAACGAGAGAGCCGAAGTAATAAGCTTTTCATCTGAGTGCGAGGGGATGAGCTCTTCGGAGCGTATCGCCACGATTTTTGTCAGCCCCTCGACCAGTTTGACCACCTCGTCACCGAAATGCGTGCGAATATCATCGACACTCTTGTCGGTATCTTCCACCACATCGTGCAAAAGTGCCGCCACCACCATCGTCTCGTCATCCGTCACGTATGCCGTGATGGCAGCCACCAATATAGGATGGATGATGTAGGGTTCTCCACTCTTTCTGTATTGACCTTCGTGTGCTTCGGTGGCAAACCGGAGAGCTTCTTCGATTTTAGGGTGTGCGGGGCAAAGATCGTAGAGGAGCTGCTTTGCCTCCTCTACATCTGTCGTAGAGCGAACTTTTTCGATGAATTCATGCATCAAGAGGATTTCTTCACCTCGATTTGGAGCTTTCCTTGCGCAATCTCCATCAAAGCAATGTCGGTATATTTGTACTTTTTCACATCGATATCGATGAGTGGTTCCTTGCCAAGAGCCAGTTCGTTGGCACGTTTGGCTACGGCGATGGAGAGCAGATATCTATCGTATCCTACGTTTTCCAAAGCTTGTGCAGTAATCTTTTCGAGTCGCATCTATTCTCCTTTATCTGTAACGATAGAACATTTCGTATAGTCACCATTGACAATGATATCGTAGAGGTTCCCCTCTTCGAACATGTTGCACACCACGATGGGAAGGCTATTGTCTTTTGCCAAAGCGATGGAAGTATCGTCCATCACTTTGATATTGTCTTGGAGCGCTTCGTCGTACGTCAGGCGAGGAATTTTTTTAGCATCGGGAAATTTGTGAGGATCTTTGTCGTAGACTCCGTCTACTTTCGTAGCTTTGATTATCATCTGCGCTCCGATCTCCACGGCACGCAGTGTCGCAGCTGTATCGGTGGTGAAAAAGGGATTGCCCGTGCCAGCAGCGAAAATCACGATACGACCCTTTTCCAAATGGCGGATCGCACGGCGTACGATGAAAGGCTCGCAGATCTCTTCCATATTGATCGCACTTTGTACGCGTGCTTTGAGCCCGAAATACTCCAGTGCCTCCTGGAGCGCCACGGCATTGATGACGGTAGCAAGCATCCCCATATAATCCCCGCTACTGCGCTTGATGATCCCTTCTTTGGAGGCGTTAACACCGCGGATAATATTGCCGCCACCTACAACGAGGCCTATCTCCACTCCGGCATCGACAAGAGGTTTTATTTCTGATGCGATAAATTTGAGAGTGTTGCTGTTGATCCCGTGACCGTCTTCGTTGGCCAGGGCTTCACCTGAAAACTTGATGAGTACCCGTTTCGTCATTGCAGCCCTCTTTGAGAAGTTTGAATATTATATCCAAAGAGAGCTAACAAAAGCCTAAATTCTCTATTTAACTTTGATGAGTTCGAGAGGATTGATATGGACGTTGTTTTTGGTCACTTCGAAGATCAGTTTTTGATTGACGCGTCCCAAAACATAGCCTTTGCGTATTCTTCGTCCTTTTTTCACAAAAGGCGAGAGTTTGTCGATATAGGCATAGATAGTATACAGGCCGTTATCGTGTTTGACCACGACGACGTTACGCAGATGCGGCGTCCATTTTGCGAGAATGATTTTTCCATTAAGGACATTGCGCACCTTGGCGTTGGGTAGGAGCGGTTTGAGTTCGATATTTTCGTTCGGGATTTCGATATTGTAGATAGGATCTTTGTAGATACCGAAACGCTTGACGATGATGAACTTATCCAATGGCGGGATGGTTTTGGGACCATGGTAGTGCGTAGTACGTAGCTGTCGATAGTTTTGCTCATACTTTTTGACTTTTACCTTTTTGCTTGCCCGTGCACGCCTTTGGTTCTCTTTGATAATCTGCAGGCGTCTTAGTGTCGCACTCAGCTCCTTTTGCTGGGCCAGAAGTTCGTTTTTCTCATCATCATAGCTTTTGCGTTTCTTTTGCAAAAGCGCCAACTGTTTCTTGCGACGCTTTTTGAGTGCTTCCAACTCGCCTCTATTTTTGAGATACTGCGCGATAGCTTTTTCGAGTTCCTTGAGACGTTTTTGCTTTTTTTGGAGCATTGTTTGGGTTTGAGCGTACTCTTGCGACACTTTTTTGAGTCGTGTATCTTCGTAGTTTTGCACTGCTTTGAGAATCTCTTCTTTGAGGACGTCCTCTTGGGTGGGATTGTTCATGGAAGTAAGCAGCAAGGACTTGGCAAAGGAGTTGGAGATGAGCAGTATCAGCTCTTGTTGGAGTTTTTGTTGCTTGAGCATAAGAGCAGAGACCTGCGTTTTGGTCTGATTGAACTCCTCGATCTGGGCTTTGTACTTCTTGTTGGCTTCGTTGATGAGGACGTTGAGCGTCTGTATCTTCGCATCGATGCGTCCCAGCTCTTTGGTAAGCGAGCGAATATCGCGGGCGAGCTTGCTGAGTTTGAGATTGACTCCATGAATCTTGACCTGTGTGATTTGGAGCCTTTGCTGCGACTTTTTGATCTGTCTATCGATATTGGACGCAAAAAGCAGCGTCACACTCAGTACAAAAAGCCAAAAAGCTCTCATATTCTTGGCTGCCTCAACGAAACTATAATGACATTCACCACAGATATCAAAAGCCCCAATCCCATGAGCCACAGCAGATCATGGAAGATATCTCCTGGCGTGATATTGATATTTTCCACTCCCAGCAAATTTTTGAGGTAGTCTGTGGAGATGAAATAGAGGTAGATGATATAGACCAAAAAAGCACTGATGAGTGTATCGATGACGGAGAGTTTGATGAGGATGGCGTTGCGCATCCAAAGAGGAGCGCCAAAAAGCGCCATGATATACATGCGCTCTTTGTGCTCGAGATGCCACACCTCTATCTGCTTGAAAACCAGTAAAATACTTGTTACAAAAACGATGAAGAGGAAAATTTGCGAAATACCGTGCAAAAAGACGAGAAAGTGATAGATCTTTTCATGCACTTTCAAAAATATCTCCACACGGGTTATCGTTTTATAGGTTAGCAGTCTCTTTTTTATCTTTTTGATCTCGTCTGGTGTGGGGAAGTGATCGAGGTAGACTTTGTAAAATTTGGGCAAGAAGTTTTTGAGCTCTTTGAAATTGATAGTGATGCCGTTTTGCTTGAGGCGATTGATAACTAAAGAGCTGTCCACCTCTTTGAGCGAAACCACATGGGGTTCATGGGCTTTGAGCTCTTGGAGCGTGAGGGGCTTTTTGGAAACTACGATGATGGAGTAGTCCTTGCTCATGTTCTTTTGGTACTCGGTGATGGCCTTGTCGACGATGAAGTAGAACTCCACGGCAAAGAGTATGGCAAAGAGCGGAATGATGAGCGAAATATGGTTTTTAAGAGATTTCATACACTTTCCCATCTTCTATGTAAAAATGCTTAAAAGGGACTTTGAGGTTGGTAGGGATGGAATGCGTCACCACCACCACCGTGGTGCCCAACTGCTCGTTGGCGCCCTCCAAAAGATTCCATATCACGCGTGACGAGTACTCGTCGAGGTTGCCTGTGGGCTCGTCGGCAAGGATGATGACGGGGTTGTGAGCGAGCGCTCTTGCCATCGCCACACGCTGCTGCTCGCCACCGCTGAGTTCAAGCGGATAGTACTCCTCCTTGCCCTCCAGGCGCACATGCTTAAGTAGCCGCGCCGTTTGTGCCTCGCAGACGTTCTTGCTATAGCCGGCGATGAGCAGCGGGAGCATGACGTTTTTTTTGACGGTCCACTCTTTGATGAGTTTGTAATCTTGAAAAATGATTCCGAGATATTTGCGCAAAAATGCCAGTTTCGACGGCTTGATGCTATTGAGCGAAACCCCGCCGATTTGCAATATACCGCTGCGCGGACGCAGCTCTCCATAAAAGGATTTGAGCAGCGTACTCTTGCCACTCCCACTGGGGCCGGTGATAAAAACGAAGCTGCCGCTTTTGATGGCGAAGGTGGATTCTTTGATGATGGGAGTGTCTTTTTTGTATTCGAGGTAGAGGTCCTTTGCTACGATAACATTTTTAGCCATGTATCAACTCTTCTATTTTTTTATGCGCTTTATAATTGGCCTTCGAAGCCACGGGCGGTATCGGATAATATTCCAATCCATAGCGCGTAGCGAGCAGGTATTTATGCTCGGGTCTGTCGAAACTTCCAAATGAAAGTTTAACCAAATATCCGTTATTTTCAAGAGTGTAGATCTTTTCGAAATGGACAAAATAGTCTTCATATACCATCGGTCGCAAAGGTAAATTTTTTATTTTCTCTTCGTCATAGCGAAAATCATCGAAAGTGAAATCAAAATCTCTTTGCAAAGGCGGCGATTCGGCCAAAGCTTTGAAGCGGATATCGTAGATATCCTTGCCCAGGCGCACCCATCTATCTTCATATTTGCTGCTAATAGGGGGTTCGATATTTTTCGTCACTTCCAAATCGGCCTGTTCTTCTTGCAAGAAAAGATCGAGACTGTAGTGAAAATAGTTGGGACTGTCGGTGCGAAGCTCCAAAACTCCACCCTTTTTGAGGGCGCGCTTGGCCTCTTGCAAGAAGGTTTTGGAAATCACGCGCCGATGCGGTTTTTTATCCCAGGGCACAGGAAAATGGACAAATATTTTGCCTACGATATTGGAGGGCACAAACTCCATAAAAAGGCGCGCATCGTAATCGACAACGAGGATGTTTTGTATGTTTTGCAAAGCGATCTGCTTGAGCAGCTGCTCGATGGAGGGCTTGTGAATCTCGATGCCTATGAACTGGATATGAGGATGCGTCTTTGCTTGATACAAAAGATGGCGACCGCTGCCGAATCCTATCTCTATCCACACCTCTTTTTGCGTTGGGAAAGAGTCGATGAAGTAGCTAATATCCTTGAGATAGGGTTGCGCTTTTTTTGCGTGGTCTTTCTTGGCTGCGAGATTGTCTGCCATAACCTCCACATCCGCTACGTGCAAAAAATTTTTCAGAGCCTCTTTCATGATGGATGTGGGAGAGATGCGTGTCGTTTTGTCGGGCTTGATGAGAAGCGTGTCGCCTTTTGGCTTGAGCTCGATCAAAAAACGCTTATCTTGGTAGGTTACGCCAACAAGAGCACTCTCATGCTCTTTGAGGGGGTGTGCTATCCAGTCATAGCGAAACTCCCCCACCTGCGCGGGGAGCTTGATATTTTCGACGCTTTTGGCTCTGATGTGGGGCATCAGCCTGCTTTGGGGACTTTTATGACGATCTTTTTGCTCGCTTCGGATTTGATGCCGTTGGCATCGATGGCGTAGATGGTGTACTCATACGTATTGCCTGGTACGAGTCCGCTATCGGTGAACATAGGCGTCGTGATATTGGTGAATTTGTACTTTTTCGTATTCAAAAATCCTGAAGAGACCACCTTGAGCACTTCGTAGCGTACCGCTCGACGATCGGGAGACTCCCAGCGAAGAATCAATGTCTTTCCATCAAAAGATTGATCGATAACCACCGGCGGCAATGGTTTGCCGAGTGTTCTCCCTTCAGCTGGTACATCTTGTTTGAAACTCTCTAAGCCGTCTTTGTCCACCGCCGTCACTTTGTAGTAGCGTTTGACGCCATCTTCATCGATGAGATCAATATATTTCGTATCGCGTGTTTTGGCTACCACCATATATGGTCCGATTTCAAAGAGACTCTTGTAGACTTTATACTCCACTACGTCCGGTTCGGGGTTAGGCTGCCACGTAACGATGATTTTTTTGGGAAGATCGGTGGTGGCGTGTAGACCTTTGACAATGCTTGGTCTCGGTTTTGTAGAAGCTTTGACGATCTTGGAAGGTTTGGAGAGTATTCCGTCGCATGTCTGAGCGAAAATGCGATAGTAGTAGATTTGCTTATCTTTCAATCCCTTGTCCACATACTCTGCGCGCAAACGGCCATGGACGGTAGCGATCTTTTTCCACTCCTTCTCTTCGGGGGTGCTGCGCTCGATGATGTATCTATCGATTTTGGCATAGGGATGGGGACGCCATATCAGCTTCACTTCGCGCGGTAAATGGTCTATGGCATCGACAAAAGGCACAGCTTCTGGAATAGGAAGTGTCTGCACTTGCACTGCCGGTGAGGGGCGTGATTCTCTGCCTTGCTTATCGAACGTAGAAATGACATAGGTATAGATAGTACTTGGTTTGAGCTTCGTATCGAGATAGTGCGAGCTGTATCTATCCTTGATAGTAGCGATTCGTTCGAGTTTCTTGCCGTTCGATCCGCGATAGATATAGTATCCTTGGACCCGCTCGTTGTACACGGGCGTCCACTCAAGAGCCACATTCGTGATGTCGGCCAACGTGCGTACCTGCTGGACACTTGGCATACTCATATCGATTTTTGGTTTACTGGGCGTCGGCTGTATCCCACATCCCGCGAGAAAAATCAAAGAGAGACTCAAGAGAATCTGGGCTAATCTTTTCATCGACAGGCTCCGTTTCGAAATGTTTTTGTAAATATGCATGCATATCTTGCGGCAACGGTGCGACAAAGCGCATCATTGCACCTGTTTTGGGATGCCTCAAATAGAGGATATACGCGTGCAAGAATACTCTTGGAATTGTATCCTTTTTGCTCTTAAATCCGTATAAACCATCCCCCAAAATATGGCGTCCTATTGACGATAGATGGACACGTATTTGATGGGTTCGCCCCGTAAAGAGTTTGGCTGCGATGAGCTCCGTTTTTTCATCTTTACTCGTAGCGATCTTCGCAAAAGCACTCTTCGCGGCCCTTCCACCCTCTATTATCGCCATTTTCAGGCGATTTTTCGGGTTGCGCCCTATGGGCCTTTCGACTATGACGTT
>JALVTF010000017.1:0-9783 GCA_027024145.1 Campylobacterales bacterium
CGCGGGATGTGGCCGGCCGAAGGTGCCGTGGACGAAGCGAGCCTTGCCCTTTACAAAGAGGCCGGCATACGCTGGATAGCCACAGATGAGGCGATCTTGCGAAAAAGCGGCGAAACCGATCCCTACCAAGCCTACGAGCGCGACGGCGTGAGCATCTTCTTTCGCGATCATACCTTGAGCGATCTCATAGGCTTTACCTATCGCAACTACCCTGCCGACCAAGCGGTGCAAGACTTCCTCTCACGCCTGCCAAAAGACGGCACTGCCTTCGTGATCCTCGATGGCGAAAACGCCTGGGAGTTCTACCCCAAAAACGGCTTGGAGTTTTTGGAGCATCTCTATGTGGCCTTGGAAAAACGCTCCACCATCACCTTCGACGAAGCGGCCGAGCTTCCCAAAAAAGAGCTCTCGCACTTAGCACCTGGGTCGTGGATCTATGGCGATTTCTCTACATGGATCGGGGACGAAGAGAAAAACCGAGCCTGGGAGCTGCTCTTTGAGGCCAAACGCGATGCGCTGCGTCACGGTGGCGATACACCCCAGATACGCGAGCATTTCTTGCGCGCCGAGGCATCGGACTGGTTCTGGTGGTATGGCGAAGGCCACTATACGGAGTTTGCCTATGAGTTCGACGCCCTCTTTCGCTCCCATCTCATAGCCGTCTACCAAGAGCTCGGCATCGCCCCACCGGCCAATCTCTTGGTACCGATTTTGGGTGCACACGAGCTGCACGCTCTCATCAACGAACCGCAAAACCCCATCACGCCCGTCATAGACGGCAAAGTCACCTCCTTTTTCGAATGGCTCGGCAGTGGATACGTGGACGAGAGTAGTTTCGATGCGATGCAATCAAACAGCGTCGTGCGCAAGATCTTTTGGGGGGAGGATAGCGAGGCGCTCTATTTTCGCCTCGATCCGGCATCTGCCGGAAATTACGACATCAAACTCTATTTCGATCAAAAGCAAGTCCCTATCGCCAAAATCGCCCAAGATGCTATCATAGAGATAGCGGTGGATAAAAGTATGTGCCCAGGTAGAAACTTCGAGGTGCGCTTCGAAATCTATGAAGGGGATCGACTTTTGCAGATTGCGCCCACCACGACGCGGCTTTTCGTCACAATTGGAAAAAGCTATGCACAAAACTGGTTTATTTAAGGATGGAAGATGAAAGCGCTCCTGTTTGGTCTGCATATGCACCAACCCACAGACAATCTCCCCGAGGCCGTAGAACGTGCCGTGAAGCGGTGCTATGCGCCACTCTTTGCGACACTGAGGCACTATCCTGAGTTTCGCTTCTCTTTGCACTGCAGCGGCTGGCTCTTTGCCATACTCAAAAAGCGCTATCCCCAAGTCTATGCCGACATCGCCTACCTCTACGAGCGAGGCAGCATCGAGTTTTTCACTGCAGGCTACTACGAACCGATCCTCGCTTCCATCCCCTACGAAGATCGTATCACGCAAATAGCGATGCTAAGTAACTTTTTAAAGCGCAATTTCGGCGCTACGCCCCGGGGTGCGTGGCTGACAGAGCGGGTCTGGGACGAGAGCGTGGTGGAGTGCTTCAAGGCGTGCGGCATCGACTACACCGTGGTGGACGACTACCATTTCCTAGCCAGCGGCTTCGATGCCCAGCACTTAGATGGCTACTACCTCACAGAGTCAGGCGGCCAAAGGCTCGCCCTCTTCCCCATCTCCAAGGAGCTGCGCTACGCCATTCCCTTTGCGCAGGTGGAGGATGCCATCGCAAAAATTGCCGACAAAGAGCTCGCCATCATCTTCGACGATGCGGAGAAGTTCGGCCTATGGCCCCAGACACACCAGTGGGTCTACGAAAAAGGGTGGCTGGAGCGCTTCATCCAAGAGATTCTCGAAAAAGATATCCCTACCCTGCACTTTAGCGAGGCCATGCAGCTGCGTCCCAAAGGCCTGGCGTATCTGGCCAACGTCTCCTACTACGAGATGGGAGAGTGGAGCCTGAGAGCCAAAGATGCATTAGAGCTTGAAAAACTGCGCAAAAGTGTGGGTGAAGAGTATTTCGAGCGCACCGGCATCAAGTTTATCCGTGGAGGGATTTGGAAAAACTTCTTCGTCAAATATGAAGAGTCCAATAGACTCCACAAACGGATGCTACGGCTTGGCGCAAGCCAAAAATCGAAAGCGCTTTACAAACTCCAGACCAATGATGTGTATTGGCACGGGATTTTCGGTGGACTCTATCTACCAAATCTGCGCGACAACGCCTATCGCTACGTGGCCAAATGCGAAAAGAATCGCTCATGGAAAAGAGCCATCGGCGACGAGGACTTGGATGGCTACAAAGAGCTGGCCCTGCGCAAAAAGAATCGCATCTGGCGCTTCTATGAAAAACAGGGTGGCCAGCTCATAGAGCTACTGGATATCGAAAAGGAATGGAACTTCCAAAACACGCTGACGCGCCGCTACGAGGCCTACCACGAAGAAATCTTCCATCCCAAAAAGACGAAACTCCAAAACGGCATCGCCACCATCCATAACCGCGTTCTCCAAGCCGATGAACGCGTCAAGGCGAGCCTGCACTACGACTGGTATACCAAAAACTCCTTTATCGACCATATCACCGACGAGAGTTTCAACGCCCAGAGTCTATTTAGCTGCAGTTTCAACGAGTATGGCGATTTTGCCAACCAACCCTTCAGGCTCACAGATGAAGCGCACTTCATCCGCGAAGGGGGTATCTACCACAGCGATACCCACTACCCCACCACGCTGCAAAAGAGCTATACATTGGAGAAGAAATCTCTGCACTTTCGCATCGCCATCGATTCGCAGTGCCCCTACACGCACCGCTACGCACTGGAGTGCAACCTCCATTTCGCCTCCTATGAGGATCTTCTCATCAACGAGGAGCCCTACCGCGATTTCATGGAGCTACGCGCCCAGAACTTCACCATCTGCGATCCCTTTACAGGTCGCTCCCTTCGTTTTTCTTTCGAGCGCGAGATGGAGTGTATCATCGTGCCGCTACAGACCGTATCGCAAAACGAGAGAGGCTATGAAATCACGATGCAGGGTATCACGCTCGCCTTCGTGACATCCTTTTGCCAAAGCCTCACCCTCGAAGGGTCGCTATGTCTGAAATAAGGTACGATCCCCTCTTCGATACCTATACCATCATCGCACCCGAGCGGCTCCACAGGCCCATGCCGCACCGCCCGGCCGAGCTCGCTTCCGATACTCCCTGCCCCTTTTGCCCCGGCAACGAGCATCTCACACCCCACGAAATCTTCGCCCTGCGCGACGGCAAACGGTGGCGCACCCGCGTGGTGCCCAATCTCTACAAGGCCTTGCAGATCGAAGCGCCCAGAGAGTCGCGGAGAGAAGGGTTGTATGAACGCTGGAGCGGCTACGGTGCACACGAGATCGTCATCGACACACCCCAGCACGATGCTACGCTATCTACGATGCAGATCGAACAGATCGTAGCGTGGCTGGCGACACTGCAAGAGCGCATCCGCGATCTTTCCAAAGACCCCAACCTCGCCTCCATAGCCATTTTCAAAAACAGCGGCCTCTTGGCAGGTGCCACCCAGCCCCATCCGCACACCCAGATCATCGCTTCGATGCTGCTGCCAAAACATCTGCTGCGACTCGGGGAGCATCTGTGGCACTACTACGAAGAGCACGGCAGAGCCCTCATGGACGATATTATCGCCAGCGAAAAGCAAAATGATCGCTTTTTGTATGAGACGCACTCCTTTTGCGCCTTCGCTCCCTTTGCGAGCGCCTTCGCGTTTGAGAGCATCGTCGCGGCCAAAGAGTGCCGCACCCTCGCTGCTTGCAGCCAAGCGCAACTCCAAGAGCTTGCTTCCCATCTCCAAAAGCTCATGTATGCACTGACACAAGAGTTAGGAGAGTTTTCGTACAATCTGCTTCTCTACGAGCCACCGCTAAGAAAGAATTTCCAAAACGAGCACTACTACGAGGATCTGCCCCGCTTCTATCGCTTTTTCGTGCGTATCACCCCACGCATCTACACTCTCGCCGGTTTCGAACTCTTGAGCCACGAGATCATCAATCCCGTAGCTCCCGAGCTGGCAGCTTCGCTTCTAAGGAGACACTATGCGCCTGGCTCTTGATATCGGCGGCACCTATCTGCGCTGGGAGGTGGTGGGAAGTGTGGCTGGCAAAGAAAAGATCGATACAATAGATCTACAAACCTTTATCGCCACACTCATCGAAAAGTACCAGATCCAAGCCCTCGCAGCCTCCATCGCGGGCCAAGTCTACGACAATCGCGTCCTCTCGGCTCCCAACATCGCGCATCTACCCGATTTCGAGGCATTCGATATCCCCTACATCCTCGAAAACGACCTCAAATGCGCAGCACTGGCCGAAGCGAAATTTTTCGAATGCGACTACCTCGTAGCACTGTATAGCGGCACGGGGCTTGGCAGCGGCGCCATCGAAAATGGCAAGATCGTTCGCGGCTGGCACAACCTCGCCACAGAAATCGGTCATATCCCCTATAAAGAGGCTCCCTTTCGCTGCGGATGCGGCAAAGACAACTGCCTCGAACTCTTCGCATCGGGTAGCGCCATCGAAAAGTGGGCGCACTACTGGCAGATAGAACCCTCGCTACAAGAAGAGCGTATCAAAAAGATGGTCCAAAACGCTCTGGCCCACGCTGCTGCGGTGCTTATAACCCTTTGCAATCCGAAAATTTTGGTCCTGGGTGGCGGCGTGGTGGAGCACAATCCCTTCTTGGTGGATGCGGTGCGCCAAAAACTGCCTAAACTTGCGCCCGCTTTTGCCTATAATGAGACGCAGATAACACTGACGCAGCTCGAAAACGCTTCGCTCGAAGGTGCCAAAATCTTGCTCGAAAGGCTGGTATGAGACTCAATATTCTCTTTTGCGCTTCGGAGATGACCCCCTTTGCCAAAACGGGCGGCCTGGCCGACGTGGCGGCGGCACTGCCCAAACATCTGGCACGCCTAGGGCACAAGGTGATGGTGGTCTTGCCGCGTTACTACATCATCGACAAATCCAAACTCACCTTCGTCAAAGGCAATATCGGCGTGGATATGGGCCCCTTGGGGACTCTCTGGGCAGGTGCTTTCAAGAGCGAATACGAAGGCATAGAGGTCTATTTCATCGATTATGAGCGCTACTTCGGTAGAGCCAACCTTTACACCGACGACAACGGCTTCTCCTATCCCGATAACGACCAGCGCTTCATCTTCTTTTCCAAAGCCGCCTTGGAGCTCGCTCGCAGCATCGGTTTTGTCCCAGATATCGTTCATGCGAACGACTGGCACACTGCAGCTCAGCCGATACTGCTCAACACCAAGCTGCGCAGCGACCCCTACTTTGCACGCACAGCTTCGGTCTATACTATCCACAATCTCCAGCATCAAGGGGTCTTTTCCAAAGAGGCCTTCGCGTATCTTGGTATCGAAGCCAAACACTTCAATCCTTTAGAGATGGAGGCCTTAGGTGCTCTCAATCTCATGAAAGGCGCCATCTATCACGCCGACAAGATCACCACCGTGAGCAAAAAGTACGCACAGGAGATTCAGACACCCGAGTTTGGCTTCGGACTCGATGCGCATATCAAGGCGCATGCATACAAACTCTACGGCATCCTCAACGGTGTGGACTATGAAGAGTGGAATCCCGCCACCGATCCCTACATCGCCCAAAACTACGATGTGGAGGATCTATCAGGCAAAAAGGTCTGCAAAAGGGATCTACAGCGCATCTTCGGTCTCGAAGAGCGCCAGGATATCCCACTCATCGGTTATGTGGGACGCTTCGCCCAGCAAAAGGGAATCGAGCTCATCGCAGGCGCGCTGCACGATATGGCACACCTTGGGGTGCAGATGGTCTTTTTGGGAAGCGGCGAAAAGTGGGCCGAAGGTTTTTTTAGCGATGTGGCCTCCTACTACCCCAATATCGGCACCTATATCGGCTACTCCAATGAACTGGCCCACAAGATCGAAGCGGGAAGCGATCTTTTCTTGATGCCCAGCATCTTCGAGCCCTGCGGTCTGAATCAGATCTACTCCCTGCGCTACGGGACGCTGCCGATCGTACGTGCCGTGGGTGGCTTGGACGATACGATAGAAAATTTCGATCCGCTCACGAAAAGCGGCGATGGCTTCAAGTTTTACGATGCGACGAAAGAGGCACTCTTTGGCACCGTCAAATGGGCCGTGGATACCTGGATGGGTGATAAGGAAGGGGTCGCAGCTATGATAGATACCGCCATGCGCCAGCGCTTTAGCTGGGAAAGAAGTGCCAAAGAGTATGAAAAAGTCTACTGTGACGCACTGGAAGTGCTATGATCTACCATGACGTGAGTCGCTTGAGCGAGCAAGACATCTACCTCTTCAAAGAGGGGACGCACTATCGGCTCTACGAGAAATTGGGCGCGCACCTCATGGAGCGTGACGGAGAAAAGGGAGTCTACTTCGCCGTCTGGGCACCACACGCCAAAAACGTGAGTGTGGTGGGAGACTGGAACAGCTACGATCCCAAGACGCACCCCCTCAAAAAGCGAGCGGACGGCAGCGGTATCTGGGAGGGCTTCACACCCGATGCACGCATAGGCCAGACCTACAAGTACCATATCCACACCCCCTACGACACCCATCTGCTCAAAGCCGACCCCTTCGCCATCTATGCAGAAACACCGCCCAAATCGGCCTCGCGTGTATGGCATCTAAATTTCACGTGGCATGACGAAGCATGGATGCGCGCACGCGCCCAGCGCAACATCCACCAAGAACCCATGAACATCTACGAAGTGCACCTCGGCTCGTGGCGCAGGCATGCAGATGGCTCGTATTTGAGCTACACCGAAGCTGCCGAGACACTGGCTGCGTATGTGACCAAAATGGGCTACACCCACGTGGAGCTCTTGCCTATCACCGAATACCCCTTCAAAGGCTCCTGGGGCTATCAGGTTAGCGGCTACTTCGCTCCCACGGCCAGATATGGCTCACCTCAGGAGTTCATGCACTTCGTGGAGGTGATGCATGCGCACGGTATCGGTGTGATCCTCGACTGGGTGCCTTCGCACTTCGTCACCGATGGCCACGGCCTCATCGCCTTCGACGGGACGCCGCTCTATGAGTATGCCGATCCTCGCAAAGGCTACCATCCCGAGTGGAAGAGCGCGGTGTTCGACTACGGCAAAAACGAGGTGCGCGCCTTTTTGATCTCTTCGGCACACTTTTGGTTCGATCGCTACCATATCGACGGCATTCGCGTCGACGCCGTGGCTTCCATGCTCTATCTCGACTACGCCAGAAAACCGGGCGAGTGGGTGCCCAACATCTACGGCGGCAACGAAAACCTCGAAGCCATCACCTTCTTGCGCCAACTCAACGAAAGCTGCTACGCTGCATTCGATGGCATCACCATGATAGCCGAGGAGTCCACAGCCTTCCCCGGCGTGACGAAACCGGTCTATGCAGGAGGCTTGGGATTTGGCTACAAGTGGAACATGGGATGGATGCACGATACCCTTAAATATTTCAAAACCGATCCCCTCTTTCGCAAGTACCACCACAATCAGATCACCTTCAGCATGTGGTATGCGTATGACGAGAACTTCATCTTGCCTCTGAGTCATGATGAGGTGGTGCATATGAAAGGCTCGCTGATCAATAAGATGCCCGGCACTATCGAGCAAAAGTTCGCCAATCTGCGTGCGCTCTACGGCTACATGATAGCGCATCCCGGCAAGAAACTGCTCTTTATGGGTGGCGAATTCGCACAGTTTAAGGAATGGGATTTCGATGGCGAATTGGAGTGGTATCTTTTGGATAAGTCCTTGCACAGGGGATTGCATGCGATGCTATCAACGCTCTATCGCATCTATCGTGAAAATCCCGCACTCTTTCGCTGGGATGAAAAGCGCGAGGGATTTCGTTGGCTCAATGAAAAAGATAGCGATCGAAGCGTCTTGGTCTTTGCCAGAATCTTCGAAGAGCAGACCATCACGGTGGTGTGCAATTTCGCTGATTGCCGATATGAAAACTACCGTTTTCCCGTTTTGGAGCCGGGGATCTATGAGGAGATTTTCAACTCCCAAGACCCCGACTTCGGGGGTTGGGACAAAGAGGCCAAACGCCTCTTGCAGTCCCAAAAAGAACCGTGCTGCGGCTTCGAGCACTCCGTCGTCTCCAATATCCCAGCTCTTGGCGTGCTCTACTTCATCAGCCGTTGAGATTAGAGCGAGACGAGGCGACTACGCACATCTTTCGTGGCTTCCACCATATTGCGTAGAGCTGGAATCACCTCTTCCCATTTGCGGGTTTTCAGGCCGCAGTCGGGATTGATCCACAGCTGTTTGGCCGGCAGCACCTGCAAGCGCGCTTCGATCTCTTTGATGAGTTCCTCTTTGGTAGGCACCCTCGGTGAGTGGATGTCATAAACACCTGCACCCACCTCCTTTTGGTAGTTGTATTCTCTAAAGGCTTCGAGAAGTCTGTTGCCGTTGCGGGCCGTCTCGATGGAGATCACCTCCGCATCCATCGCATCGATGGTAGGCATGATGTCGTTGAAATCACTGTAGCACATGTGGGTATGGATCTGTGTTTCGGGCTTGGCGGGAGCCGTGGCGATTTTGAAGCTCTCCACTGCGATACGCTCATACTCGGCGCGCTTTTCTTGGCGCAAGGGGTAGCCCTCTTTGAAGGCGGCTTCGTCCACCTGGATGATCTTGATGCCGGCCTCTTGCAGATCAGCTACTTCATCGGCTATGGCTAATGCCATCTGCTTGTAGACTTTTTCGCGCTCCAAGTCATCACGCACGAAGGACCAGTTGAGCATCGTCACGGGACCTGTGAGCATCCCTTTGACGATTTTATCCGTTTTACTCTGGGCGTAGGTGATCCACTCTACGGTCATAGGCGCAGGTCGTGAAACATCGCCGAAGATGATGGGAGGTTTGACGCAGCGGCTGCCGTAGCTTTGCACCCAGCCGTTTTCGCTAAAGGTGACGCCTTCTAAAAACGCAGCGAAATACTCCACCATGTCGTTGCGCTCGAACTCTCCATGCACCAAAATATCGAGCCCCACCTCCTCTTGGACTTCGATGCAGTAGTCGATGAATTCGCGTATTTTCGCTTTGTACTCAGCTTCGCTGATGCG
Organism: Campylobacterales bacterium; assembly: GCA_027024145.1. GTDB lineage: Bacteria > Campylobacterota > Campylobacteria > Campylobacterales > Nitratiruptoraceae > Nitratiruptor. The sequence continues at coordinate 9,142 of JALVTF010000017.1, forward strand.
TCCATCCTTGTAGTCGCGGCGCACTTTGCGCACTTCCGCTGTTTGTGGGAAGCTGCCTATCGTAGTGGTAGGCAAAATGGGATAGCCGAGGATTTCATGCTGGATTTTGAGGCGCTCTATGGCTGGGACGCTGCGCTCTTTCTCTTCGGGCTTGAGGTTTGCCAGGCGCTCTTGGACAGCTTGGTTATGGATCTGGCCAGAAGTCTTGCGCGTAGCGTTTGCAGCTTTGTTGGCTTCGTAGAGCTTCGCATCTTCCCCTATTTCCAAGCCTCGATAGAGTTTGTCTATGATGCGCAGTTCGTCGAGCTTCTCGTTTGCGAAAGCGAGCCACGTTTTGATGTTGGCATCGATCTTCTCTTCGTAGTGCAAGGTGTAGGGCACATGCAGAAGCGAACAGCTGGTAGAGACGATGAGCCGCTCTTTATCTATCGTAAGAGAATTCAAAAATGCCACTTTCGCGTCGATGTCGCTGATCCAGATGTTGCGTCCATCCACGATACCTGCGATGAGCTTCTTGCCGCTGGCCGCGATCTTTTCTACCATTTCGACGTTTTTCGGACCATGTACGAAATCGAGGCCGATACCTTCGACGGGGGTGTCGATGAGAACATCTACCGCTTCGCAGGCGTGCTCAAAGTATGT
>JALVTF010000017.1:9883-11383 GCA_027024145.1 Campylobacterales bacterium
CTTTTTGGTAGTTCCAATGGCGCTGTCGCAGCTCTTTCGCGACACTTTCGAGCTCTTCGCGACTGCTCTCGCCGCGCCAATACTTTTCCAGTGCAAATTTGAGTTCTCTTTTTTCACCAATACGGGGGTATCCTGTAACGTAAGGCATACGCTTCTCCTTTTATGTAAAAATTTTTCGATGATATGGCCTGTGGTCAGAAAAAGAGATGCACAGGAGGAGCGATGCCGGTTTTGGTGTAGCGACAGCGGCACAGCGGCGGTTTTTTGATGCGCGAGAGTCGCAGCACCTTGTGCGCTAAACAAGCGAAGAAGATGTTGCAGTAGCAGGGTTTGTCGGAGTACAGGAGACTATCCAACTCCTCGTCGGGTGGATCGTCGCTGCTTTCATATCTATTAATATGATAACGGTAGCGCAGGATCTTGGTAGCGATCTTGTGCAGCGTCACACTGCTTACGGTGGCGGTGATAGCCACTAAGTGAAAGTAGTTTTTGCCAAAGCCTTTAGCTACCATGTTTGAGCAACCATCTTTCCAGTATCTTTTGGGCTGCGATCGAATCGAGCTTGCCGTCGCGGCGATGTTTCATCACGCCCTTCGTGGCCTCTTTGGCCTCGAAGCTCGTAAACCCTTCGTCAATATACTCTATCTTGCCCGCAAAATCAAGCAGGCTCACGAAATGGCGGATACGCCGCTCCATCTCCTCCTTGCTGCTGCCATCGGGGATGCCGACGACCAGCGTATCGATCTGCCACTCACGTAAAAACGCGCTCACATCACGCGCGGCCTGTTCACGGTTTTTGCGCAAGATCGGATTTTGAGGCAGTGCGATTGTGCCATCGAGACTGATGGCCGTGCCGATGCGCCTGAGCCCCACGTCTATCGCCGCTATCCTATTTGCCAAGGCAAAACTCCCCGAACATCTTATCCAGAAGCTCGCTGCTCTCCATCGGTCGCGTGATGGAGGCGATGTGACGGATCGCTTCATTAAGATGAAATGCAAAAATCTCCAGCTCTCCCATCTGCAGCGGCATCTGTGCTGCCTCGATTTCTTTTAGCGCTCCCTCCACCGCATCGATCTGGCGCTTGGAGATAAGCAGGATCTCTTCAGTATTGGCATAGTTGTCCAAAATCTCCTGGAGTCTTGTGACAAGAGGAGTGATGTCGGATTTGACGCTGAGTTCTATGGCACCTTCGATCTGCGTGACTTTGCCTTTGTCGATCTTGTTGAGAAGGATTACGATATCCTTTTGTTCCTTGTAGCGTTCCACGAGCTCCAAAATCTTTCTATCTTCCTCATCCAACGCTCTGCTGGCATCGAACATCGCGATGACAATGTCGCTCTCTTCGATGGCGCGGATGCTGCGCTCGATCCCGATACGCTCTATCTCGTCCTTGGCTTCGCGAATCCCTGCGGTATCGACAAAGCGCACCAGATGCGAGCCGATGCGCACGCTCTCTTCGATGGTATCGCGTGTGGTGCCGGCTATGTCGCTGACGATCG
>JALVTF010000018.1 GCA_027024145.1 Campylobacterales bacterium
CGCTGGACTACCTTGTAGGCCTCTTCGCGGGTCATACCGCGCTTGGTGAGCTCCAGCAGCACGCGCTGGCTAAAGACGAGGCCGCCCGTGAGATTGAGGTTTTTCATCATGTTTTTGGGATAGACCAGGAGATTGGCGATGACGTTGTTGAGGCGATGGAGCGCAAAATCGAGAGTGATGAAGCCATCTGGCAAGATGAAGCGCTCTACGCTGGAGTGGCTGATATCGCGCTCATGCCAAAGTGCCACGTTTTCGAGAGCCGGCATCACCATGGAACGGATTTCGCGTGCAAGACCCGTGAGGTTTTCGCTCAGTACCGGGTTGCGCTTGTGCGGCATAGCGGAGCTTCCCTTTTGGCCTTTGCTGAAGTACTCTTCGGCTTCATAGACCTCCGTGCGCTGATAGTGGCGGATATTGACTGCGATCTTTTCTATCGTGGAGGCGATGAGCGCCATCGTAGTGAAGAGCCTCGCGTAGCGGTCACGCTGGACCACCTGATTCGATACGGGTGCTGGTTTGAGCCCTAACTCTTCGCATACGTACTCTTCGAGCTCCATGGGTGCATGGGCGAAATTGCCCATAGCGCCGCTCACTTTGCCCACGCTGATGACTTCGAGGGTCTCTTCGAGGTTTTTGAGGTGGCGTGCGAACTCGTCGTACCAGATAGCCAGTACAAGACCAAACGTGATAGGCTCACCGTGGATGCCGTGGCTGCGTCCTACCATGAGGGTCATTTTGTGCTCGAATGCCCGTTTTTTGATCGATTCCATCACCATCTTCACATCTTCGATGATGAGCTTGAGGGAGTCGCGCATCTGGAGTGCCACGGCGGTGTCGATGGTATCGGAGCTGGTCATCCCGTAGTGTACCCAGCGAGATTCTGGTCCCAAGCTCTCGGCGACGCTGGTGAGAAACGCGATCACGTCGTGCTTGGTCTCTTTTTCTATCTCGTCGATGCGCTTGATGTCGAATTTGGCGTTTTTGAGGATTTTTTGCATATCCTCGTCGGGGATGAGTCCCAAGCGATTCCAGGCTTTGACGGCTGCCAGTTCCACATCCAGCCAGGCTTGATATTTGGCCTGCATCGTCCATTTGTCGGCCATCTCTTTGCGTGCGTAGCGTTCGACCATAGAGTTCCTTTGATTGATAATTTTGTGAGGTAGTATAATTACTCTTATAGTATCAAATGCAAACTTTATTTTTGCTCAAAAGGAATGGCTTGCCATTTATCCGAAAAATAATAAAAATTAATACTCCACAAAAACTCTTTTTGGTGCTGATGCGCAGATTCGGCATCTCTCAGCATGAGGCCCAAAAGTGGATAGACACCCGAAAAGTCTCCCAAAACGGCGAGATAATTCGCGACAAAGCCGCGGTGGTGCAGGGTGCGATAGAGGTGGTGGTTTTCGAGCCGGCAAGCGAGGGACTTGAGCCGATATTTCAGACGAAAGATTTCGCCCTCTTTGATAAGCCCAGCGGCGTGATGGTGCATCCACGCAACCGCAACACCCACTATACTCTGGTGGATGAGATACGCCACCGCTACGGCCCGCGGGCCAATATCGTCCATAGGCTCGACAAAGAAACGAGCGGTCTCGTGCTTGCAAGTCTGTATAAGCGCAGCGAAAAGGAGCTCAAGGCCCTCTTCGAGCATAAAAAGATAGCAAAGCGCTATATCGCTCTCGTGCGCGGACATATAACTGAGCAGCTCATAGACGCACCTATCGCGCGCAATCGCGACTACTCAACGGTCAAACTCAAAGTGCACATCGATCCGGCCGGCAAACCCGCTCGCACCTACATACGCCCTCTTCACTACTACAAAGATGCTACTCTTATCGAAGCGCTCCCAATTACCGGTAGGCAGCACCAGATTCGCATCCATCTGTTTCACGTGAAACATCCCATCATCGGCGATCCCATCTACGGCGTCTCCACCGAGGATGCCATACGCTATCTCGATGGACTCATGAGCCAAGAGGAGCGTATCGCCGTCACAGGCGCCAAAAGGCTCATGCTCCATGCTCAGCGACTCGACTTCGTCTATAAAGATATGCGCTATATCCTCACATCGCGTATGACGCCCGAAGCGTTTCTCGCCAGCGGCGCGGTGGATGCGAGATTTTTGGAGCCCGAGCATGGTTAGAAAGTTCGTGGCTATGAGCATGGCGCTGACGCTGTGTGCGAGCGATTTCTTTTTGTATCCCGTGTATGGCCACTATCTGAAGCATAAGAAGCCAAGCATCCTCCATCACTTTTTCTTCGCCGCCAAAACCGATGCAAAAGTCGTAGCACTCACTTTCGATGACGGTCCTTCGGCCAATGGGTGTGCAATAGCGGCCGAGCTGCGGCGGCTGCATATACCGGCTACGTTTTTCTTCATAGCCAAGAAGATGCGTCACCGCTCATTGACATGCTATAAAGCGCAGGCATATACCATCGGGGTGCATACCTATGCGCATGCCAACTACGACAAACTCTCACGCAAAGCGATAGGAGAGGATATCGCGAAAGCCCTTACGCTGTTTCATCGCCACGACCTGCATCCTCGCTATTTTCGCCCTGCATACGGGATCGTCGACGAAAATCTCGTGCAGGCACTGCAAAAATATGGTCTAC
>JALVTF010000019.1 GCA_027024145.1 Campylobacterales bacterium
GCTTTTGTGGGATTTTGGGGTTTGAGGTAGCGCTCGATTTCACTGCCGTGCTCTTCGAGCTCTTTGGGATTTTTTTGCCAGATTTCGACCATATTTTTTACAAGCTGTAAAAATCCCGGCATGTTGTAGCGAGGCTCGAGAGGAATATAGGTGGCGGCGAAAAAGGGCTTTTTATCGGGTGTCATAAAGATCGAAAGAGGCCAGCCGCCGGGACGCTGGTTCATCAGCTGATGGACTTCCTGGTAGTACTTGTCCACGTCGGGACGCTCCTCTTTGTCCACTTTGATGGAGACGAAATGTTTGTTGAGAAATTCGGCGGCTTCGGGATTTTCGAAGACCTCCTTTTCCATCACGTGGCACCAGTGGCAGCTGCTGTATCCGATAGAGAGAAAGATCAGTTTGTTCTCCTCTTTGGCCTTCTTGAAAGCTTCTTCACCCCAGGGATACCAGTCCACGGGATTGTCTTTGTGCTGCTGCAAATAGGGTGATTGCTCGTGTGCTAATCTGTTTGCCATTGTCTCCACCTTGGTCGTTTTCACAAATGATAAACACTTTTTCGTTAAAATAAAGCCCATGCAAAAAATTAATATCCAAAGGATAGTGATGCGACTTTTGTTGGTGCTGCTTTTTTCGCTTGAATTTTTGTTTGGTTTCGGTTTTGTCAAAGGCGCTGCACCATCCATCATTCCTGTGGAAAAAGCCTACCGAGTCCATGCCAAAGCGCAAGAAAACAACGCTACCTTTACCATCCAGATGGCCGATAGAGTCTACATCTACAAAAAATATCTCAAACTCTGGCTCAATGGCCAAAAAACGGCTTTGCATCTGCCAAAGCCTATGAAAATGCATGGAGAGGATGTCTATGAAGGCAACCTCACTTTCAGCGTGCCTTTGCCAAAGTCGGCAAAAGTGACAGCGACCCTTGCCTTCCAAGGCTGCAACGAAGCAGGCATCTGCTATCCGCCGCAAAAACGTACCTTTACATTCCATCCTTCGGTAGCCAAAGCCTCCAGCCAGCCTCAAACTAGGGTGCAGCCCGTTTCAGAGTCCCAGAGCATCGCCGATACCCTGCGCCATAAATCGTTGGCGGTGATTTTGGCCACGTTTTTCGGATTTGGTTTGCTTCTTTCTCTCACGCCCTGTATCTTCCCGATGATTCCGATTCTCTCTTCTCTCATCGTGGGTGCGAAAAATATGAATACGAAAAAGGCCTTTTTCTACTCTTTAGTTTATGTGCTTGCGATGAGTGTGACCTACACCATCACAGGTGTGTTAGCGGGGCTATTTGGAGCCAATCTCCAAGCAGCACTCCAAAATCCCGTAGTTATCACGCTTTTTGCACTCATCTTCGTGGCGCTCGCTTTTAGTATGTTTGGTTTTTACGAAATCGGTCTGCCGGCTTCCTGGCAGACGGCCATCGCCAAACGCAGTGATGCGGCCGGCAGCAAAGGAGGGCTCATCGGCGTGGCGATTATGGGATTTTTGAGTGCGCTCATCGTGGGTCCCTGTGTGGCGCCGCCTCTCGCTGGTGCGCTCATCTACATCGGTCAGACGGGTGATGCGCTCTTGGGAGGTCTCGCACTCTTTGCGATGAGCCTCGGGATGGGGGCGCCGCTGCTTTTGGTAGGTGTGGGTGCCGGCAAATTTATGCCAAAACCGGGTGGTTGGATGGAGGCTGTGAGCAAGGTTTTCGGCGTGGTGATGCTTGCTCTGGCGATATGGATGCTCGAGCGTATCTTGCCAAATGGCGTGACGATGTTTTTGTGGGGAGCGCTCTTTGTGGGGAGTGCGGTGTATCTGCGTGCTCTCGAGCCTATCAGCGAGGGTGCGCACTGGTGGCACTACTTCAAAAAGAGTCTTGGCATCATCTTGCTCATCTATGGCGTTTTCGTACTTATCGGTGCATTCAAGGGCGCCAGCACGCCGCTAAAACCCTTTGGCTGGCAAGGTGGTGCAAGCCAAAGCGTGCAGCCGCGACGCGCCCTTTTTCAAAAAATCCACTCTCTAAAACAGCTGCAGCAGATTCTCGCCACACCTGGCAAGCCTGTGCTCGTGGATGTGACGGCTAAATGGTGTGCCAGCTGTAAGGAGCTCGAAGAAAATACCTTTAGCGACCCTCGCGTCCAAAGAGCCCTTGCCAAGTTTCGCGCGCTGCGCCTGGATATGAGCGCAAACAGTGCAGCCGATAAAACCTTTCTTCGCCATTTCGGTCTCTATGGCCCTCCGGCGATTTTGTTTTTCGATGCGAACGGTAAGGAGATACGAAATCTTCGCATCATAGGCTACAAAGATCCTGAAAGCTTCTTGCGCATACTTCATGAGGCATATAGGAGTGCACAGTGAGAGTCGTAGCTCTTGCGCTCTTGCTTTGTAGCATGGTTGTTGCTGCAGATTTTGACTGGGTGACAAACTACAAAGAGGCACTTGCCATCGCAAAAAAAGAGCATAAACCCGTCATGCTGATGATCACGCAGCCACACTGCAACATGTGCGCATACATGGACGAGGTGGCTTTCGAGAATGAAGAGCTTGCTGACTATGTGGAAGAGAATTTCGTTCCTCTCAAACTCAATCGCAATATCGCGAGAAAACTCGGCTTTCGAGATTACGGAACGCCGACTTTTTACTTTTTGACTCCGGCTGGCAAAGCCTTCACGGCACCTTTGCAAGGCGCGGCAGCAGCGAAGGTGTTTTTGCAAACCATCCAAAAGATAAAGGCTGCGTATGATACTCAAGAACGCTAAGGTCTATACGCCTTTGCAGGCAGTGCAAACCGATCTCGTGATCCAGGATGCGAAAATCGCAAGACTTGGAAAAAGCTCCGAGCGTGGCATCGATCTTTCGCATCTTTGGGTGATCCCGGCGCTTGTGGATCTCAACGTGCGGCCGATAGACGGCAAGGTGAGTGTCGCATCGCTGCAGCATCTTAGCCGTGAGGCGGCTATGGGCGGCGTGGGGACCGTGGCGCTTATGCCCGATCTCTCACCGCCCGTATGCGATGAGATAACGCTCGAATTTGTCAGGTCGCAGCATAGCAGCATCGACATTTTGCCTCTGGTGACGGCTCTCAAAGACGAGCAGACCATGAGTGAGATAGCGATTTTGCTCAAAAAGGGAGCGCTGAGTATTTGGTGCAGTTCCGATACCAATCCCTATCTTTTAGCTCGCATCTTCGAATATGCCAAGATGCACGGCATTCAGATCCATATCGAGCCAAAAAACGCACTCTTTCGCGACGTGGGGGTGATGAACGAGGGTGAGACGGCCTTTCGCATGGGACTGGGAGGAATCAGCAAGCTCGAAGAACACGCCGAAGTGGCCAAAATCATCCAGTATAGCGACTACTACCGCGTGCCTGTGCTTTTCAAAGCTGTCTCTACGGCCAAAGCACTCCAGATGATAGCCAAAGGTTCGTTGTGCTATGCGGAAGTGAGCATGCACCACCTGCTTTTGGACGATACGGCCTGTGAAGGCTACAATACCTATGCGAAGCTCTCACCGCCACTGCGAGAAAGTACAGAACGAGTGGCCCTGCAAAAGGCCCTGCAAGAGGGGCGTATCGATACGCTCACTTCGTTGCATTCACCCACATCGCATGTGAGCAAAGATGTGAGTTTCGATGAGGCGAGCTTTGGAATCGATGCTTTGCGATACTATCTGCCGCTCCTTTTTACCAAGCTGGTGCAAGAGGGGCTTGTCAGCATGCATAGACTCATCGAACTGACCGCTACCAATCCTGCATGCTTTACAGGGCGAAAAATCGGCAAAATCGAGGAGGGCTACGCTGCGGATCTGGTGGTGTTCGATCCCAAAGGAGTCACATCTGTGGAAAATCCGCTCTATGAGGGCAGCGTGCAAGGAAGTATCAAAGCACTTATCAAAGATGGAGAGATAGTGTGGGGCGATTTGTAAAAAAGGCTCTGGGGCTCTTTTTCTTGCTCTTTAGTGCGGGCTTTGCTTGCTGGTATCCACTGCTGTTTTTGCTGAAGGGTTAGGGTGCAAAAGAAGCTCGTTTCCGTGACCAAAACATTGGGTATACTGCTCTACCTTTTCATCATTCCACCCTTTATAGCTACGATTTTTAGCCTCATAGCACTCAATATCAAAGCCTTCGTGCTCAATTTCGCCGCTTTTTTGCTCTTTTTCGGGGCTCTGTATCTGAGTAAGAAAGGTTTCGAAGCGGAATTCGCCTACCGCAGAGCCACCTATGCCTTGGCACCGAAAAGACCCTATAAACTCATCGCTGCGGTGGTTCTGGGCGTCGCTACGAGTTACAGTGCATACTTTTTGGCCCATAAGGCGCCTTGGGTAGCGCTCTTTTTGGGAGTGGTGGCAAGTGCGGGATACATTCTTTGGTATGGACTCGACCCCAAAGAGAACAAACTGCCTCCACGCGAAGACATTCCGTATCGTGTGGCTTTGCAGACGCTTCAAGAAGCCAAGAAGCAGCTCGAAGATATCGCGAAGATGCAAAAACGCATCAAAAATGCCGTGCTCTTTAATCAAGTGCACCAAACCTTGCAGAAGGCAAACACGATCATAGAGTATCTCCAGGAGCGTCCATGGCTGGTGGGGCGCGTGCGCAAGAGTTTGGTCGTCTATATCGAAGGTATCGCCGATATCACGCGCCACTACATCGGGATTCAAGAACATATAGCACAAGAAAAGCGCCGTGAGCTGACGACTCTGATGGAGAATTTGCAACGAAGATTTGACGAAGATATGCTACGGTTACAAAAAGATGGCGAAGAGAAGCTCGATATCAAGATGGAGAGTTTGGAGCTTCAGCTCGATAAGGATGGATGATGGCAGATACACGACACACAGATGCACAAATCGCACAACTCAAGAAAAGTTTGGTTCCGCAAGACCGCACATCGGTCATAGAGTTTGGTGCCGAGGCGCAAGCGAAGCTGGATGAGGTGGCCAATGCCATGCTCGAGGGGGTCAAAAACAAAGATATCGAAGAAGCGGGCCGTGCACTCGGTGAAATGGTGCTCGCCATTCGCGGTTTTGATGTGGAATCGCTCAAAGCCAAGGAGGTTCCTTGGTGGAAAAGGCTTTTGGGGCTTGGCTCGCCCGTGGCCGAAGCTATCCAAAAATATGAGGAGATTCGCGAGCAGATAGAGCTCATAGCCAACGACCTGGAGCGCCACAAAGCGAGACTCACAGAGGATGTAGTGGCTCTCGATAGGCTCTATGAGGCTAATCTGGAGTACTTCAAAGAGCTCGAACTCTACATCAAAGCGGGCGAAGAGCGCCTGGAAGAGCTGCGAAGTCACGAACTCCCAAGACTTCGCCAAGAGGCCGAAAGCGGCGATATGCTCGCTGTCCAAAAAGCCAGAGAGCTCCAAGAATATATCGAGGATCTGGAGCGGCGTGTGCACGATTTGAAGCTCTCGCGCCAAGTGGCGATGCAAGCGCTGCCAAGCATTCGCCTCGTGCAAGAAAACGACAAAGCCCTCATCAACAAAATCACCTCTACCCTGGTCAATACCATCCCGCTGTGGCGCAACCAGTTGGCGCAGGTGATCACCGTGCAACACAGCCGTGACGCGGCCAAGGCTATCAAGGCTTCCAGCGATCTGACCAACGAGCTACTCGAAAAGAATGCCGAAGCGCTGCGCCAGGCCAACAAAGAGGTCAAAAAAGAGGTGGAGCGCGGAGTTTTTGATATAGAGAGCGTCAAAAAAGCCAATCAAACTCTCATCGAAACCCTCAACGAATCGCTGGCTCTCGCTGAAGAGGGAAGGCGTGAGCGGCTCAAAGCGCAAACAGAGCTGTTCAATCTCGAAAGCGAACTCAAGCGTGCTCTCTTGGCTGTCAAAGCCAAACGCTCAGCGCAGGGGGCGGTGGATGAAAAATATCCCCAAAGCGCTGGAGATGAGCGTAATGAGAAAGAAGAGGAAGCTAAAGGCGACGCCTAAGGCCGGATCGTGGCCGATGAGGCGCAATCCATAGAGAAAGGTAAACTCCCTTGCTCCTACGCCTCCGATGGTGAGGGGCAGCACCGCTACGACGCTGGAGATCAAAAAGAGCGCGAGAAAGTCTACAAGCGGCACCTGTGCGGGTAGCGCTCGCACGATAAAGTAGGCGCTTATGAGTTGCAAAAGCTGCGTAGCAAGTCCCAAAAGCGTGGTCGTCGCGATATAGGTGGTGAATTTGCTAAAGAGCTTTTTATGTAGCCACAAAAAGATGGGATAGACAAGCACGGCGCCACCAAGGGCAAAGTACAAAAGCGGCGGCAAGAGCTTGCTAAAGGAGCTCCAAGCCGCGAGGAGAGCCGCCAAAAAGAGTAGTGCCACGAGGCCGCTGAGTCGATCGAGCAACGTAGCTGCGATGAGATCCTTGTAGCCTGTATTGTGGCGCTTTTGCAAAAGATAGATCTTGTAGCCGTCTCCTCCTATGCCGCCAGGCAGGAAAAGATTGTAAAACATTCCCACATAGTAAAGAATCAACGCCTTCGTTTCACTCAGCTCGATACCCAAGTCTTTGAAATAGTAGTTGAGGCGCACGCTTGCGACGATTTTGGAGAGATTGAAAAAGATAAAAGCTAAGAATAGATCGGAGATATTGCAAGATTTGAGAGTCTGCAGGAGCTGCCGGGTATCTATTTGCGCCAGCACGTAGCCCAAAAGGGCCAAGGAGATAAGGATTTTAAGAGCGGTTTTGAGCTTTTTTTTCAAGCTTTTTTGCCTGTGTAGATCTCTTTGATGATGTAGGGTTTTTTGTTTTGTGCTTCATAGTAGGTGCGCATCATGATCTCGGCCAAAAATCCCGTGGTGATGAGCTGGATGCCGCCAAGGGTGAGCATCACGCCAAGAATGAGCAGAGGCCTGCCGCCGATATCGTTGCCAAAGAGTTTGAGAACAAAGAGATAGAAATCTATCAATACTCCCAAACCAAACATAATGAAGCCAAGTGTCCCAAAGAGGTGCATCGGTTTGGTGCCGTACTTTTGGAAAAAGAGCATGAGCATCAGATCGCTGATCACTTTGAAGGTGCGCCCGATACCATATTTGCTCTGGCCGTGGATGCGTGGGTGGTGACGCACATCCATCTCCGTCATCTTGGCGCCGTAGAGTTTGGCCAGCACCGGGATGAAGCGGTGCAGCTCGCCATACAGACCCAAATTCTTGGCCACGTCGCGCTTGAAGAGCTTGAGCGTACAGCCATAGTCACGCAGATAGACGCCTGTGGTTTTGCGGATGATCCAGTTGGCGATCTTGCTGGGGATTTTGCGCAGTACCAGGCCGTCTTGGCGATTGGCGCGCACACCGGCTACCACGTCCCACCCCTCTTTTTGCATCTTTTCGAGCATCACGGGGATATCGTGTGGATCGTTTTGCAAATCCCCATCTATCGTGGCGATCACATCGCCCGTGGCCGCATCGATGCCGGCGGCCATAGCGAGGCTCTGGCCGAAATTGCGATTAAAAACGATCAGCTTGGTGCGCTCGTCTGCCAGCTCTTTGATCTTTTCGACGGTTTTGTCCGTAGAGCCGTCATCGACAAAGATCAGCTCATAGTCGAGATCTTTGAGAGCGTCGCGCAGCTGCGCAAAGAGTGGAGCGATATTCTCTTCTTCATTCATTACCGGTATGACTACCGAAATTTTCATTCGAATCCTTTAGCAAAAGATTGTACAAAAGCAGGCTTGTTAGATAGACCACCACCGCACTGCAGATGACGTCGCTGAGGAAGTGGCCTCCTTGTATAATTCTAACAAAACCCACCACACTTCCCCAAGCCAGCGCCGCTGCCGCGACGAGTTTTTTCTTGCGCCCGCGAAAGAGGGGGACGAATGCTAAAAAGTAGAAGGCCGCTGCTGCGTGGCCGCTGCTAAAGGAGCAGTTTTTTTGGCACTGATGGGCGGGGATGAGGGCGGGCGTGAACTTTTTGGTGCCGCCAAACTCCACCACCTGCGATGGACGTGCACGGCCGAAATGGTCCTTGAACAGCACATTGACGACGAGTCCAGGTCCTACGATCAAAACCAAAAGCAAATAGATAACCACGCGTTTTTTGACGATCTCCTTGCCAAAGAGCGAGGCTATAAAAAGCGCGATGAGCACAAGGGCTGTGAGCAAGATGACGACTTGCGTGGCTTTGTAGATGATTTTGGCCACAAGGAGATCTTTGAGATAGAAGCCGTGATCGTAAAAAAGGTGGCTTACAGTAAGATCGATCTGGGGAAAGAGTGCAAAGAGCACACAGAGCGCTATCGAAAAAAGTGCCAATCTCACTTGTAGCCTTTGAACCGTTCGAGCTTGTAGATGTAGTAGCGGCGTGTGTAGTCTTTGTACAGAGGTATTTCGATAGTACCCAGAGGTGTTACTGTATGGAAGTAGCGTCCCAGCTCCTTGTGCGGATGGCGCGAGATGAAGATGTAGCTTGCACCTTTTTGAGCCGGATTGAAAAGGTGGTATTGGCTCGATTTGCGATGCGCTGGATTGTACATCGCCGCATCGAAAGGGTGGGGGCGTAGGTAGTAGATCATCTCCGCCATCGTGGTGCGATCGTCAAAAAGCAGTTTATGGTGCGGGTAGCGAGAAACTATTTTAGAAAACTTCGCAGCGAGCTCTTTGTAGCCGAGCACTCGTTTATAGGGGTCAGTGTGGCTTGTAAGCTCGATGCCTATCATCCTCGTGATATCGTGGTAGTGGTACAAAAGAAGCGCTAAAAAGATATTGAGCAAGATTGCGGCAACAAGGAGCCGTTTTTTGTACACAAGATAGGCCACCACCATAATCGTCGCCGCCACGTAGGTGGGCGCTGCCCAGTTGGCGAGGGCTTTGGAGATAAAGGCCTGGAGGCTGATGATAGCCAAGAAGGGGACGCTAAAAGCGTAGAGGAGGCGATACTCTCTTCTTGGTTTAATAAGCAGCAATAAGAAAGCTCCGAAAAAGATGGGGCCAAAGACCAAAAACTGTGCCGCGAGAAACTCTAAGAGCTTGCCGAAATGAAAGTGGGAAGCCTTCTCGATGCCGCTAAGATTCTTGGTATGCACGAAGGTGATGAAATCGTGCTGTGCGTTCCAGATGAGATTGGGCATGTAGATGAGAGCCGCCAAAACCATCGTGACGTAGAGTTTGGGATTTTTGAGGTGGTGCCTGAAGCGATCATCCAAGATGAGGTAGATGAAGACGCTGAGAATAAAGATTATCATCGTATATTTGGTCAGCAGCCCAGCACCTGCAGCCACGGCTGCCAAGAGCCAGTAGCGCCACGCATCGATGCGTAGCGCTTTGATAAATGCCCAAAGAGTCAGCGCCCAGAAAAAAAGGAGCAAAACATCCGTGGAGATAATAAGCGAGCTCACGCTCACAGCCGGCAGCGTGATAAAGGCTACACCGCTCCAAAAAGCTACTTTTTGGTTAAAGAGCTCCTTCGCGATGGCGTAGATGAGGAGGGTGGTGAGAGGATAGAAAAAAAGTGCCGGGAATTTAAGGCAGATTTCGCCGTCGCCACAGAGGTGTGTAAAGACCCATATGACCCAGGCTATCATGGGGGGTTTGGAGTAATATCCGAAGCTAAGATCCTTGCTCCATCCCCAGTAATAGGCTTCGTCTACGTACAGATCGATATGTGCGTGCAGTAGCGCAAAGTATCTATAAAATGTTATAATTAATATAATAAATAAAAGAGTTTTAAAATTTTCTCGCACGCTAAGCCTTGTGACGAAAGATTTGGCTTCGCAATTATATCCAAGAGGAGGTAAAGATGAAAAGAGCGACGAGTGTGGCGGGAGCTTTCTATCCGGCCGAGTGTGGGCAGATAGAGACGATGATAGCACAGTTCAATGCTATCTTGGATAGGGCGCTTCAAGATTCCGATGCCCTCGCTATCCGCCCTCGGGCCATCATTTCGCCCCATGCGGGCTATGTCTATAGCGGCTTTACGGCCAATATCGCACACCGTGTACTGGCAAACGCAGCGCCCGAGCGTGTCATCGTCATAGGTCCCAGCCACCGTGTGTATCTCTCTGGTATGAGTGGGAGCTTTTACGATAGCTACGAGACGCCGTGTGGCGAGCTCGCAATCGATAGAGCATATCTCGAGCATTTATCTGAGCTCTTCGATATCGCCTTTGTCCCGGAAGCACACGATGAGCATAGCACCGAGACACAGATGCCTTTTATCAAACACTATTTGCCTGATGCCAAAGTGATCGAGTTTGTCTATGGAGATATGGATCCTGCGTATTTAGCCAAAATCTGCGAAGCGATCCTCTCAGACCCTGCCAACGCCATCGTCATCAGCACCGATCTGAGCCACTATTATCCCCTCAAACAGGCCGAAGCACTCGATATGCACTGCCTCAAAGGGGTGCACGATCTGGATGTGCGCGAGCTCCATAGCGGCTGCGAAGCCTGTGGTAAGATCGGAGTGGAGGCGATAGTGCTGGCTGCCAAGAGTTTGGGCCTTGCGCCGCGTATCCTCGACTATCGCACCAGTGCCGATGCCAGCGGAGATGAGAGTGCGGTGGTGGGCTACATGAGCGCGGCGTTCGTGGGATAGACTACGCGACAGAGATAAAGTCCATTTGGGGGCGCGAGGCTCGTGCAAAAGCGCTCCTTGCCCTCAAGCTGCATCCGCAGTTGCCACAGTGCCAAACGATCGCTGCTGAGTTCCAGCAAAAACTGCACCATCATGCGAATCTGGGCCCGTAAAAACCCATTGGCTTCGAAATAGAGGATGTGGTAGTCCTTGTGGGGGTAGAGCCTCGCTTTGTGGATGGTGCGCACGCTGCTTGCAACGTCGCTTCCCGTTTTCATGAAGTAGCGAAAATCGTGCTCCCCTTCGAAGATTTTCAGAGCTTCCCGCACGATAGCGGGCTCGATGCGGGCATGTGTGACGTAGGCAGCCTCGAAGGGGGAGGGGGCTTTTGGGGAAATAATGTAGCGATAGGCGCGTCTGGTGGCGCTGTAGCGAGCGTGGAAATCGTCTGGGACCATTTGGAGATGCCGAATTTGGATGAAAGGCATAAGTTTGCGTGCTAAATGCACGTGGAGTTTATCCAAATCCTCCCAAAACGCCGGCACGTCGAAGTGTACCACCTGCGCCGTGGCATGCACTCCGCGATCGGTGCGGCCGCTACCGATGATGCGGCTCTC
>JALVTF010000020.1 GCA_027024145.1 Campylobacterales bacterium
CATCCTCACGGGACTTCGTGTAAGCAAAGACGAAGAGACCGAAGGTCTCGATGAATCGATTCACGGCGAAAAAGCCTATATAAAAGAGTACTAATCCTTCCCAAGCCCCTTTTGCTATAATTTTGGCTAAAAAGGGGCTGGGATGCACTCCATCTTTCGCCAATACGACATCCGCGGTATATTCCAAAAAGAGCTCACTGAACCCACTGTCAAAAAGATCGGCTACTACTTTGCGAAACGCGTGCCGGGCGACTATATCGCTGTAGGATATGACGCGCGCCTTTCGTCTCCCACACTTTTTGGCTGGCTCGTAAGCGGTATCAATGCAGCGGGCAAAAAGGTGCTGGGGATGGGAATGGTGCCTACGGGGGTGAACTATTTTACCAATTTCGTCACTTTCAACGTGGATGGCAAGGAGGTGGCTCCCAGCGCCTCCATCCAGATTACCGGTTCGCACAATCCGCCCGAATACAACGGCTTCAAGCTCACGCTCGCCAAAAAGCCCTTTTTTGGTAAAGATATCGAAGCTTTGGGGCGCGAAGTGCTAGAGAGCGAGATCGCAATCGGTGATGATACCGCCTTCATAGCAATCCCCGCCAAAGAGCGCTACATCGCCTATATGGTGGAAAATTTCGCGCATTTGCGAGGCTTTGCGAAGCGTATCGTGGCCGATTGCGGCAACGGTGTGGCGGCTGTGGTTTTGGAGCCCATTTTTCAAGAGCTCGCTCTTCGCTACGAAGGGCTCTACTGCGATCCCGACGGCAACTTTCCCAACCACCATCCCGATCCTAGCGAAGAGGAGAATCTGCGCGACCTCAAAGCCAAGCTTCGTGAAGGCGACATCGGATTCGCCTATGACGGGGATGCGGATAGGATCGCAGTGCTGACCAAAGAGCACGACTTCAAAGGGGACGAGCTTGCTATCATCTTCGCACGCCATATGGAAAATCCCACGGTGATAGGGGAGGTGAAGTGCTCGCAGGTGATGTATGATGAGATAGATAAAATCGGCCGCGCCATAATGTACAAGACGGGGCATAGCAACCTCAAAGTCAAAATCGCCGAGACGGGTGCGGATTTCGCCGCCGAAGTGAGCGGGCACCTCTTTTTCAACGACCGCTACTTCGGATTTGACGATGCGATCTACGCTACGCTGCGTGTGCTCGAGCTTCTCAAAGAGGGTGTGGATCTGGAAGCGGAGCTTGCGCGATTGCCAAAAGTCTACAACACACCCGAAATCAAGGTGCAAACCACCGAAGAGCACAAGTTCGCTATTATCGAAGAGCTCAAAAAGTACCTCGAAAATCCTCCTGCCGATTTTCCACCCATACGTGATATCATCGATGTAGACGGCGTGCGCATCGTCTTCGATGGAGGGTGGGCATTGGTGCGCGCATCCAACACCACGCCTGTTTTGGTAACGCGCTTCGAGGCCAAAAGTCCCGAGCTTGCCAAGCTCTACCAAGAAAAAGTGATGGCGATCGTGGAGTCGCTTTTGTGATTTAACAGTTGTTTAACAGAGTTTTTGTATAGTAGTGTAAATACTCAAGAATACAAATTACGAATCGAGCGAAAACTTTGCAATTGCAATGCACAAGGCGTATGGTAGCCGTAGGCTAAAAAAGGACGCTCAACCCGAAGGGCAGCGAAGCTGTTCGTGCTTTTTAATATGACTTGTGCGATGATCGCGTAGCGAGCAATTGCAACTCGTTTGAGTAAGATTGCGTAATTTGGAGATGTGTAAAAAGGAACTGCTATGGAGCTCACACTCACAAGCCCCCTCGATATGCACCTGCATCTGCGTGACGGTGATATGCTACGCACAGTAGCGCCTCTGAGCGCGCGCGATTTTGCAGGAGCTTTGGTGATGCCAAATCTCGTGCCGCCCATAACGACCCCAGAAGATGTGCGCGCCTACAAAGAGCGCATCCTGGATGCCATCGGCGAAGAGACGTTTACGCCCTATATGACACTCTTTTTCTTGCCAGAGTACGACTACGAGTTTTTGCGTGAAGTCAAGGAGGATATCCTCGCTATCAAGCTCTATCCGGCCGGTATCACCACCAACAGCGAAGGGGGTGTGGAAAATTTTAGTCTCGATGCTCTCGCGCCTACACTCGAGGCTATGAGTGAATTAGGGATACCCCTCTGCGTGCATGGTGAGACCAACGGCTTCGTAATGGACAGAGAAGCGGAGTTCATCCCCATCTATGAGCGCATAGCCAAACGCTTTCCCAACTTAACAATAATTATGGAACATATCACCACCAAAGAGGCGGTGGAGGCTCTGCTGCGCTATGAGAATCTCTACGCCACCATTACGCTCCATCACCTCTACATCACTCTCGATGACGTGGCGGGGGGACTACTGCGACCGCATCTTTTTTGCAAGCCTATCGCCAAGCGTCCCGAAGATAGGATGGCACTACGAAAAATTGCCTTTATGGCGCACGAAAAGGTGATGTTTGGTAGCGACTCCGCACCGCACCCACGGGACAAAAAAGAGGCTCCCGGATGCGCTGCTGGAGTTTTCACCGCGCCCATCGCACTGCCGGCTCTGGCACAGCTTTTCGAAGAGGCTGGAGTATTGGAAAACTTGCAAAAGTTCGTCAGCGACAACGCCCAAAAAATCTACGGCATCACACCGCCGCACAAAGAGGTGAAGCTTCTTAAAAAGCCTATGCAAGTCTCCGAGCGCTATGGCGACGTGGTGCCGATGTTTGCAGGTAGCGAGCTTAGCTGGAGCGTGGATGGGGTATAAAATCTTGGTGGTAGAAGACGACAAGCTCTTTGCGCAAACCCTCCTCGACCTTTTGGAGGAGGAGGGCTACGAAGTGGCGCTGGCTCGCAATGCCGAAGAGGCCCTCGCACACAATTATGACACCTCCTTTCACTGCTACATCCTCGATGTGAAACTTCCCGATACCGACGGTTTTACGCTGTTGCGCGAGCTTCGCAGCAGCGGCGATAGGACACCTGCACTCTTTTTGACGAGCAAAGATGCCCCTAAAGAGGGCTTTTTGGCCGGAGGAGACGACTACATGACCAAGCCGGTCGATATCGAGGAGCTGCTTTTGCGCCTGCGAGCGCTGCTGCGGCGCAGCTGGGGCGAGTATGAGCGCATAGGCAGCTGGCATTTCGATCGGGATGCGAAGATGCTAAGATCTGCAAGCGAGCAGATTACACTCACTCCCAAGGAAGCGAAACTCTTGGAGCTTCTCTTGGCTCAGCGTGGCCATATCGTGCCAAAAGAGCGTATCTTTGCAGAGCTTTGGGAAGATAGTGCAGAGGCGAGTGATGCGGCGCTTCGTGTCTATATCAACGAGCTCAAAAAATATCTGGGCAAAGAGAGCATCGTCAATATCCGCGGCGTGGGGTATAAGCTTGAAGCGTAGTGATCTTGTGGCTTTTGTGGTGCTTTTCGTTTTGGCCCAAGCACTTGTGGCTGCGGTGGCGGCCATGATGTACTGGCAGCTGCATATTCACTCGGTAGCGGCGATCATCTTGGTGTGTATTTTCGTCGCCGCACTGCTTGGCTACTTTTTCGCTCGCTATGCCTATGCGCCGCTTTTGGAGCGCAACAGGGAGCTTGCGCACTTTATCCAAGAGACTCTCCATGAGCTCAATATCCCCCTCGCCACCATCCGCGCAAACAGTGCGATGCTATCGCGCAATGCCGACGAAAAAGCAAAAAAGCGCATTGGCCGCATCGAAGCGGCCACGACACAGCTGCACAGGCTCTATGAATCTTTGGCGCTCTTTATCAAAGGGCAAGTCCAGCAAGAGAGAGCGCGTTTCGATGCAGCCAAGGTGCTCGAAGAGCGCATCGCGGCTTTTAGGGAACTTTTCGGCGCCAAAAAATGGGATGTCTCGCTAGCGCCTTGCACTATCGAAGTGAGCCGATCGGGATTTGTTCGCGCCATCGACAATCTTTTAGCAAACGCATGCAAATACTCTCCCCAAAACGGGCATGTTCGTGTGCGGCTCGAAGATGGTATACTTTGCATAGCAAACGAAGGCGAAGCGATCGATGAGAGTACGCTTCTTAAAATTTTCGATCGCTACTATCAGCAAGATCCCTCGCAGCCTGGATTCGGGCTAGGGCTGGCGATTGTCAAGCGTTTTTGCGACGAAGAAGGGATCACTATCGCGATTACATCCAATGAAGATGTACAAGTTCGATTAGATCTGAAGAAGGTACAGCGATGAACTATCTCAAAGATATTATCGATTACGGTGTTATCGGGCTTTTGGTCTTTATGAGTTTTCTCAGTGTTTGGTTCTTTATCGAACGGCTGCTCTTTTTTTGGAAGTTAGATGTGAAGAAGTTCGCTACCAAAGAGGAGCTCGAGCTCAAAGCTACCTCCTTTTTGTCTCTCATCGCCACCATCGCAGCTTCCGCACCCTATGTGGGGCTTTTGGGGACTGTGCTCGGCATTATTCTCACCTTTTACACTATGGGACAGCACGGCATTGTCAATACAAAAGAGATCATGATAGGCCTCGCCCTTGCGCTCAAGGCTACGGCCATGGGTCTCGTGGTAGCGATCCCGGCTACATGGATGTACAACTATTTGGTGCGCAAAGTGGAAGTGGCCCTGGCCAAATGGGACATCGAGCATGCAGCGTAAGAAGTTCGATCAGATAAACGTCATCCCCTTCATCGACATCATGCTCGTGCTCTTGGTGATCGTGCTCACCACAGCCACCTTCATCGCCAAGGGCGTCATCCCCCTCGATCTACCGAGTGCCAAGAGCGCGAAGGAGCTTCCCCTCAAGAAAGTCTCCATCTCCATAACCAAAGATGGCAAGATTTTTGTCGACAAAGAGCCCGTGACACTATCGGCTCTTTCAAAAAGGCTGCAAGGGCTTTCTAAAAAAAGCGAAGTTATCATCCGCAGCGATAAAAACAGCAAATTCGAGACCTTCATAGCCGTCCTCGATACCCTCAAAAGCCAAGGATTTGCGAATATCGCAGTCGAAACGGTCAAATGAAACGCTCTTTTTTCATCGCTCTTGGGCTCTATGCACTGCTCTTTGCGGCGCTGATACGCTTGCAGCTACCGCACGTTACTTTCCCTAAAAGCATCGATGTAAGCTCGCTGCGCATCATCAAAAAGGAGTGCACCTGCAAGGTGTGCAGATGCAAAAACTGCGTAGCTCATAGCACCATCGCAAAGAGTACTCCTCCAAAAAACGTGCAGCATACACATACCATCGCCAAAGCGAAGCCTCCAAAAATTGCAAAACCGCAGCATCGCAGCAAACCAAAAGCGGTGCATAGGTCCAAAACAAAGAGACATAAAAAGCGCAAAAAGACGGTATCTTCCAAGCCCAAAGCCACGCATCCAAAAATGGCAAAAAAATCTGCGCTATCCGCCTCGAAGAAAAAGGTACAATCATCCGTGCCTATGCACTCTGCATCCGCGACCCATTCGACGCGACATGTTGCAGCTATGCAGCAAAAAAGCGCTCTATCTTCGGTGAACTCTCAGCAACTAAGAAACTATCTTGCCACCATCCGCTCCATCGTGATGCGCCATCGCCGCTATCCGCGCATCGCACGACGGCTCCACTATGAAGGCGTGGTGAAACTTCATTTTACTATCACAAAAGCGGGCAGTGTGCAAAACGTGCGCATCCTTACTTCTAGCAATCACGCTATCCTCGATAAAGCCGCGCTATCTACTCTCAAAGAGGCTGCTCGAGAGTTTCCCAAACCTCCACGACGTATCGATGTGGTGCTGCCTTTAGAGTATCGCCTCCGCTAAGCTGCACAAGCGCTACACACTAACTCCCTACAATGGTACTATCTTTACATAAGGAGTTACCATGCATCCTAAAGCACTCTATGAGAGATTCGTCTCTTTTGCCGAATATCTCAAATCCCCCAGCCTCCTGTTTGCCAGACTCGCCGTGGCGTATGGCTTCTATGAGCCTGCTATGCTGAAATGGAGCGACATCGATGCCACGGCACAATGGTTTGCGAGTATGCACTATCCATTTCCTCTTTTGAATGCCTATGCAGCCGCCACGACGGAAATCACGGGAGTGGTGCTGCTGACCTTGGGGCTGTGCACGCGCCTCATCGCCATTCCTCTCATTGTCGTGATGATTGTGGCCATTGCTACGGTGCATCTGCCCCACGGCTTTTGCGCCGACGACAACGGCTTCGAGATTCCACTGTACTATATGCTCTTTTTGCTGACTTTCCTCTCCCACGGGGCTGGCAAAATCAGTTTGGACTATCTCGTGTGCAAAAAGTAGTCGCTGCACACTCTATACACAAAAGTCGGCTACAATGTGAAATGTATAGGATTTTCTTATACAATACAGATAAAGGATCGAAAATGAAAAAGTTGAGTATACTGCTAGCTGCAGCGCTTATGGTAGCAGGGACGTCTACATTTGCGATGGAAATGAGCGGCGGCAAATGCGGCAAAGCGATGCAAGCCAAGCCTATGAGTAAATGTGGTGCATCGATGAAAAAGATGGCGATGCAAAACAGCGGCAAATGCGGCGGGATGAAAAAAGGTGCCAAAGAGGGCAATATGAGCAAAGAAGGCAATACAAGTATGCAAATGGGCGGCAAATGCGGCAAAGCAATGCCGGCCAAACCTAAGGGCAAATGCGGAGTAGGGAAGTGTGGATCGAAGTAAGCGCCTCTTTTTGAAGCTGGCCTTCGGGGCCGGTATACTCTCTTTGCAGCAGTTTGCCTGGGAGAAAAGCCTCGATACGATCGCACTTTTGCAGTCCGATCTCTTCCCTGCCATGCCCAACGGCATCGATGTGCACACCATCCATGCACGCGCCTATTTGGCGCATATCTTGCGCCATCCGCGTGTGAGCCTGCGCCAAAAACGCATCATCTACCAAGGTGTGGTGCAGATCGAACAGCTGGCACGAAAGCGGTATGGCGCCACCTATGCGGAGCTTGCAGCCAAAAAGCGCCAAGCGCTTTTGGCGCAAATCGCCCAGACGCCATGGGGAGAGGAGTTTATCCAGGAGATGCTCGGTTTCATCTTCGAAGCACTTCTTGGCGATCCGATATACGGCATAAATAAAGACGCCATAGGTTGGAAATGGACCCGCCACGTACCGGGACTGCCGAGGCCTTCGCATCCCGCATGGGAGTAGCTATGAAGAGAGTCTATGATGTGTGCATCATCGGTAGCGGCGCCGGCGGCAGCCCTGTGGCCTACGAGCTGGCAAAAGCGGGCTACTCGGTGGTGGTGCTGGAAAAAGGCAAATGGTACAAAGAAGAGGATTTTTCTAAAGATGAATTAGCCGTGTGCAGACGCGAAATCTACTCCCCGCCTTTAAGTGAAGAATTTCATATCATCAATGTCATGGAAAACGGCTCCTATACGCGCTATGACGGGCGCGAGTATGACTGGAGTTTTTGGAACGGATGCGTGGTCGGGGGTGCCAGCAATTTTATGAGCGGCTACTTCCACCGTCTCAAACCAAAAGATTTCGCTCTTCGCAGCAGCTACGGCGCCATAGCGGGAGCCAACGTAGTGGACTGGCCCATCGCCTATGAAGATTTGGAACCCTACTATACGAAGGTGGAGCATCTCATCGGCGTGAGCGGTCGCGTGAAAAAGCATAGCTTCTTAGAGCCTCGCAGCACACCCAATTTTCCTTATCCACCCTTAGCTGAGAGTGGCGTGACGGGTTGGTTCGATGCAGCCTGCGAGGCTTTGGGCTATGAGTATTTCCCTACGCCGCGCGCCATCCTATCACGCAGCACCCACAAGCGTAGCAGCTGCTACTACTCCAACTTTTGTGGCAGCTATCCTTGCAGCAGCGGCGCCAAAGGGAGTGCGCGCGCAGCACTCTTGCAGCCGCACCGCATCCCCGTCGTCACGGAAGCCTTCGTCTACCATTTAGAAAGTGACGCCAAGCGCATCAAAGCGGCCTGGTACTACGATAAAGAGGGCAAAGAGCGACAAGTCACTGCCAAAATCTTCGTCGTAGCGGCCGGTCCCATCGAGACCTGCAGACTCTTACTGGGTTCCAAAAACCGCCATTTCCCCCAAGGGCTTTCCAACAACCACGGCCAGGTGGGCAAAAATCTCATCTTCAGTGCAGGTGGCACAGGCAGCGGAGTATTTCGCAAAAGTAGGCTCAGCCAAGAGGAGTTTGCCACTTTGATGGAGCCGGGCCTCTTTTTTAATCGCTCCATCCAGCAGTGGTACATGTATGAAAAAAACGGCAAGCGCTACAAAGGCGGCACTATCGACTTTTTGTTCGAGCATGCCAATATCATCCCCCGTGTGATGCGCCAGATATGGGATGAAGAAGGTCGTCTCCTTTGGGGCGAGGAATTGCAGCGGCGCATCGAAGAGCACGTGCCCAATGAACGGCGCCTCAATTTCGAAATCTTCAACGACTGGCTCCCCACCGACGGCACCTTCGTGGCTCTCGATACCCAGGCCAAGGATAAATGGGGCGTGCCCGTGGCCGCTATCTATCTCGATCCCCATCCCCATGATCTGGAAGTGGGCAATTTCTTGGCCAAAAGGGCCGTGCAGGTACTGCAAAAGATGGGAGCCGAAGAAATTACCAGCGATATCTCCAGTGCACCGCCACCCAATCTCGTAGCGGGAGGATGCCGCTTCGGCAAAGACCCCAAAACTTCAGTATTGAATCCGCATTGCCGCAGCTGGGAGGTGGAGAATCTCTATATCACGGATGCCAGCTTCATGCCCACCGGCGGCAGCGTCCCCTATACCTGGAGCATCTACGCCAACAGCCTGCGCGTGGCTGCAGCTATCAAGGAGGTGCTGTGAAGATCTTGCTTTTAGAAGACGATGTGGTGCTGTGCGATGTATTGGAGGAGTTTTTGAGCCAGCACTACGAAGTGCACAGCACCTACAGCGCCGATGAAGCCGAGGAGATGGCGGCAGGGGAGCGTTTCGATCTTTTCATTTTCGATATCAATGTCCTGGGCAGCATGGACGGCATCGTGCTCTTGCGCCGTTTACGCAGTTTTAGCGACAACACACCTGCCATCATAATCACGGCATACGACGATATAGAGCATCTCAAAAGCGCTTTTGGCAGTGGTGCCAACGATTTCGTGCGCAAACCCTTCGCCCTCGATGAGCTGGCACTGCGTATCGACAACATCAAAAAACTCTTCAAGCTCGAAGAGGCCGTGCGTATCGATAGCCGGACCCTCTTTTACCCGCAAATGCACGAAATCCACAGAGGGGACGAGAAGTTTATGCTCTCACAAAAAGATAGCGAGATTTTGCACTATCTTTTAAGCAACGCGCACCGCACCGTAAGTGCCCAAGAGCTGATGCAAAATCTCTGGGACTACGACGCCATGCCTACCGAAGCCACGCTGCGCAGCCACATCCGTACGATTCGCCACATTTTAGGCAAAGAGTGCATCAAAACCATCCGCGGCATAGGGTATCGATGGATGCTATAACCAAACGCTCCTATCGGCAGTTTCTGGCTCTCTACCTGGTCTCTTCCCTCACACTTCTGGCATTCGCCGGCTACTACTTTTACAGTTTTCGCGTAAGCATGGGGACCCAAAACTTCTACTATAAAATGACCCATATCGCCGATATACAAGAACTCGCCATCATCGAGGCGGCCATGCACCATCGCCCCGTGGCCCTGAGCCAAGCTCCCGGCTTTGCGGTAGCGCTTTTCGATGCGCACAAAAAGCGTGTACGCGGCAAACTTTTGGGTCCCGTGGATTTTAGAAAGGATTTCACTACGCGAAACGGCGTGACCACGCTCATAGCGCCTCTTGGCGCATCCTATGAGGGAATCAAGTACATCGTGGTCCAGACCCGCGAGCTCGCTCGCGCCAAGGAGGCGTGCCGCAAGGAGATAGTGCTTTGGACGATGCTCATCGCCGTACTCATCGTAATCGTGGCGCGCTATCTTTCGGCTATGTTCTTGCGTCCTCTCAAAGAGCGCACCAAAGCGATAGAGCGTTTCGTCAAAGACACTACCCACGAGCTCAATACACCGATAGCGGCGCTGATGATGAGCCTGGAGCGACTGCGCAGCAAGCAGCGCTACGATGAGCGTATCGTGCACAATATGCAGCTGAGCATCCAGAATCTGTATGAAATGTACGAGTCGCTCGCCTATATCAGCTTTTCGCACAGGAAGCTACCAGACGAAGATGTGGATTTTGATGAGGCGGTGCGCAAGCAGGTGGAGTTCGTGCGCGGACTCGCTGCGAAGAAACGCCTGCACATCGAGACCGAGCTCGAAAAAGCGCAGCTGCGTATCGCTCCCGTCAAAGCCAAGATGCTCATCTCCAATCTCCTCTCCAACGCCATCAAATACACGCCCCCCGGCAAACGTATCCGCATCACCCTCGATGCCAAGAAGCTGGTGGTGGAAGACGAGGGCATCGGGATCGAAAAGAGCAAGCTCCAAGAGATTTTCAAACGCTTCGTGCGTGCCAACAGCTATGCGGGAGGATTTGGCGTGGGGCTGAGTATCGTCAAAAGCATTTGCGACGAGTACGGCTACAGCGTCCATATCGATTCGCAGCCGCATAAGGGCACGAAGGTGACGATACAATTGTCGTAATTTTTGCTACCATAGTGGCAAAGGAGCTGCTATGAGAAAATTTTTCTTCTTGGCATCACTCACCTGTGTACTCTTTGCGATGGATATCGGCAAGCCTCTGCCCGATGTGAGGCTTACGGGCGAGGCGGGCGGCTGCATCGACGGCAAACCCTTCGACTCCCAAAAACTTCGCGGCAAGGTGCGCCTCATCGTCTACTCCGATCCCGACAAGCGCGATCTCAACGAAGCTTTTTTTAGGCGCGTCAAGGCCTTGCATCTCGATCGTACCCGCTACGGCTCCGTGGCTATCATCAATATGGCCGCCACCTGGCTGCCAAACTTCGTGCTCGAAGCGATTTTGAAAAAGAAGCAAAAAGAGTATCCCGACACGCTCTACGTCAAGGATATGCATAAAGCCATCGTCAAAGCCTGGGACGTAGCCGACGAAAATCAAGACATCATCATCACCGACAAAGAGGGCAGAGTGCTTTTTTATAAAGTGGGCAAGCTCTTGCCTGCCGAACAAGAGAGAGCCATTGCCATTT
>JALVTF010000021.1 GCA_027024145.1 Campylobacterales bacterium
TGCCGCCACTGTGTGTAGCCGGTGTGGGGATAGGTTGGATGGATATCCATCTTTTTGCAGGATCCTTCTTGCTCTTTTTGGCTAACGTCATCGGTATCATCGTCGCTGCAGGAATCGTTTTCTATCTTATGGGATTTGCTTCCCAAAAGTATGCCGCTGCGGCATTTTTTATAAAAATGTTGATGCTCAGCTTCATTATCATACCCCTATGGCTCTCTACGCGTACCTTCTTCATCGAAGAGCGTATCTATGCCCAGATCGCTTCTCTCAATCATACTATCGCACTCTCCGGCACGAAAATTGTGATCCAAAAAGTGACCAGAGATAAAGAGAGGTTTGTATTGAACGTGCGCCTCGTTGCTGCACATCCTTTAAGCCAAAAGCAAAAAGAGTCGCTCATCGAACATATCAAAAAAGCGCTACCGCCTCATACCGCACTCATTATCGATTATGAGGAGCAGTATTGATGCATAAAATCGATCCCAAAAACCTCATGGCGCTGGAGCGAGCCGTCGCCTCACTTCTAGGAATTGCCATCTCTTTTATTGTCCTGGGATTTGTAGTCCAAAAATTTGAGCTTTTCTTACGCCTCATAACCTACGAAATACATCTGACGCACAAAATCCCGTCCCACGCTATAGAGCATTATCTTGTGTATAAATATCTCGGTATCGCCATCGTCATAGCGGGCATCGCCGTTGCGCTCTATAGCTATTTTTACTATACACGATGGATCGAGCTACTCAAAAACAGAACAATCGACTTTGAGATGGATAAGAAGATCTATTTGTACTTGGCGCTCTTCATTTCGCTCATAGGAGTCGTTTTGATCGTGCTGATGAGTCTATGAAAATGGCGCAGCTGTAAGCCGAGTTCTGTCGTGGATAGCAATTTATCTAGGCTCTATGTCGCCATAGAGCTCGAGCGTCGCACTCGAAGTGTGAGGCGCCAACCAGGTGCGACTTGCTGCGGGTTGGGTTTACACTGCCCTCTTTGTCACCAAAGAGGCGGTGAGCTCTTACCTCACCTTTTCACCCTTGCCTGTGCCCAAAAGGCCATCGGCGGTCTCTTTTCTGTTGCACTTTCCCTCGGCTTATCCCATCAGGGCTTCGCCGGCCACCGGTTAGGTGGAACCCTGCCTCACTGCAGCTCGGACTTTCCTCTTGGCCGCAGCCAAGCTGCTATCCGCTGCGCCAAATGCATTATAGCTTAATTTTATCTTAATGTAAAGTATTTTACCTCTTGGGACATGCAGGAGTATAGCCCAATTCGCAAGCTTCATCGTAATATTGCTGCGCTAAGGTCAGATTCGTATCCACCCCATGACGAAGGAGATAGGAGTTGGCAAGATTATAGCAACTCTTGGCATCACCGTTCGTACACAGTTTGCGCCAGATGGTATTGGCTTGGTGAAAGGATTTGTAGATACCGTTTCCGGTAGCGAACGCTATGGAGAGTTTGTAGCAGCTGTGCATATCGCCTTTGGCACATGATCTTTTCCAACGATAGACACGTCTTTTCGCAAGGGGTTTTGAAAAATTGGTAGCGAGGTAGTCACAGGACTCGTAAAACCCAGCTCTATTCGGGACGGCACACAGCTGTGAAGCTGCATAGACTGTGACACAAAGTAGTGTAATGGTTCCAAGACGTTGCAACACGTTTCTACCTCTTTTTTGCCCCGAAGGGCAAAAGATTATGCAGAGCAGATATCTTTCGCGCGGAGCGCTTCATAATCTGCTACGGTTTTGATCGGACCCTTTTCTTTAGCTTCGCGAGCATATTTCACACCGAGATTGTACGCGGTTTTGTTGAGTTCGACGAATTTTGGTGGAACTTTGGAAATCATCGTCTCATAGACAAGCTCTTCTGGAAGCACTTTCGTCATCTCGATGGTCACACCCAAAGCCACGACAGACTGGGTCACGACGTTTCCCACTTCCTCTTTCGCGATAGTGATGATAGGAATCGCGTACATCTCCCAGCGATCGAGGTCTTCTTGTGTAGGTGAAACGAGGTTTGGTTCGAAAACGATGATACCTCCGTCCTTGACACCGTTTTTGAACTGGTTGTAGCTCACGTTCGCAGTGGAGAGCATGTACTCGATCTCACCCTCGTTCGCATAAGGATAGAGAATCTCTTCGTCATCGAGAATGATGTCCACTTTCGTAGGACCGCCACGCACCTGAGAGGTATAGGTAGCGGCTTTGACGCCATATCCACCCGCTTTGATCTTCGCAGCGGCCAAAATCTCGCCGGCAAGCAAAACGCCTTGTCCACCGACACCTGTAAAACGTAGTTGATGTCTCATAGCCAACTTCCTTTGAGTCTGTTTTGTTATTTCTTTGCATAACTACTATGAGCGTAGCAATTCACAAGAGGGACGAGCCCCCACCTTAGAACGGTTTGACCTGGACAGGAATATCCACTTTTTTCTTGTTCTGCGCCGCTTCGATGACGAGATCGTAGGCTTCGCAATACTCCATCTGATCGTCTACATGATGCAGGATTCCCGTTGGGAAGTAGTTGATTTTCTCCTCTTCAGGGAGTTTGTCGTACTTCGCTTTGGGCATAGTGATGCTATCGAGCCAGTTTTGGTTGAGGATCGCCTCACCCATTTTATTTTTTCGTCCCAAGTTTACGTGGCAGTTACTAAAGACATCGAAGAAGCTAAATCCCTTGTGCTCGAATCCTTTGACGAACATCTTTTCGAGCTTTTTAGGATCGCTCACCGTCTCGCGGGCGATAAAGGTCGCACCTGCACCCTCTGCGAGTTTACACGCATCGAATGTGGGGTCTACGTTACCATATTGCGCTGTTACCGTCCAAAAACCCTTTGGAGTGGTCGGGCTCGTTTGCGAATTGGTCAGACCGTAGATGAAGTTGTTGATGAGGATGAAGTTGAGATCGATGTTGCGGCGACAGCCATGAATCGTATGGTTTCCACCGATAGCCAGACCATCGCCGTCACCGGCTACGACGATCACGTGTTTGTCCGGATTTGCGAGTTTGATACCCGTCGCATAGGCTACCGTACGTCCATGCGTGGTGTGGACGGTGTTGCAGTTGAGATAGGAACTAAATCGTCCGCTACATCCGATCCCTGAGACGACACACACATCGTCCATGTTCCATCCGAGTTTGTCGATAGCGCGGATCACCGCTTTGAGAATGATTCCGTCCCCACATCCCCAGCACCAGAGTGTGGGCATCTTGTCCGTTCTGAGATATTCATTGTAATTAAATGCCATTGTCTCCCCCTTTAGATTCCCATTTCTTTGAGTTTTTCGATGATTTCAGCCGGGCTGATCGGGCGACCGTTCGCTTTGTTGAGTGCTACGGGACGTTTTTTCATCACGCGTTCCACTTCGTCGATGTATTGCCCCATATTGAGCTCAGGCATCAAGATTTTTTCTGCCGGAAATCTCTCGCCTACCTCCTTCATCTTCTCTTCCGGGCTCGGCCAGAGGGTGATCGGGCGAAACATTCCCACTTTTACACCTTGTTCTCTGAGGCGATTGATCGCTTCGCGAGCTGAGCGGCTCACACTGCCGTAGGCCACGATGAGCCACTCTGCGTCATCGAGCATGTACTCTTCGTAGCTATCGAGGAGATCCTTACGGCGAGAATCGATCTTTCTGTGCAAGCGTTCGATCAGGTTTTGACAAATTTCCGCATCTTCAGTCGGAAAGCCCGTCGGTCCGTGATGGAGCCCTGTGAGGTGGAAGCGATATCCTTGGAACATTGGAGGGATGATCGCCGGCTTGTCCGCAGGCACATCGAAAGGCTTGAACTCCTCTTTGGGGATGGAGGGATCCGGCATCGCACGATTGACGATGCTCGCTTGCACCTCTTCAAGATCGGGCAAAATCGCCTTACCGTGCATGTGTCCCAGTGTTTCGTCCAAAAGCACGAATACAGGAGTCATGAGCTCTTCGGCGATATTGAATGCTCTGACCACTTCGCTGTAGCACTCTTCGAGGCTTCCCGGACAGAGTGCGATAGATTTGTAGTCCCCGTGTGTAGGCGCTTTTGCCTGGTTGATGTCACCTTGTTGGACGCGTGTAGGAAGACCGGTAGAGGGACCGCCGCGCATGACGTTGGTGATAACGAGAGGCGTTTCGGTCATGAATCCCAGACCGATCTGCTCGGCTTTGAGGCTGATACCGGGGCCTGAGGTATTAGTCATGGCTTTGACACCACTCATGCTGGCACCCAGTGCCACGGCGATACCACCGATTTCATCTTCCATCTGGATGAATTTGCCGCCTACACGAGGCAAAAGCTTACTCATCTCGTGCGCGATTTCACTCGATGGCGTAATAGGATATCCACCAAAAAATCTACATCCTGCATCGATCGCAGCGTGTGCTGCCAATTCGTTTCCGCTTGATATTACTTCTCTTGCCATTCCTTCTCCTTATGCACAGAGTGCTTTGATATCTTCTTCACGAGCCATATAGTGATTTTTCTTGATAGCTTCGGCTCGCTCTTTCGCCTCTTTGGTGAGTTTGGCAAACTTGAACTCTTTTCTATCTGCTACCATGATCGCGAAATCGGGGCATTCGAGTTCGCAGTCGTTACATCCGATACAGCTATCAGGATAGACCACTTTGACCATGGCTCCCAGAATGGTTTTTGGCTCAGGTACCATAGCCAGGACACCTGCGGGACAGTACGCCACACAAAGATCACATGCTTTACAGTTTTTCTCTTCTACCCATACGGGTGTGTTTTCCGGGGCTTTGAGCAACGCCATCTCATTCTCCTTTGTCTAGTGTAAATTTCCCCACTGCGCAGCTGATGAAGCTTTTTGCTTTGAGGGCTTTGTCTTCTAAAAAACCAGTTTGGTCTGTAGTAATAGGATATCCAAGACTCTTTAAAGTCTTTTTGAATTTCTCTTCATCTTCTTCGTTTTTGATTTCGACTGTTACGATTCTAGGCTCTTTTGATAGATCTACTTTCACTTCACCAAATTCCGGTGCGAGTGCCTTTTTGATCGTATTGACACACCCTTCACACCGGATATTGGCGACAACAAAAGATTTTTTCATTTACCCAAGGCTTTGGCGACGGTTTTGCCGATATCTGCAGGAGATTCGACCACGTGGACACCGGCAGCGCGCAAAGCATCCATCTTCTCTTGTGCGGTACCTTTACCGCCGCTGATGATCGCACCGGCATGGCCCATGCGTTTGCCTTTTGGTGCTGTTTGACCAGCGATAAATGCTACGACAGGTTTTGTGATGTTTTGTTTGATAAATTCTGCAGCTTCGATTTCAAGCGTACCGCCGATCTCACCGATCATGACGATTGCTTCCGTTTCGGGATCCGCTTCAAACATTGGAAGCAGCTGCTTGTAGCTAAGCCCGATAATCGGGTCACCGCCAATACCCACGGCCGTAGTAATGCCCAGACCCTCTTTGACTACCTGGTTACTCGCTTCGTAGGTAAGCGTACCGGATTTTGAGATGAGGCCCACTGGACCTTTTTTGAAGATGAAACCGGGCATGATACCGATTTTACACTCTTCGGCAGTGATGATACCGGGACAGTTTGGCCCGATAGTTTTCATGCCCTTTTTGGTGGCGTACATTTTGGCATACATCATATCTTTGACCGGTGCACCTTCGGTGATGATGACGGCGAGTTCGATGCCTGCGTCCGCCGCTTCCATCACCGCGTCGGCCGTGAAGGCGGGTGGAACGAATATCATACTCACAGTAGCACCTGTAGCATCCACCGCTTCTTTGACGGTGTTAAAAACCGGACGGCCAAGATGTGTCTGACCACCTTTTCCTGGCGTCACACCACCTACAATCTGTGTGCCGTACTCGATACACTGCTCTGAGTGAAAAGTTCCCTCTTTTCCGGTAAATCCTTGGACGATGACTTTGGTATCTTTGTTGACCAAAATACTCATTATAGCTCTCCTTTCGCAGCGGCTACCGCTTTTCTCGCACCATCTGCCAAATCGGTCGCTGGTATGATGTTTTTGATATTCGCGTTTTTGAGGATTTCAGCTGCCTCTTCGGCATTGGTTCCGTCGAGGCGCACCACGACGGGCACATTCACTTCCACCTGTTTCGTCGCTTGCAAAATACCGTTTGCGATACGGTCACAGCGCACGATCCCACCGAAAATATTGACAAAGATAGATTTGACGTTTTCATCTTGCAAAATGAGCTCGAAACCTTTCGCTACAGTCTCTGGATTCGCACCTCCACCCACATCGAGGAAGTTGGCCGGTTCGCCTCCTTCGTGCTTGATGATATCCATAGTCGCCATGGCAAGTCCCGCGCCGTTGACCATACATCCTACGTTTCCATCGAGATTGACGTAACTCAGACCATACTTGGCTGCTTCCACTTCGACTGGGTCTTCTTCGCTCAGATCGCGCATCTCTGCGATATCGGGATGCTTGAAGAGCGCGTTGTCATCGAAGCCCATTTTCGCATCGAGTGCTAAAAATTCGCCACTTCCCGTTTTGATGAGCGGGTTGATTTCGATAAGGTTCGCGTCTTTATCCATATAGACGTTGTAGAGCGCTTCGGCGAATTTGATAAAAGGCCGGATCTCCTCTTTAGCCAGCCCCAGGCCAAAAGCCAGTTTGCGTCCATGGAAACCCTGGAATCCGATAGTAGGATCGATAGCGACTTTGATGATTTTTTCGGGCGTTTTTGCAGCCACCTCTTCGATCTCCATACCACCTTCAGTCGAAGCCATCATCACAGGCATCTCGCTACTG
Organism: Campylobacterales bacterium; assembly: GCA_027024145.1. Classification (GTDB taxonomy): domain Bacteria; phylum Campylobacterota; class Campylobacteria; order Campylobacterales; family Nitratiruptoraceae; genus Nitratiruptor. The sequence continues at coordinate 6,746 of JALVTF010000021.1, forward strand.
CGATCGAGCACCATACCAAGGTAGTACTCTTTTTGGATGTCGGCACCCTCTTCTATATAGACTTTTTCTACCTTTTTCCCCTCGGGACCTGTCTGATGCGTCACGAGGATCATGCCCAGCATCTCTTCGGCGATCTTTTCCACTTCGTCGAGGCTACGCGCCAGTTTCACACCGCCGGCTTTTCCGCGTCCGCCTGCATGGATTTGAGCTTTGACCACCCAAAGATTGCCGCCCAGCTCTTCGGCTACTCGTCTGGCTTCTGGACCGCTGAACGCGACGCCGCCACGTGGCACAGGTACACCGTACTGGCGGAAAATCTCTTTGGCTTGATATTCATGAATATTCATCACTGCTCCTTTCTTATGCTTTTGCCCACTGTTTGCGTCCCTCTTCGTAGAGGTCGTTGCCATAGGTGTCGTTGACCACGACGACAGGGAAATCTTCGACGACTATGCGCCGTACCGCTTCTGGTCCCAGTTCAGGATAGGCGATAACTTCTGCTTCTTTGATGCGTTTTGCAAGCAGTGCCCCCGCACCGCCGACCGCACCGAAATAGACCGCTTTATATTTCTTGCATGCCTCTTTGACTGCATCATTGCGCTTGCCTTTGCCTATCATACCCTTAAGACCATGTTCGATGAGAATGGGTGCATAGCTATCCATACGATAACTCGTAGTAGGCCCGGCACTTCCTATCACGTCTCCCGGTTTGGGAGGTGTGGGTCCTACGTAATAGATGACAGCACCCTTGAGATCGAAAGGAAGCTCCTGACCGCTCTCTATGAGATCGACGAGACGTTTGTGTGCCGCATCGCGTGCAGTGTAGAGCGTACCGGAGAGATAGACGATATCACCCGCTTTAAGCTGAGTAACATCTTCGTCTGTCAGTGGAGTCGTGAGTCTATATTCTGCCATTGTTCGATCCTTAGATAGTTATATGCGCATGGCGCGAACTGTGACACTGGATGTTGACTGAAACGGGCAAAGAGGCTATATGGCACATACGACCTGGTTGATATGTTTCAATATGAACGGCGAGAACCGTTTGCGTACCCCCCATTCCCATAGCACCAATACCGAGTTTGTTGAGTTCTTCTTGGATCTCTTTTTCGAATGCGTCAAGCTCGGGATCAGGATTTGGCGTGCCTACATCGCGAAAGAGAGCATGTTTGCTCATCACAGCCGCCATGTCGAAGCTGCCACCGATGCCCACACCCACGACGATGGGGGGACAGACATTGGGCCCGGCATCGCTGACGACCTGCTTGACGAACTCTTTGATACCCTCTTTTCCTTGCGCAGGAGCAAGAACTCGTGCACGGCTACCGTTTTCACTGCCACCGCCTTTGGCTGCAAACTCTATTTCGAGTTTGTCACCAGGAACGATGTCGAAGTAGATGACAGGAGGCAGGTTATAGCCGACCTTATCTTTGAGATTCGCCCGCGTGAAACAATCGCAAGTGGAGGCACGCAGATACCCCTCTTCATAGCCTTTGCGTGTTCCTTCGAAGATGGCATCTTTCAGAGAACCTCCTTCGATTTTGACATCTTCACCCACTTTGACGAAATAGATCGCCAATCCGGTATCCTGACACAAAGGCTTATTTTCGCTCGCAGCTATTTTGGCATTTTCCAAGAGCTGTTCGAGCACAGCTTTGCTCACGAGACTCTCCTCTTTTTCCAAAGCCTCCTGCAAAGCTTTATACATATCCTCACTCAGGTGCGTAGTCGAATAGATAATGGTGTCACGCACCGCTTTTACGATATCTTCATAGGCTATGGTTCTCATTTTTTCTCTCCGAAATAGTCTTGTGCTTCGAGTACGTCGATAAGCTCCTTGACCGAATCGACGCTACGCTGAAACTCCTCTCTTTCACGAGGGGTGAGTTGTAGTTCTATGATCTCTTCGACACCGTTGCTTCCCAAAGTCACGGGTACGCCGTTTGGAATGCCGTTGACACCGTATTCTCCCTCTAAAAGCGTCGAGCATGGGTAGATCTTTTTAGAGTCTTTGAGAATCGCTTCGACCATGATTGCAGTCGCCTTGCCCGGTGCGAAATATGCACTCGTACCCATGAGCTTAACGATCTGTGCACCGCCATGTTTGGTGGCCTCCACCACCTCTTGGAGCTCTTGTGGCGTGAGAAGATCAGTTATTGGAATGCCTGCGACAGTGGAGTAGCGAGGAAGCGGCACCATGTAGTCTCCGTGTCCGCCGATCACTGTGGCACGAATCTGTCCGGCTCCAAAGCCCAGTTTTTCGTAGATGAAGTGCGTCATACGCGCACCATCGAGTATCCCAGCCATTCCAATAACTCTGTTTTTGGGAAATCCACTCTTTTTAAGAGCAACATAGGTCATCGTATCGAGAGGGTTTGTGACGACGATGATGATGGAATCGGGAGCATGCTCTTTGATGTTTTCGACTACTTCGCTGACGATATCTGCATTTGCAAAAAGCAGATCGTCACGGCTCATGCCAGGTTTTCTTGGAAATCCAGCCGTAATGACGACGACTTTGCTTCCTTCGATATCTTCGTAACTTTCTGCGGCTTTCACTACTGAGTGCGTGCGCAGTGCCGCTGCAGCCTGGTTCATATCGAGGGCTTTTCCGCGTGCTCTATCTTTGTCTCTATCAACGAGTACCACCTCATGAGCCAGACCTTGCATCGCCACAGAGTATGCTACGATACTTCCTACGTTTCCTCCTGCACCTACTATCGATACTTTTGAACTTTGTGCCATCCGCTTTCCTTTCTGCAAGGGGTCATGCCCCTCGCTCTTAGATGTTGTCTATGATTTCGTTGAAGATTTTGCTCGGACGCATTGCAGCTTCAGCTTTTGCGTCATCTGGATGGTAATAGCCGCCCAAATCTGCAGGTTTGCCTTCAGTCGCTTTTATTTCAGCCAAGATCGCCTCTTCGTTGGCTTTGAGTTTTTCCGCTACGGGTGCGAACTTGGCTTCGAGATCGCTGTCACCACATGTAGCAAGCTCTTCAGCCCAGAAAGTGGCCAGATAGTAGTGGCTGCCGCGGTTATCGAGCTCTCCCACTTTACGCTTGGGTGTTTTGTCTTGGTCGAGATATTTACCCACTGCACGATCGAGAGCATCTGCGATAATGGCGGTTTTTTGGCTCGCACCCTGTTTGACTGCAAGCTTCAAAGATTCCACGAGCGCCATGAATTCGCCCAGACTGTCCCAGCGCAGATGCGATTCTTTCAAGAACTGTTCCACATGTTTTGGAGCACTACCGCCGGCACCCGTCTCAAAAACACCGCCACCTGCGAGCAGTGGCACGATAGAGAGGGTTCTCGCGCTCGTACCCACTTCGATAATCGGAAAGAGGTCTGTGAGGTAGTCACGCAGGATGTTTCCGGTAACACTGATAGTGTTTTCGCCGTTTCTAAATCGTTTGAGCGTGTAGACCATCGCTTGTTCGGGTGCCATGATATGGTATTCGAGGCCATCCAGGTCTTCGTTTTTCAGTACATCCACCACTTTTTTGATGATATTGGCGTCGTGCGCTCTGTTGCTATCGAGCCAGAAAACGAAAGGATAGCCGCTCTCTCTTCCGCGACGTACGGCGAGTTTGACCCAATCGACGATGGCGTCGTCTTTGGCGCTGTATGCTCGCCAGATATCGCCCTCCTCTACCTCATGGCACATGAGGGTGTTGCCGTCTTCGTCGATGGTTTTGATCACACCGGCACTCGGAGCGAAAAACGTTTTGTCGTGGCTACCGTACTCTTCAGCCTTTTTCGCCATGAGACCCACGTTTTGCACAGTTCCCACTTTTGCAGGATCGAACTGGCCGTTTTTGACGATGTCCGCGACGATCTGTTTGTACATTCTCGCATAGGAGCGATCAGGCACCGTGATAACTAAATCTTCCGTCTCGCCATCTGGCCCCCAGCCTTGGAGACCATTTTTGATGACGGCCGGAATAGAAGCGTCTACGATCACATCGTTTGGACGATGGAGGTTCGTAATGCCTGCATCACTATCGACCA
>JALVTF010000022.1 GCA_027024145.1 Campylobacterales bacterium
GACGAAGCCTCCTCAATGGCGCGAAAGCGCAAGGCGTCGGTGATGATGGAGTTTGGCTCGATGGCGAAATCGTAGTAGCCGCTGGTGACGATCTTGGCTCGCTTTTTCCCTCGCACATCGAACTCCAGCGTGATGGTGGTGCGGTAGTTGTCCACATATCCATAGATATCGCGCTCGAGTGTGGTAAAAGAAAGGGAGCGGACCTTGACGTAGATTTTGGTATCGGCTTCGTCGTAGTGTGTGAGAAAGCGTCCAAAACGTCTCGCGAATTCGTGTGTGATGGTATCTTTGATGAGCAGCGCATCCTCTGGGTCACGCAAGAGCACATCCACACGGACGTACATCTTTTCGTGCAGTGCATTTTTTACGTATGCACTGGCGGGCTTGTAGCCGCATCCAGCCAGAGCGAACAGAAGCAAAAGTGCCGTCAGCGCCGCTCGTAGCATATTAGCCTCGCACCACGATATTGACCAGGCGTCCCGGTACCACGATCTCTTTGACGATCTCTTTGCCCTCGATCCACTTGGCCGCAGCCTCTTTGGCGGCAGCGAGGATCGCGTCTTTGCTCGCATCTTTGGCCACCTCGATCTCGGCGCGGCGCTTGCCGTTGACGGTGACGGCCAGCGTGACGGCCTCATCTTCGAGGGCCTCTTTTGCCACTTCGAGAGGTGCGAAGTTGGCTCGACCAAAGAGTCTGTCGGCTATCTCCCAGCTTACATGGGGGATGATGGGCTCAAGCAAATTTGTGAGCACCCAGTAGCCTTCGGTCCAGACATCCTCATTTTTTTGGTCGCTCAGCGCATTGAGGGCCTCCATACAGGCTGCGATGAGGGTGTTGAAGGCATAGTGCTTTTCGTAGACATCTTTGGATTTTTGTAGCGCTTCATAGACCTTCTTGCGTGCTAATTTCTCCTCTTTGGAGAGGCTGCTATGATCGATTTTTGGCAGCGTCTGCGTAGGCTTAGCATTGCTGCTGCGGTCCCAAAAGCGCTTGATGAAGCGATAGGCTCCTTCGACGCCCGCATCACTCCACTCTAACTCTTTGGCAGGAGGTGCAGCAAAGAGGATGAAGAGTCTTGCCGTATCGGCACCGTAGCGCTCCACGATCTCGTCGGGATCGACGGTGTTGCCTTTGGATTTGCTCATTTTGGCACCATCTTTGAGCACCATCCCTTGTGTAAGGAGTCGCTTAAATGGCTCATCCAGATCCACATAACCCAAATCGCGCAAGACTTTGGTAAAGAATCGCGAGTAGAGCAGGTGCAATATCGCATGTTCGATACCACCGATGTATTGATCTACCGGCATCCAGTAGTCGGTGTCCTCTTTTCTAAAAGGCACCTCTTCCCAATATCTGCTGGGCGTGGTGTAGCGCAAGAAATACCAGCTCGATTCCACGAAGGTATCGAGGGTATCGGTCTCGCGCTGGGCCGGTCCGCCGCATTTAGGGCAGGTGGTCTTCTTCCAGGTAGGATGGAGCTCCAGCGGATTGCCCTCACCCGTAATCTCCACATCTTCCGGGAGCGTGACGGGGAGGTTCTCTTTTTTCTCAGGTACGATGCCACACTTCTTGCAGTGCACCAAAGGTATCGGCGTCCCCCAGTAGCGCTGGCGCGAAACGAGCCAGTCTTTGAGGCGGTAGTTGATAGTGCGTTTGCCAAGACCTTTTTCTTCGAAGTAAGCGATGATTTTTCGCTTCGCTTCTTGGCTCTCCAAGCCACTGAACTCTCCGCTATCGAAGAGTATGCCTGGCTCGGTGTAGGCTTTGGAAGTATCGAGCTCGCCCTCTTTTGGCTTGATTACATACTTGATGGGCAGAGCGTACTTTTTGGCAAACTCAAAATCGCGCTCATCGTGTGCAGGCACTGCCATCACCGCACCGCTACCGTACTCAGTCAGCACGAAGTTGGCCACCCAGACGGGGATTTTGGCACCCGTGAGAGGATGGATGGCATAGAGCCCCAAAAAGAGCCCCTCTTTTTCGGCCTGCTGGCGCGTGCGGGCGTTTTGGTTTTGCATGGCACATATTTTGGCCGCCGCTTCTTCGTCCAAGAGATTTTTTTCTAAAAGAGTTTTTACGATCGGATGCTCTGGAGCTAGAGCCGCGTATGTAACCCCATAGATGGTGTCTGGGCGCGTGGTGAAGACCTCGAAACTCTTCGCTCCCGCTTTTTGCGCTGACTCTTCGTCGAGTGGCATCGCAAAACTCAGCCCCTCGCTCTTGCCGATCCAGTTGCGCTGCATGGCGATGACTTGGTTTGGCCAGTTGCCTTCGAGCTTGGATAGATCGGCCAAAAGTTCTTCGGCATAGTCGGTGATTTTGAGAAAATACTGCTCGATCTCCTTTTGCACCACTTCGGTATCACAGCGCCAGCAGCGCCCCTCGATCACCTGCTCGTTGGCAAGCACCGTCTGGTCGTTGGGACACCAGTTGACGGCCGCTTTTTTGCGATAGAGCAGCCCCTTTTCCCACATGTCGAT
>JALVTF010000023.1 GCA_027024145.1 Campylobacterales bacterium
TCTTGGCTCATCTGATCCACGCGCGCCTGGCGTGCCTCGTCTACGGCCATGAGCTGCAGATGCGCCGCTTTTGCGATGAGTTTGCGCACACGCTGCTCTTCCTCAGGCGTCTTGATACCGGGGAGCTCCACGAGGATCTTGTCTTTTCCCTGCTTCGCCACCGTAGGCTCAGCCAGACCGAACTGGTCGAGACGATTGCGGATTGTATCGACAGCCTGCTTGATGGCGTACTGTTTGATAGACGCGATCTCTTTGGGTGTGAGGGTGAGCGTATAGCCAAGACCCTCTTTTTGCAGCGTAAAGCCTTTGAGCTTTTGCAAAAATTCCTCCATCTTGGGCGCATCGTCACTGTCAAGAAGCTTGAAGCTAATGCTTTTATCCCCTACGCGCAGTTCGTCGATGATGATGTCGTTATCTTCGGCGTAGTACTTGATCGAAGCGGCGATGGATTTGAGCTTGGATTTGACGGCCTGTTTGGTGTCGACTCCCAGGAGCATGTGCAAGCCCCCTTGCAGATCGAGCCCCAACGTAATCTTGGGCCCAAAAGGCAGCTTCATGAGTGAGGGCACACTGAGTGCCACGCCGGCCAAAAAGACCAGCACGAAGATGACAAATCTATAGTTGAGCCATTTCATCGCTTAACTTTCGAGTTTTTTGGCGATATAGCTTTTATCGATTTTCACTTCGGTGTCGTCGTTGATTTTGGCTTTGATGAAGCTCTCCTCATTTTTGACCACTTCGGCTATAATACCACCTGAGGTGACGATTCTATCACCCTTTTTGAGAGAATTGACCATCTCTTTGTGTTTCTTGACCTGCTGTTGCTGCGGTCTGATGATGAGAAAATAGAATATCGCGATGATGATAATAAGTGGGAGGAGTGAACTGATAATGGCGTTGCCTTGTCCTTGCATGCGTTTTCCTTTGGTGCAAAAATTTGGTAGATATTGTACCATCTTAATACTAATGAAATCCTTTGGGATAGCTTTGCTTTTTTCCTACTTCCTCTTCAGCGAATGGCTCGGCTTTGCCAATCCTTGGATAGAATCGCTCATTGGATTTGCAGCACTCGTACTCTTTTTGCGCGCGAAGCATCTTTTTTGGATAGGTTTTTTTATCGGACTTCTTTGGTTTTGGTGGATTGGGCTGAGTTTTCGCTATTACGGTTTTCCGTACCTCGTACCTGTTGTACCTTTTATAATAGCGCTGGTCTACGGTTTGCTTTTTTGGGTGGTTGCGCTTGTAGCGAATTTCGCGCAGCGCTTTTTTGCTTTTTCTGTGCGGCCGCTTTTGCATGCCGCTTTCTTGCTTGGTGCCAGCTCCATCGCGCCTTTTCATTTCAATTGGTTTATCCCAGAACTTCTCTTTATCCACACACCTTTTGGCCTCGATAAAGCGCATTTCGCCCTTATTTTAGTCGCAGCGCTTTTTGTGGCGTACGCTCAAACGATGCGCCATCTCCTCTTAGCCGCTCTGCCCATAGGAGTGATGCTCGCTTTGGCCTACCATCCGCGTGTGAGCGTACCTCTTGCACCCCTTCGTATCAAGCTCGTCACCACCCATATCGCACAAGATCAAAAGTGGCTGCCGCGCAACCGCCAAAAAATCATCACCCAAAACCTCCAAGCCATCGACGAAGCGATCGCGAAGCACTACGACGCAGTGGTCCTGCCCGAGAGCGCCTTTCCGCTCTTTTTGGATCGCGACGCGCCTTTGATGCTAACCCTCCTTGATCGCAGCCACCATATTACCATCGTCACGGGAGCACTGCATCTTAAAGGCGAACGTGTCTACAACTCCACCTACCTCTTCCAAAACGGCCGCTACCAAATCTTCAACAAAGTGGTCTTGGTACCTTTCGGCGAAGAGATCCCCCTGCCCAAATTCTTGGCTCGTCCCATCAATCGCATCTTCTTCGGTAACGCCAGCGATTTTAGCGCTGCACGCAAACCGCAAACCTACATCATCAAAGGCGTGCGCTTCACCAACGCCATCTGCTACGAAGCCACCTCCCCCATCATCTACCGCACCCCTACGCGCTACATCATCGCCATGAGCAACAACGCCTGGTTTTTGCCCTCCTATGAGCCAATTTTGCAAAATCTTATAATAAAATATTATGCTACAATATACGGTAAATGCGTCTACCACGCTACCAACATAGCCCAAACGAGGATCATTCGATGATAGCACGAAGTATTACTGACTTGATAGGCAAAACGCCCCTTTTGCAAATCGATGAGAATATCTACGCCAAATGCGAGTTCAAAAACCCGGGCGGCAGCGTCAAAGATCGCATCGCTTACAATATGCTGCGCACTGCTTTGGAAGAGGGAAAGATCGACACAAACACTCCCATCGTGGAGCCCACTAGCGGAAACACAGGCATAGCCTTAGCGATGATAGGCGCGGCACTGGGTCTGAAAGTCATCATCGTGATGCCAGAATCGATGAGCATAGAGCGCAGGAAACTGATGCGCTTTTTGGGCGCCCGGCTCATCCTCACACCTGCCGAAAAGGGGATGCAAGGTGCTATCGAAAAAGCCCGCGAACTGGTAAACGAGGGGGCCTATATGCTCGATCAGTTTGCCAACCCTGCAAACCCTGCGATGCATGAGATGACCACGGCGCGTGAAATTCTCGAAGACCTTCCTGACGTGGATATCTTCGTCGCGGGTGTGGGCACAGGCGGCACCATCACCGGCAGCGCACGTGTGCTCAAACCCCGAGGAGTCAAAATCGTAGCCGTCGAACCGGCCAAATCGCCTGTGCTGAGCGGTGGCACTCCGGGAGCCCACAAAATCCAGGGCATCGGCGCCGGGTTTATCCCAAAAATCGTGGATAGATCACTTTTCGATGCCGTCATCACCATCGAAGATAAAGAGGCGATGGCTACCAGTCGCGAGCTTGCGCGCACCAAAGGGGTGCTTGTGGGTATCAGTAGTGGCGCGAATGTGGCGGCAGCACGCAAAGTGGCCGCCGAAAACCCAGGTAAAAAAGTCGTCACGGTGCTGTGTGACACAGCCGAGCGCTATCTTTCGACGGAGCTCTTCGAAGAGTGATGCAGTTTTTCGAAACCATCCGCATCCAGGATGGCCGCATCTACCATATCGACTACCACAACCGCCGCGCCAATACAACGCGGCGCGATATTTTTGGCATCGATGTTCCACTCGATCTATCACACTTCATCACACCGCCGCCTCATGGGCTCTATCGCGCCAAAGTGATCTACGATACCGAGATACGCGAAGTCGCCTACTATCCCTATACCCCTAAAAAAGTGCAGAGCCTGCAGCTTATTCATGCCCACGTCGACTATCCCTACAAAGCGCTCGATCGCTCCAAGCTCGACTCCCTCTACGCTAAACGGGATGGATGCGACGAGATTCTCATCGTCAAAGATGGCCTCGTCACCGACACCTCCATCCACAATGTGGCATTTTTGTATAAAGGTGAGTGGCTCACACCCAAAGAGCCGCTGCTTCCCGGCACCACCCGCCAGCGCCTACTGGAGCGAGGCCGCCTCAAAACAAAACAGATCGAAGCCAAAGATATAAAAAAATTTGCTACAATGGCCCTCATGAACGCTATGGTAGATTTCATGATTCTCGACACCTTTACTATCAAAGGATAGCGATGCTATACGACTTGCTCCAAGACAAAGAACTCGCCGCTATACTCAAAAATCACGCTACCGATCTGCTCTTGTATCTTTTCGAAAAGAACCAAGAGTTCGGTGTCTTGGCCGATACCGCGAGCATCACGTTTGATCCCATGCTTCCAGAGGATATCTACTCCAAGCTCCCTGAATTCACTCTTTTTGTCTTGATGAACTACACCTATGAAAGTGCCAGGATTCATGAAGGTAATCTCATCTTCGAAGCGGGATTCGGGCCAGACAATTTCGGTTCGGTAGTAACGATACCTATCGAAGCGATTTTGCAGATCATCGTAGACGAGACACCGATTTTCGTCAATCTCACAGCATCGGTGCAAAAACAAAAACAGCAGCAAAGAGATTCGATGGAAGCGTGGCTCTCCAATCCGGAAAACCGCCGCTTTTTTAAAGATTAGGGCTTGAAGCGCAAAAGCATCTCCACAATCCGCATCAAATATGGATCGTTTTTGCGCTCTTTGAGATAGGTGATATAAAATTTGCGCTTGATCTTTTCGCCTTTGATTTTTGCTTCAAACAGTCTGCCGCTTTTTAGCTGATCTTCGATGGCGTAGCGTGAGATGATAGAAACCGTAGGATGCTCTTTGTTCACGGGGCTGCTCAGCACTGCATTGACTACCGCCGTCGAAGAGCTCACTTCACTGATGACGTTGAATTTCTTACAGCTCACACCGAGCTTTTCGAAAGTTTCGGCTACCATCTTTCTGGTGTGACTTCCCTCTTCGCGGCAGATCCAGTTGAATTTGTACAGATCTTCGGTACGCACATATTTTGGGAGTTTGGTGTTGCTAAAGAGCACGAGCTCATCTTCCATCCATTCACGATAGACGAGACCGTCTTTGAAGATGGGTGACTCTATCAGTCCCAGGTCGTATTTCTTATCGAGTACATTGTCCACGATATTTGCACTCACATCGATCTTGATGAGGATATCGTTTTCGACCACCTTCTTGATCTCGGTCATGATGCGCGGCAAGACGTAATTACCTATGGTAAAGGATGCTCCCAAAACGAAAGTGATCTCTTTGTTGATCACTTTGAGGAGCTCTTGCTCTGCATTGTAGATACATTTGGAGATGCGCTGCGCGATTTTGTAGACCTCTTCGCCCTCTTTCGTCAAGCGCACGCCGTTTTTTTTGCGTTCGATCAGCTTGGTGTCAAGCTGCTCTTCGAGGTATTTGATCTGCTGTGTCACAGCAGGCTGGGAGATACCCAATTTCGCACTCGCTTTCGAAAAGCTCTTTTCTTTGATGACGACCAAAAATGTCTCTAATTTTGTAAAATCTTTTATCATTATCACCCTTTTCATGAGGTTCTCTACACTTATGAAAATTATAACCAAATTTAATGAAAAATTTCAAATATAATTTTTCGCAATATGTTGCGTAAAGGAAGCACAATGATGGTTTTGCTATAATAGTAACAATATAGAGAAAGACAAAGATAAGAAATGGATAAAATCTTAGAAGAACTCAACGACTCCCAACGTGAAGCGGCTACGACGATAGATGGCCCTATCCTGGTCCTGGCTGGCGCCGGCAGCGGCAAGACCAAGACCATCACCACACGCCTTGCGTACCTGATCAGTATCGGTATCGACCCGGCCTCTATCCTCACCCTCACCTTCACCAACAAAGCGGCCAAAGAGATGCGCGAGCGCGCCCTCGCTATGATAGACAGCGCCATCTATCCGCCGCTGCTTTGTACCTTTCACAAGTTTGGGCTGCTCTTTTTGAAGCTCCATATCGAAAAATTGGGACGCTCCAACAACTTCGTCATCATCGATACAGACGACAAAAAACGGATCCTCAAATCCTTCAAACCCGACCTCCCTATCGCTCTGGTAGCGAGTGAGATCTCAAAATACAAAAACTCCCTCATCACCCCCGAAGAAGCCGTCGCTTCGGCACGATTGCCAAACTACAAAAAGATAGCAGCGCTGTATAAAAAATATGAAGAGTATCTTGCGACAAACAACCTGGTGGATTTTGACGATCTGCTGGTTCTTACATACAAGATCCTCGACGAGGATGAGGAGCTGTGCCGGCAAATCAGCCAAAAATACCAATTCATCATGATAGACGAGTACCAAGACACCAACGAACTGCAAAACCTCCTCGTCAAGAAACTCTGCTCCACGCATGACAACATCTGCGTAGTGGGCGACGATGACCAGAGCATATACGGTTGGCGCGGCGCCAACGTCAAAAACATCATCGAATTTCCCGAACAGTATGACAACGTCAAAGTGATCAAACTGGAAAAAAACTACCGCTCTACCAAAAAAATCCTCGAAGCCGCCAACAACCTCATCGCCCACAACCGCAACCGCTTAGGTAAAACCTTGCAAGCGACTATGGAGGAGGGAGAGGATATCATCACGCGCTGCTTCGCAGACGAAAAAGAAGAGGCACTGGAGGTGGGCAAACGTATCCAAAAGCTCATAGATTCGGGCACACCACCGTCACACATCGCCGTGCTCTTTCGCATCAATGCGCTTTCGCGTTCCATCGAAGAGGCCTTCAACCGTCTGAGCATTCCCTTCAAACTCGTAGGAGCCATGCGTTTTTACGAACGGGCCGAAATCAAAGACGTGATCAGCTATCTACGCGTCATAGCCAATCCCACCGACGATTTTTCTCTCAAACGCATCATCAACAAACCAAAACGCGGCATCGGCAAAGCCACCGTCGAAAAGCTCGAAAACGAGGCTAAAAAACGCGGACTTTCCATAGTGCAGCTGCTCTATGGCATCGACGATGAAGAATTATCCAAGCTCGTGGGCAAAAAAAACGCCAAAGCGCTGCGCCAATTCGCCCAAAATCTCCAAGAGCTGCGCACACTTTTGGATGAAGGCCTCTACACCTTTTTAGACGAGTTCGAGCGCATTATCAGCCTCAAAGAGTACTACGCCAATATGCCGGACGGCATGGAGCGCAACGCCAACATCGATGAATTTTATGGACTCTTTCGCGACTATATCAAGCAAAACCCCGAAAATTCTCTCGAAGATTTTCTCGCCGATATTTCCTTGCAGTCCGACCAGGACCAGGTGGGCGGCGAAGCGGTCAACATCATGAGCGTGCATGCGAGTAAAGGATTGGAATTCGATCATCTCTTCGTCATAGGTATGGAAGAGGGATTTTTCCCGCTCACAGGAGATGGATGTGACATGGAAGAAGAAAGACGCCTTGGCTACGTCGCCATCACCCGCGCCAAAAAGACGCTGCATCTCAGCTACGTCCAGTCACGCTTCTATCGAGGACGCAGGGCCCATCTGGAAAAGAGCCGCTTCTTAGGCGAGGCGGGTCTTTGCAACGCAAGCGTCAAGATAGAAAAACGCTCCAGCTACAAAAAAGGCGATCTGGTCAAACACAAAATTTTTGGCATAGGCCGCGTCACGGGAGTGAGCAAAGCGGGACGCGAATTCAAACTCACCATCAATTTCGGCGGCCAGAGCCGCGACATTCTCTCGAGTTTCGTGGAGAAGGTATGAATCGGCTCTTCGTGGCCTACAAACCGATCTTCATCTCCTCCAACCACTACCTCTCGCGCCTCAAGCGCCGCTATGGCGTCAAAAAGGCTGGGTTTTCTGGCACTCTCGACCCTTTCGCTTGTGGGACACTCCTCATCGCCTTTGGTGCCTACACCAAGCTCTTTCCCTATCTGGCCAAATACCCCAAAACCTACGTAGCCACGCTCTGGCTGGGAGCTCTGAGCGAAAGTCTTGATATCGAACGTATCAGCCACGTAGGCGAAGTGCCCAAATACTCCATCGAAGAGATACGCCGCGTGTTGGGTAGTTTCCAGGGACAAATCACCTACACGCCGCCCAAATACAGCGCCAAAAAAATCGGGGGCAAAAGAGCCTATACGATGGTCGAAAAAGATATCACGCTTCCCGAAGTCACCTCCACCATCTATTCCATAAAGCTCCTGCGCTACGCATACCCCTTCGTCACTTTCGAAGCGACGGTAAGCGAAGGCACGTATATTCGCTCCTTGGGCGAACTCATAGCCAAGAGGCTGGGCACCGTGGGGGCTCTGAGCTACTTGGAGCGCACCCGTGAAGGGCGCTTCGTCTACGAAAACGAGCGTCCTCTCGATCCACTGGACTACCTCGTCTTCCAGCCCAACAGCACCACCCTCGATGCCGAAGCGATACGCCACGGCAAGTGCCTGCGCCTGCAAGATCTGACCATCCAAAAAGAGGGACTCTACCATCTGGTCTTCGAAGATTTCTTCACCATCATCGAGATCAAAGAAGGCGCGGTACGCTACCGGCTCAACAACATCCCAAGGGCTCGCTATGCAGGCTAAAGCACCCGCCAAGCTCAATATCTTTCTCAAAATCACAGGCTTTCGCGGCTCGTACCATGAGATCCTCTCGCGCTTCATCCGCTATGAAGAGCTTTTCGATGAGATAGCTTTTGTGCCCGGCAAGTATGAGCGCTTCGAAATTGAGGGCACGCCGGGCATACCCCGCGAACAAAACATCATCTACAAAGCTTTCTGCGCTCTCAACGCCGCTACGGGCAATCCCAAAATCATCGACTTTTTTTTCTCCCACAAAGTCCATATCACCAAACGCATCCCCCAAGGTGCAGGACTGGGCGGCGGCAGCAGCGACGCAGCGACTTTTCTCACTCTTGCCAATCGCCACATTGGCCTGGGTCTGTCGACTGATGAACTGGCACGCATCGGAGCCCAAATCGGCGCAGACGTCCCTTTTTTCATCTACGGCTACGAAGCTGCCAACGTTCGCGGTATAGGGGAGGTCATTGAGCCTTTTATAGACGATATTCCCCCTATCGAGCTGAAACTCCTGCCCATCCATTGCGACACGGCCGCTGTCTATACCAACTGGCGCAAAAAATTCGCCGACACTCTCCACATAGGTCTGGCCGAGCACCTTGCACAGATGACATCGCGCCAAATTTTGAGTACAATAGCACCTATTAAGGCTAACGATTTGTACGTCAGCGCAATCGATTTGTGTCCAGATCTTGAAAAATATCGAGAAATATGGTTTCTCAGCGGTAGCGGCAGCACGATTTTTAGGAGCGAAGATGAAGGTGATAGCCACCAATAAAAAAGCCTATCACGATTTTGAAATCTTAGAAAAATACGAAGCGGGGCTGGTCTTAGAGGGCAGCGAGGTCAAAGCGATTCGCGCAGGGCGCGTCAATCTTCGCGACAGTTTCGTCAAGTTCGTCAAGGGTGAGCCTTTTGTTTTCGGGATGCACATCTCCCATCTCGAGAGCGCCAATCCCCACTTCAAACCGGACGAAAAGCGCCCCAGAAAGCTGCTGCTGCACAAAAAAGAGATCAACAAGCTCCTGGGCAAAACCAGCGAAAAGGGCTATACGGTGGTACCCTTGCGGCTCTATTTCAACCATAAAAATATCGCCAAACTCGAAATCGCTCTGGCCAAAGGCAAAACACTGCACGACAAGCGCGAGAGCCTCAAAAAGAAAATCATGGAGCGTGAAGCGCAGGCGGCTATGAAAAATTGGTAGGAATGGACGATAATATGAAAAACCCCGAAAGGACAGCGATGGCGAAGCAGTACTGTTCACTTCATGAAAAACTCGAGAAAGAGACCAAGCTCACCAAAGAGGACATCAAAAAGATCATGAACATCGTGCGCAAGCAGATGAACTTCATGATCAAGAACAACATCGTCATCACCCCCAAAAACTACGAGCGCTGGTTCTATGTCTTTTGCAACATCGTCGAGAACAACAAGGAGCTCAACGACCTGGAGATTTTGGGGCTTTTCAAGGAGATGTTCGACGCGCCCTACGACGAGATCAAGGAAAAGGCCGAAGAGGGAGCCGAGGTCAAGCAAAAAGGAATGGTCAAAAAGCTGGTGCGCATCGCGGACGTGATCGAACAAAAGCTCTATGAAGTGATCAACACCATCGACGCCCACAACGAATCGATCGAGCACCATCAAGAGGAGATAGAAAACGAGAGCGAGCTTTTGGGTGAGGCCAAGCTGCAGCCCGTGCTCAAAAAGATTTTGGACGAACTGGAAATGCTTCGCCGCGAAAACGAGCTCCTCACTTCCGAGCTGCGCAAATACCATGCAGATGTGGTGCGCTTGCAAGGTGAGCTCATGACGGCACGCACGGAAGCGGAGATCGATTTTCTCACGGGGCTCGTCAATCGCCGCAGATTCGAGCGAGCGCTTCTGGAAATGATCAACGACTACCAGACCCGCGGCTACCCTTTCGCACTCATACTTTTCGATCTGGACAACTTCAAGCAGATCAACGACCGCTATGGCCATCCCGCAGGCGACCAGGTGCTGAAAGAGATCGCACTCATTCTCAAAACCTTCCTGCGCGCCAACAACATCGCAGCACGTATAGGCGGTGAAGAGTTTGCCGTCCTGGTGCCGGGCGCCACGGCCAAAGAGGGAGAGATCGTAGCGAACAGACTGCGCCAGACCATCGCCAACCGCACCTTCAACACCCTCGAAGACGAACTGCATGTCACGGCGAGCTTCGGCGTGACGGGTGTTCGCACAGACGACACCATCGATACGATTTTCGCGCGTGTAGACAAAGCTCTCTACGAAGCCAAAAACAACGGCAAAAACCAAGTGGTGGTTATCGAATGAAGAAAAAACTCCATGTCGTCTCTCTTGGCTGCACCAAAAACCTCGTCGATACCGAGGTGATGCTGGCCAAACTCCCCGAATACCAGCTCAGCGACAACCCGAGCGAAGCGGATGTGATTATCGTCAACACCTGCGGCTTCATAGGCCCAGCCAAAGAGGAGAGCATCCGCACGGTGCTGGAGCTGCATGAGCAGCGCAAACCAGACTCCACTCTCGTCATGGCAGGCTGCCTGAGTGAACGCTACAAAGAGGAGCTCTCGCGTGAGCTCACGGAAGTGGATATCTTCACGGGTGTGGGCGATTACGCTCGCATCGACGAGCTCATAGCCAAAAAGCAGAG
>JALVTF010000024.1 GCA_027024145.1 Campylobacterales bacterium
GTTTGAAATCGAAATTGCTCAGATACGTGCCGTTGAAGTGCAGTGCGAGAAGCTGTTTTTCAAGAAGTGAAAACCCTTGCGTGTTCATGCACTTTTTCCTAAGCGAATCTCTGCAGCTTTGCTGACATCTTTGTCGAGGTCTTGGGCGAGTTTTTGGAGCGTCTCGCGCGGTGTGGCTGGATTTTCCGCAACGCGCAGGCGTACCAGCTTGTCCGGATCTTTGGCAAGTTTGTCCAAAAGCTCGCCAGGTGCATTGGGATTGCCGCTGATGCCGTCGCGGACTATCTTTTCATCATCGAAAAGTGTGTAAAGACACTCTTGTGGTGTATTGGGATTGGTGGCGACGAGGGCGCGCACGAGATTGACCTCGTCATGGGCGAGCTTGGCAAGGATGTGGCTGGGAGTATGGGGATTTTTGGCTACGGCCCAGCGGCTGCCCATATCGGGAACGTCGCTGAGTGCTACGAGGAGTTCGGTCATGACGGGGCTCTTGCCTTTTTCTCGGTCATAGACGCTGGTGCGAAGGCTCAGGTTCATCGCGACCTTGCCCACTACTTCCATGTCGTTGCGAAAAGCTTCGAAAATCTCTTTGACTTTTTGTAGCTCCAGATTTTTCTTTTCCAAAAGGGCCAGCGCTTGCTCTTTTTGCATCCTCAATCCTTTTTGCAGTTATAGTAGCAAAAAAGCTTGAAAGAACGCTTACCGAAAGCCAATATATTAATAATGAAACAGCAAGATCGGTACATAAAAAGCGAAGAGATACATGGCACGTTTAAGGAAAAAGGGGCTGGAAGAGGCACTATAAGCGCGCAGATGACGCTATTTCCATCAATTTATTTAATCGTATTATTAAGCCTAATGAAATAAGATACCAAAACGACGGAGAATTTACATCTGTTGTCTCTACTTCTTTCGCCCAACAAGGGGTCCAGAACCTTACTTTTGCATGATTATAAAGAGATACTGCCTACCGAATATAGGGCTTTTTGGAGCTATTTTCGCGTTAAAATAAAGTGTACTTATATAAGAATTTCTTTATATTAATGGATGCGTTTAATTTTAAAACTTTACGAATTTGCTACAATGGTATGACACAAATGCCACCCTGGGCATTTTGTTATGCTACTTTCAAGGAGGTTTTATGGCAAAAAAGCTGAGCAGGAGGAGCTTCCTCAAAAAGACTATGGCCTACTCTGCTACTGCAGTTGCCGCAGCGACGGCTTTAGTGCCTGAAAAAGCAGCGGCCAAAGAAGATCCTATTTTGAAAAAACAGCCATGGGAAGTCAATGCCGGCGATCCTGTGGATATCCATCCTTATGGTTTTCCTTCGCCTTATGAGCACAATGTCGTACGCCGTACACACGAGCTGCTAAGCTCCGGTGATAAGCGTGCTTCTGTCGCGATGTGTCCGATCCACGAGCTCGATGGTATCATCACGCCTAACGGACTCTTCTTTACAAGAACCCACGGCGGTATCGCACAAATCGATCCGAACGAACATAGACTCATGATTCACGGTCTTGTGGAAAAACCACTTGTCTTTACCGTGGAAGATCTCAAAAAAATGCCAAGCGAAAGCCGCATCCACTTCATCGAATGTCCTGCGAACTCCTCTACGGCATGGAGGGGGCCACAGTTTAACTCTTTGCAATTCATCAAAGGTATGATGAGCTGTGCGGAGTGGACCGGTGTGCCTGTGCGCTATCTCCTTGAAATGGCGGGTGTCAAACCCGAAGCGAAATGGGTGCTTGCCGAAGGTGGCGACAGCTCTCACATGGCAAGAACGCTTCCTATCGAAAAGATGCTCGACGACGCCATGGTCGTCTATGCACAAAACGGTGAGGCACTCAGACCCGAACAAGGCTATCCTCTGCGTCTTTTGGTTCCCGGATGGGAAGGTAACCTCAACGTCAAATGGCTACGTAGACTCAAGCTGGGTGATAAGCCATGGCATGCGAAAGAGGAAACATCTAAATATACGATGCTTACACCGGGCGGTAAAGCTATCCAGTACTTCTGGCCTATGGAAGTCAACTCCGTCATCACCAATCCATGCCCTGAAAAACCGTGGACGCATCTCAAAAAAGGCGATATCGTAGAGATCGAAGGTCTCGCATGGAGCGGTCAGGGTACCATCAAAGGCGTAGATATCAGTTTCGATGGCGGTAAGAACTGGGTACCTGCCAAACTCAAAGGTCTCGTGCTGCCTAAAGCATGGACGCGCTTTAGCTATATCTACAAATGGGAAGGCAAACCACTCTTGCTCTGTAGTAGAGCGTATGACGAAACAGGTACAGTGCAACCAACTGTCGGTCAAGAGATCGCGAAAATGGGTGTCGAAGCGATCTATCATAGAAACGCTATCATCACATGGGAAGTCAAAGCCAACGGCGAAGTCAACCATGTAGAGATTCGTAAACCCCTTGTAGACATAGCAAAAGAAGCTGGATGGAGGAAGTAATAATGAGAAAGTTCAGACATATTATTACGACACTGAGCATTGCGGCGATCGCAGTAGTGACAAGCAGCGCGTCAGCTTCTGAAAAGATGGTGAAACTCAAAGATGGTAGAGTCATCATCAAGACGCATGTCTTGCCTTTTAAAAAGAAAAATATCGACGGTTCTGCACCCTATAAGCGTCACGGGGAGTATGTAGGACCCTATCGCATCAACCCCCAAGCCGAAAAAGTAGCGAAAAAACTGCCATACGGACAAAAAGCTACAAAAGAAGAGATCAAAGCATGGGATATTGATGTGCGCCCTGACGGTCTGGGCCTTCCTGTGGGCAAAGGTACCGTAGACGAGGGTGAAGCGCTCTATGAGAAAAAATGTCAAATGTGTCACGGCGATTTCGGTACCGGTGGTAAAGGGTTTCCTCCACTTGCAGGCGGTGATCACGATAGCCTCAAAAACCAGCTCCTCGATCCTAATGCAGGGGACGAGCCACCGGTTCGTACGATCGGGACCTATTGGCCATACGCTTCGACTATCTTTTGGTATGTCAAATCCGGTATGCCTTTCCCACATCCTATGACGCTCACAGACGATGAAACGTATGCGTTGACTGCATATCTGCTCAACGTCAACGACATCACATTTAAAAATGGGGATGACATCGAGTATCTCGATAACAAAAACTTCCTCAATGTCGTGATGCCAAACCATGACGGATTCTATCCTGATGTGGACGGCCCCCATGCAAAACAAAATATCAAGAATCTCTTGGCACATCCTGAGAAATATGGTGATGTGACCTACCGCTGTATGAAAAACTGTATCAAGGGCAAAGTACCTGTCGTGCATATCACCAACGAGCTCAAAGGATTCAACCCTCCAATGAGCACCAAACGAGACTGGGGTGGCATGAACTGGATCTTGCCTAATGCGGGACACAAAGAGAGCTTCGAAGAGAAAGTCTACAACAAAGTATGTAGTGCGTGCCACAGCAACAAAGCTATCGGTGCTCCTATGATAGGCGACAAAGAGGCGTGGGCGAAAGTGCTCAAAAAAGGCATCGACAAAGTCTATGAAAACGCCATCAAGGGCGTCGGCGCTATGCCTCCTAAAGGTGGTACTAACTTGAGCGATGAAGATTTCAAAAAGGTTGTTGATTATATAATTAGCAAAAGCAAGTAAAAAGGAGCCAAGGTGAAACTTTCAGCTTCAAAACTGATCGTTGGGAGCTGCGTGGCGCTGGCGATGGCGCTTGGCGCCCAAGCCGCCCAAGATCAAAACCTGGTGAAGCTGGGTGAAAAGATCTTCAACACCAAAAAACTGGGCAACTGCCTGGCGTGTCACGATGTCAATGGTAAGAAGATCGACAATCCCGGCTCGCTCGGTCCCAAACTCACTGGGCTGAAGTATTGGGATGACAAGATGCTTTACGATACCATCTACGATATTTACAAAGCGAGAGGTATCAAATATTCGGCCATGCCACCTTTTGGTGCCAATGGCTGGTTGAGCGAACAACAGATCAAGGCGTTGGTCGCTTACCTAAAAACTGTACAATAATATTTCACACAGTACATTTAGAAAAGGAGAAGGAATGAACAGAAGAGAATTCTTAGGACTGGGACTTGGAGTATTGGCAGCGAGTATGATTCCTGCACGCGTACTTGCAGAGGATTTCAGAAAAACGAAACCAAGCGTATGGAAAGCGAAAAAACCCGATCAAGCTATCAAAGCGCTTTTCGGTACGAATAAAATGGATAAAAGCGGTGTCAAACTCAATGCACCAGATATCGCAGAAAACGGTGCCGTGATTCCTATTACGGTAGAAAAAGTACCTGAAGGTACGAAAATCCTCGCACTTTTCCAAGATGCGAACCCAGAAAGCGCTGTAGCGGTCTTTACTATCCACCCACGCAGCATTCCTGACGGATACTCTATTCGTATCAAATTGCAAAAAACAGGTAACGTCTATGCGGTAGCCCAAACAAAAGATGGCAAACTTTTCTATGATGAGAAAAAAGTGAAAGTAACTATCGGTGGATGTGGCGGTTGATGCCCCTCACACCGAAACACAAAGTGAAAAACATATATTAAATAGAAAATACGAGAAGGAGAGATGATGAAAAAAATCAGAATGAGATTTCGCGCGAAAGCTAAAGGTGATATCGTTAAAGTTATCGGTCTTATCAAACACCCAAACTTGACATATATCATGGCGAAAAAACAGCACAAAGAAGTGAATTTCCTTACATATATCAAAGCGACACACAACGGTGAAGTGGTCTATGAAGCCTCTACAAGCCAATTCCTTTCTAAAGACCCTGTTTTGAAATTCGCATTCAAAGGTGGTAAAAAAGGTGACGTGGTAGAAGTCTATGTACGCGACCTCAAAGGAAACGAAGGAACGAAAAAGGTCAAAATCAAGTAAGGTGCCCCTTTCATTGAAGGAGAAATAATGGTCACAAGAGCACTGAAATTGGCAGCGATCTCTGCGATCGCTACCATGAGCCTCTTCGCGGGTCAGTACAATCAGCAGGCCGAAAAGGATCGCCAAGCGTTGATCAAATATTTCGTGGCGAAATTTTCCGATCCGGTCAAAAACGCTGCACGCTTCTTCCCGTACACACCGACTGAAGAGCTCAAGAAAAATTATCGTCCTGTGAAGGATTGGCACGAATTTGCAAAGGGTGTCTACTCTTTCGCAAAAGGACCTCGTCAGCAATATCTCGAACTCATCGAAATGCCGCCATATGAAGATGACGTAGATGATGGTGAAGAGCTCTATAATAGTACAAAAGGGCTCAAAGAGTGCTTCCCAAAACCTGCAGAGGCGGCTGTGGAGTATCCAAAATATGACACCAAAAAGCATGAAGTCGTAACACTCACCATGGCTATCAACGACTGTGTCGTCAAACATGGTGGCAAACCGTGGAATCCTTACAAAGGCAAAATCGCGAAAGTAGAGGCCTACTTCGCGGCGCAAGCACGCGATGCAGGGAAAGTCATCAACGTCAAGATCCCCAATGCGGAGGCCGAGAAGGCGTACGAGCATGGGAAAAAGTACTATTTCAGCCAAAGAGGATACATCGATATCAGTTGTGCGAACTGTCACGTCCAGGGTGCAGGGAAACGTGTGCGTCGCGATTATCTCTCTCCACTCGTGGGACAGGTGACGCATTTTCCAGTCTATCGCTTGTCATGGGAAGAGTTGGGTACGCTTGAGAGACGTCTCAAAGGCTGCATCAAAAACCAAGGCCAGCAACCACCCAAGCCTTTTAGCGAAGATATGCGCGATCTCATCTACTTTCTTTCTTATATGAGTAACGGTATGAAAGTAGATGGACCGGATGTGAGAAAGTAGGAGTAGGGCATGAAAAAAACAAAATTTTTAACAATTGCGGCATGCATGGCGTTGGCGTTTGGCGCCAGTGCTGTTGCAGGCGACAAGACAGATGCTATCCTCAAAGAGGCTATGAAAGTCGATGTGGCGAAAACCTGTGACCCGCAAAAAAACAGTGTCACGAAGCTTCTTGCCGTCGCAAAAAAATACAACCCTACCGCTGTCAAATTGGGAGTGGAGTTCAAACGCCTTGGGATGACGACAACGCAATATATCCAAGAAACCCAAAAGGCGCTCAAAGCCAAGAGTAAAACAGTGACGCTCCTTGATAAAAACGGCAAACCGACAGACAAGAAAGTCTCCGTCGATTACGCTGCCGAGAGAGCGTGCAAATTCGCAGTGCGTGCTCTGCAAGAATATGTAGATGCACAGACGACATACAAGTTAGCGATTCCCGGTGAGGGCTATAAATATTAAGGAGGCTAACGCATGATGATTACAAGAAGAGAGTTTATGTATATGATGGCAGTACTGGGTGCGACGCCAGTATTTGCCAACTCCCACACACGTTTCGCCCTTTCGGGTAAGTATAAAATCGAAGACTACTACAAGCTCGATAATTTCGGTAATGTACGTATCTTGCACATGACCGACTCCCATGCGCAGCTGTTGCCTGTGTACTACCGCGAGCCAAGTGCGAACTTGGGTCTGCACTCAAACTGGGGAAAACCACCGCATATCGTCGGTGAAAACTTCCTCAAATACTACCACATCCACAACAAACGTTTGGCCTATGCCCTCACCTGCGTCAACTTCGATGACTATGCCAACTCTTTCGGACGAATGGGTGGTTATGCACACATCAAGACCGTCGTCGATTATCTGCGTAATAATTTCGGCAAAGAAAAGACGCTCCTGCTTGATGGCGGTGACACTTGGCAAGGAAGCTGGACAGCACTCAAAACGCGCGGTAAAGATATGGTAGGTGCCCAAAACGTCCTGGGTGTGGACGTACTCACGGGACACTGGGAATTTACCTATACCGAACCTGAAATCAAAGAGAACATCAAAAACTTCAAGGGCGAATTCGTCGCGCAAAACGTCTTCGTCAAAGATGACGCGCTCCTTAACGGTGCTGAAGCCTACGACGAAGATACGGGACGCGAATTCAAACCCTACACCATCAAAAAACTCGGCGATGCCACAGTGGCCATAATCGGTCAGGCATTTCCATACACTACCATCGCGAACCCCGCACGTTTCATTCCTGACTGGACTTTCGGTATCAAAGACCAAGAGATGCAACAGCTCGTCGACCATGTCCGCAATAAAGAGAAAGTCGATGTGGTCATCGTACTGAGCCACAACGGTTTCGATGTGGACAAAAAGATGGCATCTCGCGTCAGCGGTATCGACTTCATCATGGGTGGTCACACCCACGACGGTGTGCCTGAAGCGGTGCCTGTCAAAAACAGAGGCGGCGTAACGTATGTGACCAATGCCGGAAGTAACGGAAAATTCATCAACGTTCTCGACCTTGAAGTCAAAAACGGTAAAATCCGTGATTTCAAATTCACACTCTTGCCGATCTTTAGTGATCTCATCCCTGCAGACAAAGAGATGCAGGCCTATATCGACAAAGTGCGCAAACCATACGAAAAAGAGCTTACACGCGTCATCGCGACGACAGACGAGACACTCTATCGCCGCGGTAACTTCAACGGAAGCTGGGACCAGCTCATCTGTGATGCACTGCGTGAAGTCAACGGTGCGCAAATTTCACTGAGCCCTGGATTTCGCTGGGGAACGAGCATCATCCCAGGACAAGAGGTGACATTCGAAGATCTCGCTACGCAAACGGCGATGACTTATCCTGAAACTTATGTCAAAGAGATCACGGGCGAGGCACTCAAAAACATCCTCGAAGATGTGGCAGACAACCTCTTCAACGCCGACCCATACTATCAACAAGGTGGCGACATGGTGCGCACAGGCGGTATCAGCTACCGCATCGATCCGAACAAAACGATCGGCAAACGCATCAGCGACATCACACTCTATAACGGTGAAAAAGTCGAACCGCACAAAAAATACAAAGTCAGTGGTTGGGCGACTGTGAAGAAAAAATCACCTGGCAAACCGGTGTGGGAAATCGTGGAAGAGTACCTTACAAACCTCAAACACATCAAGCACGTCAAAGTGGATACTCCAGAAGTCGTCGGCGTAGACGGCAACCCCGGTATCACCAAGTGCAAGAGCTAAGAGTCTATTCGGAGCCTTTCGCTCCGAAGCTCCCGCAACCATCTGCAGCACTCTATATACCCAATGCATAAAAGGGAACCGATACGATGAAAGTCCTCGACGTGTTTGTCGCACCCGCTGAATCAAAAAGCAAAATCAGACAAAAACGTGACGCTATCCATCTCGTGCAAGACTACGGCGTCGAAGATGATAAATTCGCTGGCAAAGAGCTCGATAGAAGCGTCCTGATAACGCCTCATGTGGCATACGAGATAGTCCGGGATGCCGGTATCGAACTCGAGTATGGGAGTTTGGGCGAAAACATCATAGTCGATTTCGATATCATGCAATTGCCGGTGGGGACGAAACTGCGTATCGGAGATACCGAGCTCGAGATAACCCAAAAGTGTACACTCTGCTCACACCTTGCATATTTTGGAAAGCAAGTTCCAAAACTCGTCAAGGATCACCGAGGCGTTTACTGTAAAGTGCTAAAGAGTGGAACGATTACGAAAGGAATGGATGTTGGAGTTTGCTAAACTTGAGCCGATAGAGGATCTGCGTGGATTTATCAAAGAGCATTTCGATGTGGATCTGCCTGTACGTGGCGGATGGGGCTATGATGCTGCCACACCTGTAGAAATAGTGGATGATACCAAACTTCCCAAAAAGCAGTTGCAGCATATTTTCGCTACGATTCGCGCCAATATCGAGATGCATCTGATGCAAGAGAAGGGGAAAGGCTACAGCGGCATCAACGTCAAAGAGATAGGGCGCACCCAAGAAGAAGACTGCGAGGCGGTGGAGTATGAAATCACCGCACTGCCAGAAAAGCTCTACGAAAAGTTCATCAATGAATATAAAGCCGGCTATGGCAAAGAGGATTTCGATATGGAGGAGCACTTTCGTAGAAGAAAAGAGCATACCGTTTCGCGAAAGGTGAAAATCTATTTCAAATAGTCTCAAAGGATTTGCTATGCGACGCACTTTTATCGTGCTGCTTTTGCCTCTCGTTTTGTTCGCACAGACATTCTATG
This sequence comes from Campylobacterales bacterium, assembly GCA_027024145.1. GTDB lineage: Bacteria > Campylobacterota > Campylobacteria > Campylobacterales > Nitratiruptoraceae > Nitratiruptor. Next base: position 9,073 of record JALVTF010000024.1, read on the forward strand.
CCACTCCCAAGCCAAGTTTCGAGCACCCGCGTAAGTGGCTCATACGCCTCAACACCAAAGACCTGCACACCGTCAATCATACCCTCGGCGCCATTTACAACGTCCTCAAAGCCTATCCCAGCGACGCGCTGGAAGTCCTCGTGGTAGCGTATGGACCGGGCATTCGTGTTCTGCGCAAAGATTACGACAAACATACCCTCAAACGCATCAAGTCGCTCATGGCTTACGATGTGCAGTTCGAGGTGTGCAAAAACACGATGGAGACGATGCACTGGACCAAAAAGGAGTTCATCGACGGTGTGAGCTACGTCCAAACCGGTGTCGCCGAGGTGATCGAGCGCAAGGCCGCAGGCTGGATAGAAGTGACTCCCTACTGAAAAACATACAAAAATATTGACCTGCCTTATCACTTTTTTTAAATGATTCGCACGCTTTGCGTGTGATACTTCAAAATTCATGCTATTTTCGCTCTGTCTGGATGCTTTAAGAATGCTTTAATGGCGATGGATTTATAATGGCTAATAGCCCGAAAAATCCGTACTTACGGCATAAGAGCAGATGAATATAGTTATAAGGAGAAGCAATGAAGAGGTTGCTGCAGGCCCTCGTGATCATGGCTTTGGCTGCAGGCGGTGCCATGGCAGAAAAACTGACCATCAGTGCCCAGGAAGCCTACAAGCTCATAGGCAAACCGGGTGTGGTGTTTGTAGACGGCGATAGTGAAACGGCATACGAAAACGGCCACATCGTAGGATCGGTGGATATGTATGCGCACCACCTGCACCGCTCCGACATCATGGGACGCATGCGCTGCGCTCCACTGTGGCAGTGCCCCAAAGAGGCGGCGAAGCTGTTGGGGACGCTGGGCATCGACAACGATACCACTGTCATCGCATACGACAACTGGCGCGGCCCGAACGCCACAGGTGTGCTGGCCTTTTTGAAAAGCTACGGACATAAGAAGGTTTACCTGCTCGATGGCGGTATCGATGCGATCAAAGCGCTCGACCCCAATCAGAAAAAATATGACGAGCTCAAAAAGCAAAAGCACAAACTCCATCGTGCATACCGAAAGGCCAAAAAAGCGGGCGATATGAAAAAATATAAAGAGTTAAGAGCCCAATATAAAAAAGTAAAAGAGCAGATGAAGGCGCTCGAGCCCAAACTCATTATCCGCAGAGGCATGCAAAAAGTAGCGTTGGGCGAAGGACATTTTGCTTACATTCCACCTGCCAAAGAGGCAAAAATCACCCCCAAAACCTATACAATTGATCCAAAACAGATCGATTATAGCTGGATAGCGGGCAAGGATGAGGTCTACAAAGCTGTGCTTGATCGCCTCAAAAAGGGTGACAAGTCCAAATATGTCATCATCGACGCACGCAGCATGATCGAAATCATCGGACAGCGCAAGATGGATCACGTAGCGCGCGGCGGGCATATCCCCACAGCGAAGTTTATCGAGTGGAAACGCATCACCGATTTTAAACGCCATAGAAGCTTTCGCACCAAAGAGGAGCTCGAAAAACTCTTCAAAAGCTTTGGTATCACGAAAGACAAGACCATCTATGCCTACTGTCAGGTGGGTACGGGACGTGGATCGGATATTGTCACGGCACTGAGACTTCTTGGCTATCCCAACGCAAAGGTCTATACCGGCAGCTGGGATGAGTGGGGCAACGCTATGAATCTACCTATTAGACGATAAGGAGCGAGCTGTATGAGCACTCTTGATACGAAACGACGCAACTTTCTCAAAATTTCAGGTGCGACTGCTGCTTTGGTGGCCGGCAGCGGCAATCTCTTCGCCAAAACGGATGTGATCAAAGTAGAAAACGGCAAGGAAAACTACCCCAATACCACTTATACCGAACAGATGTATCGCAACGAATTTAGCTTTACGTACGGCAAAAAAGAGGAGCACGGCTACGCCTACCACTGCGTCAACTGCCAGGGAAACTGTGCATGGGAAGTGTGGGGCAATAACGGTGTGGTAACGCGCGAAAACCAAAGCGCTCGCTATCCGCGCATCAATCCAAAAATCCCCGATTTCAACCCGCGTGGCTGCAATAAGGGTATCCAGCATTCACAGGTGATGTATGAAAAGGATCGCATCCTCTATCCCATGAAGCGCGTGGGCAAACGGGGCGAGGGCAAATGGAAGCGTATCAGCTGGGACGAAGCGGCCGAGATCGTGGCTCAAAAGATATTCGATACCATGACCGATCCCAAAAAGGGACCGGGACGCATCATGGTCCATGCAGGGACGGGGCTTTTAACTGAAGGACGCCGCGGTTCGGTGCTGCGCTTTTCGACACAGCTGGGAGCCTATCGTATCTATCCAGCTTCATACTTAGGCGATATGTTTACAGGAAGTGCCGTAGCATACGGTGAAGGTAACATCGGCTGTACCTATGATTTCCTCTATACCGTCGATACAGCTGTCTTTTGGGGCGGTAATCCCAACGTTTCGCGCATTCCCGATGCACATTTTGTCTGGGAGGGCAAGTACAACGGTGCTAAAGTTATCGTCATTACTCCTGAATTCAACGGCTCGGCCAAGTCCGCCGATCTTTGGATCCCCATCAAGCCGGGCACAGACCAGTTTTTGGCTATGAGCGTAATGTATGAGATCCTTAAGAACAAATGGTACAAACCGGGATTTATGAAGATCTATACGGACCTGCCGTTTCTCGTGCGCACGGACAATAAAAAGCTGCTGCGCAGAAGCGATATGCAAGAGCCCAAAAACGAAGAAGAAAAAGAGAAATTCGAAGCGCAGTTCTATGCTTGGGACAAAAAGTCCAACAAACCCGTTTTGATGCCAGGATGCGAAGGAAGCGAGGATAAATCGCTTGATATTCGTGAGCTCGGTATCGACCCCGCTTTGGAAGGGACATGGGAAGTGACACTTGAAGATGGCAAGAAGGTCAAAGTGACCACCGTCTTTGAGATCTTCAAGAAAAACGTCGAGCAGTTTCCACCCGAAAAGACCCAAGAAATCACCGGTGTGCACCCCGACACCGTCAAACAGCTCGCAAAAGATATCGCACTCCCAAAAGTGGTGGAGATCACCACGGGCTTTAGCCTGAACAAATATCACAACGGTATCCTCAATGTCTGGAATATCGCATCTATTTGCGGTTTGACAGGGCGTCTGGGACCATACGGTTCGCTCAATACAGAAAACGAATTTAGCCTCAGTGGTCTTGGTGCACTCAGTGGTTTTGGAGGTAAATACAAGCCGCGCTTTGGCTCGGGATTTGTGGGTGAGTTTGTTTTTGGTGATGGGCTCAAAACCTTCGAGAAATATTTCGGCGAAGAAGATGTCAAACGAGCTACCGATGGTAAAATCAGCAAAGAGGAGTATATCAAGATCGTCGAAGAAGCCCTCAAAAACGGTGAAGATGGCAAAGATAGGACCGAAGAGGAGGAGTTTTATAAGCCTTGGTGGACGCCGGAAGTGGCCATCATCGTGGCCGACTCGAAATTTCGCCGCAACAAAGGGAGCGAATATCGTAAAGCCTTTTTGAAAAAAACCAAGTTTTTCTGCTACGTGGACTATCGTATGAGTGAAGCGGCGATGTTTGCAGATCTGCTGCTGCCGGCAAAATCGCACTATGAAGTCTACGATATCCGCACGAGCCCGGGCTATCACAGATTTACCAACCTCGCGCAGCCTATCGCAAATATGAAGCCTGTGGGCGAAGCGAAAGATGAGTGGAGTATGTTCGCCTTCATCGCCAAGAAGCTCGAAGAGATTGCCAATAGACCTGAGAACAAGAAAAAAGCGAAAGTCCCAGATAGCAAGAAGTATGCACGTACAGGCTATCGCGATTTGACGAAGTTTTACAAAGAGTACACCAACACCGATGAAGAGTCCGAAGCTGCGATGGAGCCGCTTTTGGGCACGGATAAGCTGGCGGTGGAAGCGGCACTGCAAAAGTGCGAGCAGTATCAGCCTTGGACTATGGAGAAGATGTATGCAGCCGGAGGATTTTTGGAACTCAACGAAAAAGCCGCCAAGATGAGTCCTCTCTATGCGGACAAACCCTATAGCTCAGGGGAGTTTACGCTTTTCAAATTCGAGCGCTTCGAAACATTGAGCGGGCGTCAGACGTTTTATGTGGATCATCCTATCTATCTCAAACTTGTCAACGGCACCAACTACGCCCTCAAGCCTTTGGCGCCTCAAAGCAAGAAAAATCCGTTTATGCTCATGACGCCGCATGCACGCTGGTCTATCCACTCCAACTGGAAGACAAGCCGTACGCTCCAGCGATTGCAGCGTGGTGTGCCCTATGTGGCTATCAACCGCAAAATCGCCCAGCTCAAGGGCATCAAAGATGGCGATACCGTGCGCATCTTCAACGAGCTCGGCGAATTTTATGCCATGGCGAAGGTGAGCTCTTCTGTGGCACCCGATACGCTGGTGATGGAGCATGGATGGGAGCCGTATCAGTATCTTTTCAATAAAGGCCACAACGAGTGCGTACCGATGTCGCTCAACCTTCTCGAGCTTGCTGATGGTTGGGGGCATCTGAAGTTCGGCGGACAGTGGGACGGTAACCAGTACGCCTATGATGGTGCGGTCAATATCGAAAAATCCACCAAGTATACATACTAAGAGGAGCGGGGAATGTCTCAAAGACAATTAGCGATGGTGATGGATCTGAATAAATGTATCGGATGCCAAACCTGTACGGTCGCATGTAAGACGCAATGGACCAACAGAAACGGTCGCGAATATATGTACTGGAACAACGTAGAGACCTATCCGGGAGACGGCTATCCTAAAAAATGGATGGAGCTTGGCGGGGGATTCGATCAAAACGGCGATCTGCAGCCTGGTATCATCCCCAATATCGAAGCCGATTATGGTGTGCCTTGGGACTACAACTACGACTCTTTGGCACACCAAAATCTCATCGACGGCAAACCGGAAGCCGGATGGCGTCCCGAAACCAGTCCTACATGGGGTCCTAACTGGGATGAAGATGAGGGAGCGGGTGAGTTTCCAAATGACAACTACTTTTTCTATTTGCCGCGTATTTGTAACCACTGCTCCAATCCCGGCTGCCTGAGCGCCTGCCCGCGTGATGCGATCTTCAAGCGTGAAGAAGATGGCGTAGTGCTTGTCGATCTCGATCGCTGCCAGGGATATCGCTACTGCATCGCAGGATGCCCCTATAAAAAGATCTATTTCAACCCAAAAATCAGCAAAAGTGAAAAATGTATCCTCTGCTTTCCGCGCATCGAACAAGGACTGCCACCGGCCTGTGCCCAAAGCTGCGTGGGACGCATCCGCTTCGTGGGATTTTTGGATGATGAAGAGGGGCAGGTCTACAAACTCGTACACAAGTACAAAGTGGCGCTGCCTTTGCGCCCAGACTATGGCACCCAGCCCAACGTCTACTACATCCCGCCAGTCGATACCCCACCGAAATTCGACGAAAACGGCCGCATCATCGAAGGGAGCGAGCGCGTGCCTATCGAGGAGCTCGAAAAGCTCTTCGGACCCGCGGTGCATGACGCTATCAAAACCATCAAAGAAGAGCGTGAAAAACGTAAAAAAACCGGCAAATCGGAGCTCATGGATATCCTCATAGCCTATCAGCACAAAGATATGTTCAGACTCGATCATAACTACTACGCCCAAGTGGCCAAACGAAAGGGTATGAAACCACTGCCATTGGTGGATGAGCGCTACGTGGCGGGGAAATATACCAAAGCTGATGCGATAACTTCTTTTAAGGTGCAGGCATGAAACGAGTAGCGACGATGACACTCTCTTTGGGAGTTTTGTGTGCAGCCTATGGAGCGAATGTAGTCAAAGCCGTCAAAGTGCGCAGCCTCCATGGATTGCGATGCGGTGCCTATCTGGTGCGCAAGTACGCGCACTTTACACCCGTGGTGCTCTATCCCCAAACCACACTGCATCTCAATGACAAAAAGGCCAATGAGCTCAACAAAGATGCCAAAGCGATCGTGGCGAAAGTGGCGGCTTTCACCGACGGCAAAAAGGTTGCGATCATCGTGCACTGGCCCGATCGCAGCAAAGATATCTACAAAGGCTACAAGAGCGATAGCTATCCCGATGGCTTCGCGGTGCAGTTTGCTGCAAATGCTACAAATCCTCAAAAACTCCCCTATATCGGAATGGGTAGCGATGGTAGAGCGGTGGAGATCTTCTTGCGTAAAGCCTACGGCCAGAGCGTGTATGAGCCTAACGGCAACGGCGACGTGGCGCATCAGGTCAATCCACACAATACCGACTATTTCGGCAAAGAGCTCAAAAAGTTCGAAAAAGAGGTGCAAAAACTGGGTGTACGCCCCTATGCGAGAGCCTTCGTGAGTGAAGGATTTCGCTCTATGACCGAGATCAAGGACGGTTCGGTCACATGGCGCTCCGATATGTGCTACAACACCAAACGCCACATCTGGGGCGGCATGGTGATTAAGCCCATCGACGATGCGTACAGCAAGGCGGCCAAAAACGAGCTTGCCATCGCGGTGGCGGTCTGGGACGGCAAGGAGCTACAGCGCGATGGCCTCAAGCGGCTTTCAAGCTGGATCGCCGTGAAATTGCCGCACGCCAAAAACAGAGCCCTCGAGAAGGTGGTGAGCGAAAAGGTACGTGGCGACGTGGCAGAGGGCAAGAAACAGTTCGCGGCCAACTGCGCCAGCTGTCATAACGATAAAGACTTCCATAACGCCCCCATCTACATGGCGCCCGATCTCAGCAACGTGGGAGGCCAGGCGACGGCGGCATATCTGCGCGAATCGATCCTCGATCCCAATGCCGTAGTGGTACCAGGCTACAATCGCAACCAGCATCCAAGCTATGCATGGTACAATCTCAAAAACGGCAAACGAGTCTCTATCATGCCATCTTTTAGCTATCTCGATGCGAAGGTGGTGAATGATATCGTAGCCTATTTGCAGACCCAAAAAGCGGAGGTGGCGAAATGAAAAAAGTGGCCCTTTTGGCACTGCTTGGTGCCGGTATGCTCTTTGCCGGCACTCCATTTGAAAAGAAGGGGTTTTTGACCACTAAATGGTGTGCCGAGCATGATCTTTTTGCCGATTGTCGGCTCGAGTCCTACCACTGCGGCAGCGGCGGATGCTTTCGCGATTGGCTGCCGGGAGAGCCTGAAAAGATGCAGCTGGTGCTTTATGTGCACGACGAGGGTAAAATCTACTCCATCAAACCTGCAGGCGTGCGTGTGAGCGACCTTTTGGAAAAAGCGGCCAATCGTAACGAAGTGACTATCATCGGTTCGCTCGAAAGCGATGGCAAAACGATCGATGCCAAAAAGTTCAAAGCGCCCCCTCCGCCAAAAAAGTCCTTCTTCAAAGGCTGCCTCTAATGGCGGCGAAGCGGCCGTCGGACAAGCATGGGAGAGGAGCGTGCGTGGATAACAAAGCACGAGCCTTTGTCTATGCCTTTTTGTCGCGTCTTTTCGAAAAGGAGTTAGGGACCAAAGAGATAGAAGAACTGCGCAAAAATAGAGACCTCCTCGCTACCATCGGAGAAGCGAGCCGAGAATATTTCGCCGCTACCGACACCGCCACGCTCCAAGAAGCGCTCAATATCGATTACCACTCCCTCTTTTCAGTAAACTCTCAGCCCATCAAGTCTATCGTCGTGGATGCTACGGGCGAGATATTGGTGGGATTGCAAAATCCCGTGATGTATTTCTATTTCGAAAACGGCTACGAAATCGATATGAACCGCACCGAGATTTTGGCTCCTGATCATCTGGCCATCGAATTTGGATTTATGCAAAATCTCGCCTTTCGCGACGAGAAGCGTACGGCGCTGCGCTTTTTGCGTGAGCATCTTTTGGCATGGGTGCCGCCATACCTTTGTGCAATCCAAGAGATGGCGCAAACTCCCTTCTATCGGGATGTGTGCGATTTTACCATCGAATATCTCTTTCGTGATTTTGCCCTTTTGCAAGAGGTCGGAGACGATGCAGTATAAACAGCGAAGCGAGCTTTTTAGCTATGACGCTTTGCGCTGCTTGCGTAACGACTATTTCCACAACGACTGCCAAGAGTGCAAAGATATCTGTCCCGAAAATGCCTGGTATTTCGAGCGAGGGCAGCTGCGTATCGATCCTGGGCGCTGCACCAACTGCTCCGTGTGCCTGGGCGTCTGCCCCGCGGAGGCTTTGGGATTGGAGTTTTTCGATCCCAACGAGTACGCAATGCGCTGCAGTGAAGTGCTATCGTGCAAAAAGGATCTGCCTTGCCTGAGCGCTTTTGCCAGCGAGCACTTCGTAGCGATGGCGCTGAAGCGAGGCGGTATCGGTGTGGATCTCTCCCACTGTGCACAGTGTACGCTCAATAAGGATGGTAAAGTTTTGGCTTCGATCCAGGAGCGTCTCGAAGAAGCGAGGGCCTTCTTGCGAGCGCTCGGCCTCGAGGCGCAGATCGAAGAGCGTGCCTACCGTAACGACCGCCGCAGTTTTTTCAAAACGCTCTTTAACGCCGCCAAAACGATGGATAGTGCATCGATGCAGTTGCCACCGGCTCCGGACCGTTTGCCTATACGGCGTAATCTTTTGCAGCAACTTCTCAAACCGCTCAGTAAGGATCTGAGCGCTTCGCATATTCCAACCTCCTTTTCCTTCATAGCGAACAAGCAAATCGATGCAGCGTGCACCAATTGTGGTGATTGCGTGCAGTTTTGCCCAACGCAAGCGCTCTCGTATTCTCCCGATGGTGCGGCTATCTCTTTTGTAGCCGGCTATTGTATCGATTGTGCTATCTGCAACGATATTTGCAAAGTAGATGCCATTACAGATACACAGACGGTCGACATCGTGGCGTGGGCTTTCGCAAGAGCTCGAGAGCTCATCCGTCATCGCATAGAAGTTTGCCAAGAGTGCAACACCCCTTTTGCCTATAAAGGCGGTGAGATGGTGTGCGATCGCTGCAAGCAGTTCGTCGATGCGTTTGGCGATATCTTCAAACTCGCCAGCGACATGGAGGAGTCATAGATCCAAAATTGATGAAAATCATTTTCACATCTACAATGGGACGCTACAATAGAAAAAATTATAAGGGAGGAGGATATGAGTCTTATACCCCAAGATGCACAAAGAGTGGACGTCCCGGGAGCGACGGTGGATTTTTACAAATTCGAGCGTGATGGCGTCACTTACTACGCTTTCGATACGTCACGTTGTGGGCCGCCTGAGCCGATGGTCAACGCCATGGCGGGACTGCGCTTGGTCAAAGACCCCAATACCAAGCTCATCATGATCAACCACAAAATGCCCATGGGGCTTTTGAACAAAATCGAAGAGAATTACGATATCGAAACGGAAAATCTTCCCGATGGACGCGTCAAGCTCGTCTTTAGCTATAAGCCCGGTGCCAGTGAAAAGGCAAATCTGAGCGATACGGCCTGCCACGGTTAAGCGAAGGAGGGGAGGGTGTTTCATGTCTCCAAGGAGTTCGCTCCACCGTTAGGGCTTATCGTGCCCTTTTTCATCAGCGGTGTGTTCTTTTATGTGCTCAGTTGCATCGCACTGCTTTTTTACACGCCCCACTTTTCGCATCTGGAGCTTTCGGTGGCGGGATGGGTGCATCTATTTATGGTGGGGTACGTGATGATGATCATTTTCGGTGCCATGGCGCAGTTGGTGCCCGTGGTATTGGAGACCGGGCACTTTAGCGTCGATTGGTACTACATCATCTTTCCGGTGCTGCTCATCGGCGTCATCGGCCTCATAGCCGGCTTTTGGCTCGACCCGATACTGCTGAGTTTCGGGGGGCTTTTGGTCCTGGTAGCGATGGTGATTTTCGCAGTGGATGTGTTTCTCACTATCGCCAAGACCCAGCTTGCCACCCCCACCGTCAAAGCTATCAAGCTCTCCAATATCTTCTTGCTATTGGGGATTCTCAGTGGTTTTGCCATGGCGTTGGCGCTGAGCGGCTTTTGGAGCGTGGATATCGAAGATTTTGTGCATGCCCATGTCTGGGCTGTCGTGGGAGGCTATGTGTTGATGTCGGTGTATGGCATCACGTTGGTGCTTTTGCCCATGTTCGGTCTGGCGCACGGCTTTAGCGAAGCGCCGATTCGAAGAGCCATCCCCACCCTTGCGGCTGCGGTGTCGCTGGTGTATGTGGGTGCTCTTTTTGGTTGGCGTTTTGTGGAGGGATTGGGGATTTTTGCCGGATTTGTGAGTGTCGCTTTCTATGCGCAGCAAATCTCTCTCATCTACAAAACCCGCGTGCGCAAAGAGCTCGATATCTGGTATCGCTCCATGCTCTTTGGCTACGCATCTTTTGCGGTGGCTGTGGCGGTAGGAGCTTTGGGAGTGCTTTTTGGTGCGCAGCAGGTGATCTATGCAGCCATCTGGGCGCTTTTTATGTTCTTTGCATTTTTGATCAATGGACACTTATATAAGATTATTCCTTTTTTGGTCTGGTTTCACCGCTTCAGTGATTTAGTTGGCAAACAGCGCGTGCCGATGCTGCATGAGATGTATCCCAAAAAGCAGGCACTATACCAGTTTTGGATGAGTGCCGTGGGCGCGGCGCTGGTATTTTTGGGATTGCTTTTTCATAGCGATGCGCTTTTCAAGGCAGGTGGCAGCTTCATGCTCGTCGGTGCCATCTTTTTGGCCACCAGTGTAATGTGGATGATACGATATAGATAGTGATTTTTTGCAAAAATTACCAAATCTCGCTTAAACGAGTTGCAATTGTTGCCTACGGCACCGCTTGAAAATTGTATTAAAAAGTGCGAACAGCTACGCTGCCCTTCGGGTTGAGCGCACTTTTTTGGCTTCATCAACATACAATTTTCAAGCTACAATTTGCAAAGTTTGCGCTCGATTTGTAATTTTTGACTTTGTAAAATATCATAGGAGCTGACATGGCAAAAGTGACGAAAGAGCAGGTCTACGATGCCTTGCGTACCGTCATCGATCCGGAGGTGGGGTTCAATCTCGTAGACCTGGGGCTCATCTACGATGTGGATATCGACGATGAAAACAAAGTACATATCAAGATGACTCTCTCGACGCGCGGATGCCCGCTGCATCAGATGATGCAGCAGTGGGTCAAGGATGCCGTGGAGCGCATCCCCGATGTCAAAAGCGTAACCGTCGAGATCGTTTGGGATCCACCATGGAATATCTCCATGGCCAGTGACGTGGTAAAAAAAGCGCTGGGGGCGATGTGAAAGAGCTGGGAGCATTTTTTCGCCATCTCTACGGTGCAGGTATACTCTTTTTTTACTATCTCAAATGGCCTATCGTTCTGGGGCTGCCGGTACTGTATTACTATCTGCACTACCCGCACAACATCATCATGGATATCTTGTGGCTCTACTGCCTCGGGCTCATCATAAAGGATTTTGTGGTAATGTATCTACGCTACAAAAGAGGAGAGAAGATATGGAGATAGATCTACACACGAAAATAGGGCAGCTGCTCGAGGCCTATCCGGAGCTTGAAGAGGAACTCATTGCGATCAATCCCAAGTACAAAAAACTCAAAAACCCGATCCTGCGCCGTACCGTCGCGAGGATCGCGACACTCGAACAGGTAGCCAAAGTGGGCGGAATGGAGCCTGTTAAGCTGGTCAACCGCATTCGTGCGATATTGGGAAAGCCACCTTTGCAAGTCCCTGTCTCCAAGCTCTCTCTTGAAGATCTGCAGCCCGCACCCGATTGGGCTATCAAAGAGCCCTATGCCGTTTTGGATGCGACGCAGCTGCTGGATGAAGGGAAAAATCCCCTGGAGGTGGTCAATGAGCTTTTGCGCGATGCAAAAAAGGACGACGTAATCCGGCTGCGCGCCGATTTTTTGCCCGAACCTCTCATCGATACCATGAAAAAGCGAGGTTTAGAGGTCTACGTGCAAGAAAAGCAGGGCAGATACTCCGTCTTTATCAAGAAATCGTGATCATCTCATCCCATAATTTGCGACTGAGCAAAATCTTTTTGACCCGCTCCTGCCACAGTGCGCGAAACCGCTCCTTTTCCTGCGTCGCTGCTTGATTGGCCAAAATCTTTTGCATCAACTCTTTCATGGCCGGATCGCCTGGAATGATGGAAGGATCGTAGCTAAGGTGCACTCTTTGGCCGTTGTCGATGCGTTCTATGGCCACTTCTGCTTCGATATCGGCACCGAAAAAGAGCTTCTTGCTTCTATCAAATCTTCCACCGATACCCTTGAACCCCGCTTCGTCACTCACGCCGCAGATGTACGCGATGGTATTGCCGATGACACCGTTGACCCCCACATCCTTGGCTCCGCGTATCAGCACGCGCATTTCGCCTCTGTGGGGATGTGTGTCTGGATAGAGGCGCTCGAGTGCGAGTTTACTCATCAGATACGCTCCCGCCACTGTGGGACACGAGTGTCCGGCGAATTTCACCGCATCGAGGTAGGTGATTTGAACGATGCCATCTTCAAAAGCTCCCAAGAAATCTCCTAAAGGGTCGTACAGTTCTATAGGTTCTACATCGTCGAAAAATCGAGGGTAGTGCATAGCGATCCTTTGTCGTGTATAGAATGTAGATATTGTAGCTTATCGCGTGGTGAAAATGGTTGATGCATATCAAAATCGGACTATTTTATTCTTAATTATAGCTTGAGAAAGATTGTTAATTTTGATTTATGTCAATGTTTACAATTTCTAATACAAGTAGAATAGTAGATGCATGAAACTGCTTAATCAACCACACAGGAGGCTTCGATGGCTTTAAGTAGAAGGGATTTCCTTAAAAGCAGCGCTGCCGCAGCCGCAGCGAGTGCCGTGGGACTGAGTGTGCCCGAGGAGATGAAGGCCGCTCAGAAGGAAGCCGAAAAGGGCTGGCGATGGGATAAAGCGGTCTGCCGTTTCTGCGGAACGGGATGCGGCATCATGATCGCTACCAAGGATGACAGGATCGTGGCGGTCAAAGGTGACCCTCTGGCACCCGTCAACCGCGGGCTCAACTGTATCAAAGGGTACTTCACCGCCAAGATCATGTACGGCGCCGATAGGCTCACAACACCGCTCATGCGTATGAACGATAAGGGTGAATTCGATAAAAAGGGAAAATTTCGCCCTGTGAGCTGGAAGCGTGCATACGATGAGATGGAAAAGCAATTTAAAAAGGCCTATAACGAACTGGGACCGACAGGTGTGGCGTTTTTTGGCTCTGGTCAATACACCGTCATGGAAGGATACGCTGCATCGAAACTTATGAAAGCTGGTTTTCGTAGCAACAACATCGACCCCAATGCACGCCACTGTATGGCGAGTGCCGTGGCGGGATTTATCCAGACCTTCGGTATCGACGAGCCGGCTGGATGCTATGACGATATCGAACTAACTGACACGATCGTGCTGTGGGGCTCAAACATGGCGGAGATGCACCCGATTCTTTGGGCGCGCTGTACAGACAGAAAACTCACCGATCCCAAACGAGTCAAAGTGGTGGTGCTCTCTACCTATAAACACCGCAGCTGTGACTTGGCCGATGATGTGATTATTTTTAAACCAAACACAGACTTGGCTATCTGGAACTACATCGCACGCAGCATCGTCTATGATCATCCCGATGTGATCGACTGGAATTTCGTCAAAGAGTACTGCGTCTTCGCCACGGGATATCCCGACATCGGGTATGGTATGCGCAATCCCAAACACGCAGAAGAATTGGGATATAGTAAAAAAGAGATGGAGACAGTGTGGCATCAAGACCACAAAAAACTCTCCGAAGCCGAAAAGAAAGCCCTCGCACCTTTTGGCTACGGCAACAAAGATGTAATGAAGATGAAGCACGTCAAAGCTGCCGGTAAACACTGGGCAATCAGCTTCGAAGAGTTCAAAAAATCTCTCGAACCCTATACTCTCGATTATGTAGCGCAAGTGGCAAAAGGCGATCCGGACGAGAGTCTCGAGAGCTTCAAAGCAAAACTTCAAAGACTCAAAGACCTCTACATCGAAAAAGGGCGCAAGGTCATCAGCTTCTGGACGATGGGGATGAACCAGCATACCAGAGGTACCTGGGACAACGAGCTCAGCTATGTCGTGCACTTCCTTTTAGGTAAACAGTCCTTGCCTGGAAGTGGTGCGTTTAGTCTTACTGGTCAGCCAAGTGCATGTGGTACCGCTCGCGAAGTGGGAACATTCGCCCATAGACTTCCTGCAGATATGGTGGTTTTCAATCCTAAACACAGAGAGATCGCAGAAAAAATCTGGAAACTCCCCAAAGGTACCATCAACCCCAAAGTGGGAAGCCACATCGTCAAAATCATGCGTGATCTCGAAGATGGCAAGATCAAATTTGCGTGGGTACAGGTATGTAACCCATGGCAAGATACCGCAAACGCCAACCACTGGATCAAAGCGGCACGTACGATGGATAACTTCATCGTCGTCAGCGATAGCTACCCAGGTATTAGTGCGAAAGTGGCCGACCTCATCTTGCCAAGCGCGATGATCTATGAAAAATGGGGAGCCTACGGAAACGCAGAGCGCCGCACGCAGCACTGGAGACAGCAAGTGACAGCTCCCGGTGAAGCGATGCCCGATATTTGGCAGTACACAGAATTCGCAAAACGATTCAAACTCAAAGAGGTATGGAAAGAGTGGAAACTGCCTGATGGCACAGTGTTGCCAAACGTTTTGGATGAAGCCAAAAAGATGGGTTATAGTCCAGAGGATACGCTTTTTGACGTGCTTTTTGCGAACGACTACTACAAATCCTTCAAGTGGCCCGATCCTATCGCCGAAGGGCACGGCAATACGACCGCAGAGGGTGACAAACGCAACGTCATCGGAACTGACGGTAAGCCATTTAAAGGGTATGGATTTTTCTTGGAAAAAGCATGTTGGGAAGAATATCGTAAATTTGGTGCCGGACGCGGTCACGACTATGCGCCCTTCGATGTCTATCACAAAGTCCGAGGTCTACGCTGGCCTGTGGTCAACGGCAAAGATACGCCTTGGCGCTTCAATGTCAACTACGATCCATACGCTAAACGCGAAAAAGAGCTCGGCCATGTCAAAGGGCAGTTCGCGTTCTATGGTCATGCACTCAAAACGATCCCACAAGGATCGCTCACGGGACCTGACAAATCTAAGCCAAAAATCCATCTTCCAAACAAAGCCAAAATCTTCGCTCGTCCATATATGGAGCCACCAGAAGTACCTGATAACGAGTATGATACATGGCTCTGTACAGGACGTGTGCTCGAGCATTGGCACAGCGGTACCATGACGATGCGTGTGCCTGAGCTTTATCGAGCTATGCCTGAAGCACTGTGCTACATGCATCCAGAAGATGCGAAAAAACGCGGCGTCAAACGGGGTGATCTGGTGGTGATCGAAAGCCGCCGCGGTAAAGTTAGAGCACGTGTCGAAACACGCGGTCGTAACCGACCACCGCGAGGACTCGTGTTCGTGCCTTGGTTCGACGAACGCGTCTACATCAACAAGGTGACACTCGATGCGACATGTCCTATCTCTAAACAGACCGACTACAAAAAATGTGCGGTCAAAATTTATAAGGCCTAATGCGTAGGGGAGGGGAAAATGGATACAAAGCGCCGCGCCTTTTTAGTCTCAATGGCGCAAAACGTCGCGATCGCTGCAGCGGGTGGGATCCTTTGGAGTGCCTACATCGACGAGGCCAAGGCTTCTGAGCTGCTGCTCAGACCCCCCGGTGCGCGCAAGGAAAAAGAGTTTATCAAGATGTGTATCAAGTGCGGGCTGTGCGTGGAAGCATGCCCCTATGATACGCTCAAGCTCGCAAAACCCGGGGATGACAAGCCTCTGGGGACTCCCTACTATATCCCCAGGCAGACGCCGTGCTATATGTGCGACGACATCCCCTGTGTGCCGGCCTGCCCCACGGGAGCGCTCGATATTAAGAGCGTGACGAGGGAACAAGATGGCAAACGGGTCTTTGACATTACGATGATGCGTATGGGTGTGGCGATAGTCGATATCAAAGACTGTATCGCCTACTGGGGGATACAGTGCGATGCTTGCTATCGTGCTTGCCCGCTTTTAGACAAGGCGATCTATTTAGAGATGCGGCGTAATACTCGTACCGGCAAGCATGCCAAACTCCTGCCCGTGGTGGATCCGGACTACTGCACCGGATGCGGGCTGTGCGAGCATGCCTGCGTGACGGAAAAAGCGGCGATCCGCGTACTTCCACGCGAAGTGGCACTGGGCAAAGTGGGCAGCCACTATGTCAAAGGGTGGCAAAAAAGCGACGAAGCACGGCTCAAAGGCAGCAAAGGGATCCAAACGACCGTAACGCCAAGAAGTAAAAAGAGCGCGATCGAGACACTCAACGAAGGGATAGACTTTGAGTAGACTCTACAACAAGTATCGATTCTTGATACTCAGACGCCTTACGCAGATCACTATCCTTGCGCTCTATGTGGGTGCGAACTATTTTGGATGGAAGATCTTGCAAGGTAATCTTAGCTCATCGCTCTTTCTTGGCAAAGTTCCCTTAGCCGATCCCTATGCGGTACTGCAGATTTTTGCCACCGGTGCGCTGCTTGCGAGCAATGTCCTCATAGGCGCGGCGATTGTAGCCGTTTTTTACGCCCTCATAGGCGGACGGGCCTTTTGTAGCTATGTGTGTCCTGTCAATATGGTGACCGATCTTGCCAACTATCTGCGACGTACATGGAAGCTCGATAAATTCGAAAAAAAATGGTGGGCGAGCCGCAACATCCGCTATTGGGTGCTGGGGCTGAGCATAGTGCTTAGCTTTTTGATGGGTACGGCAGCTTTCGAGATAGTCAGTCCCATTTCGATGCTCCATCGTGGATTGGTCTTCGGGATGGGGTTTGGTTGGGCTGCGCTGTTAGGGATTTTTCTTTTCGATCTCTTTATCCTCAAAAACGGATGGTGTGGGCATGTCTGTCCGCTGGGAGGTTTCTATGCACTCATCGGACGCTACAACCTCTTTCGCGTGCGCCACAATCAGCCAAACTGCACGCTGTGCATGAAATGCAAAGAGGTCTGTCCAGAAAAAGAGGTGCTCTACATGATCGGCAAAAAGAGCCAGATAGTCGACATGGGAGAGTGCACGCTCTGTGGCAGATGTGTCGAGGTGTGTGACGATGATGCGCTGGGTTTTAGTATCCGCGATTATGTGAAAAAAGGAGAGAACAATGAAGCTTAAAAGATTAGCGAGTGTCTCTATAGCTGCTGCAATGCTCTTTGCAGCAGGTTGTGCAGCTGCTACGGCTCAAAAAGGCACGGTGGTTACGGAAGACCAGCTGAGTTATGGTAGTAAGGGAGTTCCACCAAAAGTAGAGTACTCCAAAGCAGCACCTGGAACTGCTAAAAGATTTGCGAGAAGTTATGAAAACGCCCCTCCTCTGATTCCTCACAGTGTTGATGGATTGGTACCTATTACGCTCAAAAACAATGCATGTTTGGGGTGTCACTTGCCAAGTGTAGCTAAAAGTATGGGTGCAACGCCAATGCCGCCAACACATTTTAAAGATTTCTTTTTTCAAACGAAAGAAAAGCTCATTAAAAAACGCCTCTATGAAGATGTGCAAGCATATAAAAAACGTCTCGCGCTTATGGCTAAAAAAGAGGACATTGCACCGCAACGCTACAATTGTGTACAGTGCCATGTACCACAGGCCAATGCGAAACCGCTGGTGGCCAATACCTTCAAACCAGATTTTCGCAACCCGGAAAACAAACACCACTCCACACTCTACAAAAATCTCATGGAAGGTGTGAAGTAGTGCGAAGACGGGAGTTTTTGAGCTCGCTCATAATGAAGAAGGAGCCAAAGGAGCCTTCGAGGCCCTTTGTGCCCTACTATAAAGATATAGCCGATTTCGAAAAGTGTAGAACGTGCGAAACAAAAGCGTGCCAAAGTACATGCGAAGAGAATATAATCATCTTCGAAGATGGCAAGCCCCGTTTGGATTTTTCGAAATCGGGCTGTACCTTTTGCGATGCCTGTGCCGAGGCGTGCGAGATAGGAGTGTTACAAAAAGAGGCGAAACGGACTTTGCCAAAACTCTCTATCGATGCGCTCGCTTGCCTGGCGTGGCAAAAGACCATCTGCGGCGCATGCAAAGAGGTCTGCTTGGACGATGCGATACAATTTACGGGACTTTTCAATCCTGAGATCGGCGAAGAGTGCACAGGATGCGGTTTTTGCATCCATGTATGCCCCAGCGGGGCGATAGGGGGATGAGATGAAAAAGGTCGCGATGCTGCTTTTTGCAGCCGGTATGCTCTTAGCACAGGTGCTCAAACCTGTCCAAGAGACCCATATCAAAGCGGCTGTGCTGGATATGGTGGCAGAGGGGGGCAAGATCTATGTGGCTACCGATGCGAGCAAAGTGATGGTTTTCGATAGCGATTTGAAGCTCTTGCAGACACTCTCTGTGCGCAAGGTGAAAGATTTTTTAGGCACGCTCAACGATGCGGATGTCTATAGTGTCGATGTACTGGGGGGTGCCATACTCTATCTTGCACAAGCCGAGGATGGATATGCCGAGCTCTATGTCTATAAAGAGGGCAAAGCCCGTAAAGTGTTAGATAAAAGTGCCAAGCTCTATGCCAAAGCAGCCAAGTTTGTGGATGCGCATCGTGCCGTCATCGCACTCATGAGCGATGAGGTGGTGCTGTATGATTTGGACAAGCAAAAAATCATCAAACGTGCCAAAGCGGGAGAGTACTTCTATTCGGCGATGGCAATCGATCCCGCAAGAAAGTTCGTAGCTATAGGCGACGAGGGCGGCGAGGTGATCGTCTTGGATGCGGCTACTTTGCAGCGTATCAAGCTTTTTAAGGATGTCAATAAAGACAAAATCCTCACGCTCGCAGCCACAGAGCATCTCGTAGCTGCAGGGAGCAGAGCCGACAAGGTGCTCGCACTCTATAGCCTGCGCGGCACAAAACCAAAAACCTATCAAAACCCGAACTTCTTTATCTATGTCACTGCTCTGAGCCCCGATGAGCGGTGGGTACTTTTTGGCGATAACGAAAAATATATCCTCAAAATCGCCGATACGGATACGCTGGGCGTGCACTATGAGCTCGCCGGCCATCATAACATCGTCAATGTAGCCCGTTTTCTCGATGCCAAGACGATCATCAGCGGTAGCGAGACGGGAGAAATTATCAAATGGAGGTTGCCATGACACTGAGTAGTTGTGTAGTTCGCTGCAAGCCCGAAGATTTACAAGAGGTCAAAAAAAGAGTCGAAGAGAGCGGAGTTTGTGAGATCCATATCGTCGATGAGCAAGGCTATATCATCGTCACCATCGAGGGCAAAGACACCGCCGAAGAGATAGAAAAAGTCAAGACGCTTGAGTTTTTGCCCGGGGTTTTGAGTGCGGAAATGATCTATTCGTATAGCGAAGAGGAGCTCGATGCGTTGCGTGAAGATCTGGCGATGCAAGATCCGGTACCCGAGATTTTAGAAAAAGATGTACCTGCCGAAAAGATCGTCTACCACGGGGATTTGAAGAAAAAATATATCTAAAGGCACACTATGGATATCAGCTGGGATATGTTTATCGAAACGGAGGTGCCTAAAGATGAGCTCATCATCTCGCGCACCGATCTATCTGGCATCATTACCTATGCCAATGAAACTTTCGCACATATTAGCGGCTACGAACCCGAAGAGCTCATAGGAAAACCGCATAACATCTTGCGCCATCCCGATATGCCAAAATCTGTCTTCAAAGAGCTGTGGGATACTATCAAAGCCGGTCAAATCTGGCGAGGGTATGTCAAAAACATGCGCAAAGACCGTGGCTACTACTGGGTCTATGCCGAGGTGAGCGGGGTGTACAAAGATGGCAAGCTCGTGGAGTACAAATCGATGCGCAGCTGGGTACCGAGGGAAAAGCGCATAGAAATGCAGCGGCTCTATGACCGCATGCGCTATGAAGCGGGAGAGAAGGTGCGCGCCGTGAGCTATATCGATGCACGCATCTACGCCAGACTCTTGGAAAAAGCGCAAGACCAAGGTGTCAGTATAGAGAAACTTATAGAAAAATTAGTATAAAACATCAAAAAATTGATTTTAGTCAATGCGGCACATCATAAATTTTATATATGATTTGCATAAGGGTGGCTGAACTTTTTATCAAAAGAGACAATCATAACAAAGGAGAAACGATGAGAAAAGTGACACTCAGCTTGGCCGGTGCAGTCGTTCTGGCATCTATAAGTATGAGCGCCCATGCCGGTGCTTTGGAAAATATCATCTCCAATCCAAAAGTGAGCTTGGAACTCCGTCCGCGCTATGAGTATGTGGATCAAGACGGCAAAACAGATGAAGCCAATGCACTTACTATGCGAACGGCACTGGGACTGAACGCCCAGCTTTTCGGTGTCGATGGACTCGGAGCGCAACTGCAAGTCATCAACGTCGCCAATGCGACGACAGATTACGCTCCCGAAGATAGCACACCTGGCAAATACCCTACAGTCGCCGATCCATCGCAAACACGCGTAACCCAAGCGAACGTCAGCTACGCAGCTGATGGATTCGTGGTACTCGCGGGCCGCAAGATGGTAGTGCTCGATAATGCACGCTTCATCGGTAACGTAGGCTGGAGACAAATGCCCCAAACCTACGATTTGGCGGCTGTAATCTACAACGGCATACCAAATCTGAGCCTCTTGGGTGCGTATGTATGGAATGTCAATAGAATCTTTGCAAAAGACGGCGACGGTCCACTTAACAAACATTTGAAAACAGGCTCCGTGCTCTTGCATGCGGCATACAAGTTTTCACCCGCTATCACCGCGACGGTCTATGACTACATGATCGAAAACTTCGCCGATCATATCGGTATTCGCCTCACAGGTACCTACAATCTTAACGGTATCAAGCTCAAATATACCGGAGAGTACGCCGTACAAAACGATCCGAGTCTCGATGACAGCGATCATCCGCTCTACAGCCCCACAAGAAGCGAAGATGCAGATTACTACAACCTCAATCTCGCAGGCGCCTACAACGGTTTCATCGCAGGTATAGGTTATGAAGTACTCAGCGACAAAGGAGATGGAGACTTTGCTTTCTGGACACCACTTGCGACGCTCCATGCAATGAACGGTTGGGCTGATATGTTTTTAAAAACACCAGACGAGGGTCTTGAAGATCTGAGCATCAAACTCGGCTACAATTTCGGAGCATACGGTAAAATCATCGGAATCTACCATGATTTCCAATCCGATAAGAAAAATACGGCAGGTGACGATGATCTGGGAAGTGAAATCGACGTAGCCTACAAGTATAAAATCAACAAAAACTTAGGGCTTCTGCTCAAATATGCTGACTACAATAGTGGAGACGCAAGTTTCAATAAACCCGATACTACCAAATACTGGGTCCAATTCGACTACAAATTCGCAGCGAGCTTATAAGCACATCTCTCCCTCTTGGGAGAGAATAGAGAGCAGCACGCATCTAATACCGCCGGTTTCATTCTACTCCCCTTCCCCCGCATGTGCTGCTCTCTATTCGAAAAAGGAGTGCAATCCTTCACGGTTACAAACAACGTAATTGGACTTCTCTTTTTGCAAAAGCCCAAGCTTTTTGAATTTTGCCAAGATACGCGAGAGCGTTTCGGGTGTGATATTGAGAAGTTCCGCTATTTCGTTTTTCTTCAGATCCAAAAACTCCCTTTCATGCTCGTAGATAAACTTCGCCACACGTGCTGTGGAGCTGAGCACTAAGTCGTTGGTAATGACATGCTCGAGATAGCGGATTTTGTTGGTGAGGGATTTGATGATGATGAAGGCCACTTCGGGATTTTTGAGAAACTCTTTTTCGAACTTTTCATAATCGATTAAAATCGCCGTCCCGTCCGTGAGAAACTCACCCGTAGCGGGGTAGGGCATATTTTCGAAATTGACGATCTCTGCGATGAGGGTGTGGGGATAGAAGACGTGCAGGACGATTTTATTGCCCTTGGCATCGCTTTTGTAGATCTGTAAGATCCCTCTGGTGAGCAGCATGAGATACTTACTGCGGTCCCCTTCGAAAAAGGCGATCTCGCCCTTGGAAAAATTTTGCACTTTGGAGATCTCTTTGAGTCTTTTGAGTTTCTCTTCGGGAAGATTATCGAAAAGATAAAACTTCTCTATCGCTTCCATCGTCGCTCTTTCGGGAAAGATGTCTCTATTATAAAAATAGATTCATTAATTCGCCATTAAAGTTTTTTTCGCAGGCGTTGATGTATGTCAAAGCTTTTTCTTTAATATGGGTATAAAATTGTGATGTAAATGAAAAATTTCAAGGAGGCGGCGATGGAATATTACATGCACGATATTCCGCTCCATGACTTTTTACCGATCTTTGTCGACTCGGCGATGGTGATCTTTTTGGGGATGATGTATGCCGGGTTCTTCACACTCGTGAAGCTGAGATTGGTAAAGAGTTACTTCATGGTAGCTGCCTACCTCTCGTGGTTGGGACTGGTGGGGTGTATCTACTATCTGGGGGTGCTCTTGCAGGTAGAACCCTATACCCAAAAGGTGCTCTTCGGTGCAATGGTAGGCTATCTGATCTTCCCGCATATAGTCTACTTCTTGCTGGAAAAAGTCCATAAACGCTTCGAGCATGCCTAAAGGAGGAGAGATGGCTAAAGTCTCAGTATGGAGTAGCAATCGCTTCTGGAGACGATCGGCTACTTGGGTAACGGGTGTTTCGGCGGTGCTGCTGATTTTGCTGACGTTCGATTCTATGGCGCAGATGCAGATGGGAACCGCCAAGGATATCAAAAACAAAGTGGACAAACGTATCCCTTCGCCTGTGGTGATCAACTATAAGATCGAATACAAAATGAGCCGCAAACGCGGACATGAAGTGCCGATCATCGGCGGTATGAGCCCGGATGGTAAGAGTCTGTACCAGGTCAAAGAGAAGTTCTTTGGCCGTGACGACTACACCGAAGCCGAAGCCAGGGCGCTGATTCATAAGGGCAAACTCACCATCCAAGCCAAAAACTGCATGGACTGCCATACGCTGCTTGGCAACGGTGCGTACTACGCTCCCGATCTGACCAAAGCCTGGCTCGATCCTACGTGGGAAACTCTTGCACCTGCGTATGGCGGCAAAGAGTATGCTATCGCTACCTTCTTGCAAAATCCGCCCGCTATGGCGATGCATGAGCGCAAAATGCCAAATCTGGGCATCACGAAAGATGAGGCAAAAGCGGTGGTGGCATATCTGAAGTTTATGTCCGCTATCGATACCAACGGTTTTCCGAGAAACTTCGGCAAGATAAAAGGAGCTGTCGATGCATGGAAATAGACTCTACGAAGGGCAAAAGCTCGCTCTGAAATACTTCTTCGTGGCGATGGTGCTGTTCGGTGCACAATTGCTCTTTGGGCTTTTGGCGGCGATACAGTTCTTGTATCCCGATTTTCTGTTTGGTGTTTTGGACTTTTCCATCAACCGCATCGTGCATATCAACGCACTTGTCGTATGGCTGCTCTATGCGATGATAGGCGCGGTTTACTGGCTCTTGCCCGATGAAGCGGGGCGCGAAGTCGTGGGCATTAAACTTGGCAATCTCGCGTTTTACGTGCTTACTGCGGCAGTGGCTGTGGTGGTGCTGGTCTATCTTTTTGTCCAAGTAGGCCCTGGTAAAGAGTCCACTATATGGTTCATTACAGAAGGTCGTGAATACATCGAAGCGCCGCGCTGGGCGGATATCGGTATCGTAGCGGTGGTGCTCATTTTCCTCTATAACGTCTATGCCACCACGATGAGCGGGCGCCGCACAGGTATCCTCTCCGTGCTCATGGCCGACCTCATCGCCCTGGCCGGTCTGTACTTAGCTGGAATGTTCTATACCGACAACATCGCCGTGGATCAATATTGGTGGTGGTGGGTCATTCACCTTTGGGTGGAAGCCACTTGGGAAGTGTATGTGGCTGCAGTAGGTGGCTACATTCTCATCAAGACCCTCAATGCAAACCGTAAAGTGGTAGAGATGTGGCTCTGGATCGAAGTGGCCATGATGTTTGGCTCAGGTATCTTAGGATTGGGTCACCACTATTTTTGGATCGGTACGCCTGAGTATTGGTGGGAAATCGGTGCACTCTTTAGCGCACTCGAACCTGTGCCTCTCGTAGGTCTTTTCGTGCATGTACTCTATGACTGGGGTAAACACAGCGGCCAAGGACACAAAATCATCAACGTCCCGGCCTTTGCATGGCTCACCGTCGAGACATTCGGCAACTTCTTGGGTGCAGGTGTATGGGGATTTATGCACACACTTCCTCAAATCAACCTCTACACCCACGGTACCCAATGGGCAGCCGCGCATGGACATCTGGCCTTTTTCGGTGCGTATGTAACGATCCTCATCGGTGCTATCTACCTGGCTATCCAGGGTAAAGCGGGTCTCAAAGAGCTCAAAATGACCAAAGCCGGCTGGTGGGCTATCGTCCTCATCACTGCGGGTATGCTCTTTATGACGGTGGCGCTCACTGCATCTGCCTATGTGCAAACGATGGTAGAGCGCGGTATGTACGGTGCTACTTGGCAAGGCTACTTCGCAGCGCAAGCCAACCGCTGGTTCCTCGAAGGTATGGGATGGCGTCTGGCTATGGGTGTGGTAGTTATCGCAGGCTATGTACTTTTGATCTACGATATGCTCACATGTACCAAAAAACAGCCTGCCGAAGCCTATGAAGGTGAAGTCGCTGCAGCTGCAGCATAAGATCATGAAAAAGGAGATGCTATGATTTTAGAACCGTGCCGCGATGTGGTATGCAGCTTTTGGTCTATGCTGGACCAAGGGCCTATGACGCTCACTATCACGCTGCATACGCTCATAGTCCTGCCTATGGTATGGATCTATTTCGACGAAAAAAAGCGACTCGAACGTGGTGATGTCCCCGAGGAATAGGGGATGTCTTGCGATGGAGGAAGGGGAAACCCATCACATAAAGGAGCGAAGATGAAACTCAAAACCTCTCTCGGCGCCCTCGTGGCACTGGGACTCTTGAGTACGATGAGTATGGCCGATCAGGTCAAACTCTCCCCACAAGAGATGAAAAAGGCCACACAGATCTACTTCGACCGTTGTGCCGGTTGTCACGGGATGCTCAGAAAAGGTGCCTTGGGGCCTAACCTCTTGCCAAAAACAACACGCCCCATCGGTACCAAGACGCTCGAATATATCATCTACAACGGTACTCCTGGCGGCATGCCAAACTGGGGATCGAGCGGCGAGCTGACCAAAGCGGAAACGGAGCTGATGGCCAAATTCATCCAGCTTCCGCCCGTCGCTCCACCGGAAAAATCGATGGCCGATATGAAAAAGAGCTGGCAGGTGATCGTGCCGCCCAAAGATCGCCCCAAAAAACCGCAGACCAAACGAGACTGGAAAAACTATTTCGGTATCGTACTGCGTGATGTGGGTAAAGTAGCCATCGTGGATGGCGATACGAAAGAGCTTGTCAGCATCGTTCCTTCAGGCTTCGCGACGCACATCTTGCGTATGTCCAAATCGGGACGCTATATGTACGCCATCGGTCGTGACGGACGTGCAGAGGTGATCGATCTTTGGATGAAAAAGCCACAAGTGGTGGCTAAGATCAAAGTCTGTAACGACGCACGTAGTATCGAAACCTCTAAAGCTCCAGGCTATGAGGATAAATACGCTGTGGTAGGATGCTACTGGCCACCTTCTATCGTCACACTCAAAGGCGATACCCTCGAGCCTATCCAAATCGTCTCTACTGCAAGCTATACCTATGATACAGGTGAATTTCGCCGAGAAGCACGGGTGGCCTCTATCGTGGCTGAGCATAACAAGCCTATTTGGGTTATCAATATCAAAGAGACGGGGCAGGTATGGCTCTACAACTACTCCGACCCAAGAAACCCAAAAATCAAAATGCTCATGGCGGAACGCTACTTGCATGACGGTGGATGGGCTCTTGGCAAACGCTATTTCATGGTAGCTGCCAACGCACGCAACAAAATCGTGGCAGTCGATACCAAAAAAGGCAAAATCGCTGCTATCATCCCAACAGGCGGTATCAAGCCACACCCGGGACGCGGTGCTAATATCGATCATCCGAAATATGGACCGATCTGGTGTACCGGCCATATCGGTAGCAACGATATCGTCTGTATCGGTACGGATCCAGAGCATCATAAAAAGTATGCATGGAAAGTCGTAGCAGATATCAAACTGCCCGGAGAAGGTGGCGGTAACCTCTTTGTCAAAACCCATCCGAAGTGTAAATATATCATCGCTGACCGTCCGCTCAATCCCGACCGCAAACTCCAAACACAGGTCTATGTCATCGATAAAACCAAACTCAAATTGGTCAAAACCTTGCCGACTCCGAAAAAATTCATCGAGCCTCGCAAGGTCAACGTCAACGGCAAAGAGGTCCTCATCAAACCTCGCGGCCCCGTGCATATCGAGTTTAACAAAGACGGCAGCGAATTTTGGGTGAGTGTGTGGGGGAACAAATATGTACCAAGCGCTATCTTGGTCTACGACTCCAAAACCCTCAAACTCAAAAAAGCCATTACGGGTGATTGGGTGCGCACACCTACCGGTAAATTCAATGTCTACAACACCATGTACGACATCTACTAAAATCTTCGGGGCTAAGCCCCGAATGAGCAAAGTTGTGTAAAAATAGATAGGAGCAAGAAGTGTCAAGGCTGCCTTGGCAGTTCCTGCTCCTTGTAAGGAGGAGTGATGCGCTATCTTTTTTTGCTTGTGTTTCTCATCGCATCCGTGCAGGCTGCAGGCTTGGTGCATAAGCTCGAAGCCACCGGTGTGCGCCATGATGGCAAAGATATCTATATGATGTACTGTGCCAGGTGCCACGGCACGGAACGTCAAGGCATCTCGGCTCCTCCTTTGCTCCCGCAGTTTCTCAGACACAAAAGCGATAAGCGCCTCGCGCATATCATCCGCTACTCTTTGCCCCAGACGCTGATGCCAAAATTTCCTTACCTCGGCGACGAGGAGGTGGCGAAGTTAGTGCGATTTTTGCGCACGCCGGCTGGGCAGATCCACTGGAGCAAAAGCGATATCGAGCATAGCCTCGTACGCTACGACTTTCCTAAGAAAAATCTCAGCATCAAAAACATCGACAACGTCACTCTCGTGGTGGAGCGCGGCGGCGGCAAAGTCTGGGTGATGGAGGATGAGAAAATTCTCGATAGATTCGCTTTCAAAAATGTCCACGGAGGACTCAAATACACCCTCGATGGCAAGAATTTCTACGTCCCTACACGTGATGGATGGATAGGCCACTATTCATTAGCAAACGGAAGACTCGAAGAGAAGGTGCGCGCCTGTGTGAATCTGCGCAATATCTCGCTCAGCCGCGATGCCAAATATCTCTTCGCTACCTGCCTTTTGCCCCAGATGGTGGTGGTATTCGATAGAGCCTCACTGCATCCAGTCAAACTCTATCGCGTTGACGGCAAAATCAGCGCACTCTATGAGCTCTATAGCCAAGATCAGGCGATTTTTACATTGCGCGACAAGCCGTTGCTCTACAAAGTCGATACCAAGACCCTACGCTTTACACCTATCAAGCTCGATCGACCCATCGAGGATTTTTTCATCGACCCCTTCGAAGAGTTTTTGATTGGCACCACCCGTCATGGTAAGGATCTGCGCGTCTATAAGCTTGATAGCCTCCAAGAGGTCTTTAGCGCGCCGATTGCGGGGATGCCGCACCTTTTTAGCGCCACCTACTGGTATCGCCACGGCAAGTTCTACTTCGCCACGCCGCACTTAGGCACGCCCTACGTGACTATCTGGCAGATGTATGACTGGAAGTTAGTGAAAAAAATCGACGTGGGCGGCAGCGGCTTTTTCGTCAAGACCCATCCCCAAAGCCGCTATCTGTGGATCGACAACGGCAGTGACCAGCTGGTATTGGTGGATAAACGCGACTTTCGCGTGCGCAAGGTGGTGCCGCGAAAGGGCAAGCGCTACATCCACACAGAGTTTAGCGGTGATGGCAAGTATGCGTATTTGAGCATCTACGAGCCAGATGGCGATCTTTTGGTCTGGCAAACCGACACACTTCGCGAGCTCAAAGACTACCCGGCCAATATCCCCGTGGGCAAATACAACTTCATCAACAAAAACCGCATCTTCTACCCCAGACTCTTCGGTCTTTCGATTTTCAAAGAAAAGTGCTGGGGATGCCACCACCAGACGGCCATGGCCTTCGGACCGCCCTTTCGCCAGATCGCCGATACGCGTGATAGGAGCGAAATCGTCGCACAGATTCTCGATCCAGAGCATACCTACAAACATCTTGGCTACAAGCGCAACGCGATGCCCGCTTTCAAGCTCTCGCCAAGAGAGCTGAGAAGCATCGTCGATTACATAATGAGCTATAAGGATAAGTAGTGTTTCGGCTAAGCAATCTCATACGAAGCACTCTCGAAGATGCGCCCACCAGGACGCTGAGCGGTGCCATAGCGATATGGAACTTCACCAATCGCTGCAACCTTTCGTGCCTGCACTGCTACTCCAAAAGCTCGTTAGAGGAGCGTGATACCCTTACGACTGAAAAGATTTTCGAAACACTTGAGCAGATGCGCCAAGCCGGTGTGAGGTTCGTGATTTTTAGCGGCGGCGAGCCTCTGACGCGCAAGGATATCTTCGCCATCGCTGATAAGTGCCGCGAGCTTGGTATCATGACCTATCTCTCTACCAATGGTCTGTATATCAATCCAGGCAACGTCCAAAAGATTTTGGATCACTTTGGCTACATCGGTATCAGCATCGATGGCGACGAAGCGACGCACGATCGTTTCAGAGGCCTTGCGGGTGCCTATCGCAAGAGCCTGCAGGCGATAGAGATGATCCATGCAGTCGGCGGCAAAGTGGGCGTGCGCTTTACGATGACCAAAGAGACCATCGCTTCGCTGCCCCATATCTTCGAGCTGGCAGAATCGATGGGGATCGACAAGATCTACATCTCCCATTTGGTCTACAGCGGCCGGGGTCTTGAGAATCTCAAGATGGATCTAACCAAAGAGGAGCGACGAGAGGCGGTGGAATACATCTTTTCTAAAGCCTTCGCCTACTACGAGGAGGGGCGCGACATCGATATCGTCACGGGCAATATGGAGGTGGATGCGGTGCTGCTGCTGCGCCATTTCGCGCGCCGCTATCCCGAAAAGATAGATACGCTGCGCCAAAAATTGGAATCTTGGGGCGGTAACAGTGCCGGCAGGAATCTACTCAATATCGATAGCGAGGGCAACGTCAAGCCTGATCCCTTCTTTCCCGTAATCTTAGGCAATATCCACGAAAAGAGCTTCAGTGAAATCTGGCAAGATAGCCAGAACGAGCTCTTGCAGCGCTTGCGCGAATATCCCAGAAAGATCGGCGGTAAGTGCAGTGACTGTCCCTACATTGCCATCTGCAACGGCGGATCGCGCTCCAGGGCTTGGGCGATTTACGGCGATCTGTGGGCGGAGGATCCCAGCTGCTATATCCAAAAGGATGAGGTATGAAAAAACTTTTTTTGTTTCTCTTTCTCATTGCGTCGCTCTTTGCACGTGAGAAGGTTTATGTGGTAGAGCGTGAAAACAGTGCTTTGGCGGTTTTGGAAAACCACAAACTTGTGGGTGAAATCACCGGGATGCACAACTGCAACCACGCAGTGGTGAAATTCAAAGGGCGCTACGGCTACGTGATCACCCGTGACGGGTATCTGGTCAAGTTCGATGCTGCCACCGATACAAAAGTAGCCGAGGTCAAAGCCAGTGACAGCGCCATCGGCTTTACACTGGGTGATGGGTTCATCGCCGTAGCCAACTACGCCAACAAAACGGTGGAGATTTTCGATTACAATCTCCACAAACTCCAAAGCATCGATACAGGCTCGCGCAACGTGGGTATCAAAACCTACAAAGACTACCTTATCTTCGAAGCAATGGACAAAGACCAGATATGGGTGATGCGAAAAACATTGCAAAAGTTTCCTCTGAGGTGCCTCACGCCTGACGGGAAGCCAAGATATGAGACACGCATCGTCTTTAAGCCAGTCAAAATCATTAAAAACGCCGGTGAGATGCCCTTTGATGCGATGATTCATGGTAATATCTATGTCGCTGGATTTTTTAATTCACCCTTTGTGGGAGTGCTCAATCTCAAAGATTTTAGTTACAAACAAGTACCCCTCAAACTCGAAAAGCGCACAATGGTGCTCAAGGTCCCTCACTTTGGATTCTGGTCGATTATGAAAGATAAGTTCTTCATCCCCGCCGTGGGAGATAACAAGGTTTTCGTGTTTGATAAAAACTTTCACTTCATCAAAGCGATCGAGGTGGAGGGTAATCCGGTCTTTACGTCGCTAAGTCCTGATACCAAATATTTAGCCGTCACTTTTAGTGGCGAGAAGTTTCCTATCGTGCAGATTATCGACACGGCCACGCTCAAAGTGATCAAGCGCTTCGATTTTGGCGGAATGGTGCTGCACGTGCGCTGGAGCAAGGCCGAGCCGCTGCTCTATGTCTCCGATAACGGCGATAGCCAAGTCATAGGTGTGGACACCAAGCAGTGGCAGCGGCTCTTTAGCGTCGCGGTGCCCAAGCCTTCGGGGATATTTTTGTACGAGGAGGAGTGATGGGAAAGGTCTATCTCACAGGTGCCGGTCCGGGGGATATCGAACTTTTGACTCTCAAGGCCGCGCGCGTCATCGAGCAAGCCGACGTCATCATCTATGACCGTTTGGCAAACCCCGAGATCCTCCAGATGGCCAAGGATGGCTGCGAATTTATCTATGTAGGCAAGGCCGACGGCAAGCATATCCTGCCCCAGGAGCAGATAAACGAAGTGCTCTATGAGTGCGCCAAGAAATACAACGTGGTAGTGCGCCTCAAAGGGGGTGATCCTTTTGTCTTTGGTCGCGGGGGCGAAGAGGGGAAGTATCTCTATGATAGAGGCATAGAGTTCGAGGTGATCCCCGGCATTACTTCGGCTATCAGCGTGCCTGCTTATGCCGGTATCCCGGTGACGCATAGAGGTGTGAGTGTCAGCTTTCGCGTCGTCACGGGCCACGAAGCGCCCAACAAGGAAGCCAGCCAGATTCCTTGGGAGAACTTCAAAACTGATGATACCATCGTCTTTTTGATGGGGTTGCATAATCTCGACCAAATCGCCAAAAAGCTCATCGAAATCGGGAAGCCGCGTGACTTTCCCGTGGCCGTCATCTCCAAAGGCACCACACCCGAGCAGCGCACCGTTATCGGAACGCTTGATGACATCTACGACAAGGCCAAAGACCTTCCCACCCCCGCCCTCATCGTGGTAGGCAAAGTGGTGGAGCTGCGTGAGGAGCTCAACTGGTTCGAGCGAAGCTTGGAGCTTAGCGCAGTTTGAAAAATTGCTCCACCCAGGCTCGCTCATTGGGATTAAGAGCAATTTTCTTTTGCACTGTTTTGTTTGCATCCATGATCACAAGCATATCGCCCTCGAGGCGGAGATGCTTCTTGCCCCACTCTTGCAGGAGCCGGTCGTAGACCACATAGACTTTCGCGTTGTCGATATCGAGATCTTTGTGCTTGCGTACATCTTCTATATCGAGTCCTCCCAGCTCCTTTTTGATCTTATAGGGGAAGTAGGGGAGGATCGCTTCGTAGACGCGCTTATTTTTGGGTGCTGGGAGATTGGCATAAAAAAGAGCGAAACTTACGAAGATAAAACCAGCAAGCATAGCCCAGATCAGTTTTTTGCTATACATTATCTATCCTTGAAGTGTTTGTCGATGTACTTTTTTGCTTTTTTATCCAGCAGCTGCATACGTTCGCGCCCTTTTGGGAGGCTTTTGCGAAGCATTCTCAGCTCAGCCACGAAAGAGGCCAGGTCTTTAGGAAGAAGTTTTTGGATAGCGCGGCGCAAATATTTAGAGAGCGATGGCGAAGCGCCGCCGCTGGAAAACGCGATCACCATGTCTCCCTCTTTGATGTAGGAGGGATAGATGAAGTCGCAGTACTCCACGCTGTCTACGGCGTTGCACAGCGCCCCAACTTCTTGGCACTCCTGCCACACCGCTTTTTGCACATCCAGATCATCCACCGCCACGATGACGATGAAATAGCCTTGGCAGTCGCCTCTTTGGTAGGGGCGTTTGTGGATGGTGAGATTATGTTTGGCGGCGAGCTCCCCGATGCGGGGACTTATCTTTGGTGCGATGATGGTGATATCGGTGGTGAAGTCCAGCATATGCTCTAACTTATCGCCTGCGATCTTGCCGCCGCCGATGATGAGGGTGCGCCTGTTTGATAGGTTTAAAAAGGCTGGAAAGTATGCCATGCCACTCCTTTTGGTGCATTGTAGCATAAGGGCTCTTGGCTTGTGTTGATAGCTATCAAGGAAACGCAAGCCAAAAGCTTTTACAATAGAAAAACAAAAGGAGTAGCATGAAAGAGGCACTACTTGAAAAAATCCAGGGTGAGTTTCCCATCTGCCGGCGACCGTTTGCAAAGCTTGGCGAGGAGTTGGGTGTCAGCGAAGAGGAGGTGCTGAGGCTCTATAGAGACCTCGTGGATGAAGGGATCATCCGCCAAACATCGGCGATATTCGATACCAAGAGCCTCGGCTACGATTCGTCGCTGGTGGCTTTCAAAGCCCACGATATAGAAAGAGCGGCAGCCTTTATCAACACCCATCCGGGAGTTTCGCACAACTACGAGCGCGACCACGATTTTAATCTTTGGTTTACCATCGCTACGCCGCCTGATAGCGAGCTGGGGCTGCAAAAGACGGTGGAGATTTTGGCCCAGCATACGGGAGCTGAGGAGTATATCTTGCTGCCTACCAAGAAGATGTTTAAGATCAAAGTCCAGCTCTCGATGCAGGGAGCCACCACCAAAAAGGAGAAGGTGGAAGAGAAGAAAAAGGAGCGCTTTGAGCTGGAACCACTCCATATCGAGCTCATCAAAGCTTTGCAAGAGAACATCGAGCCGGTGCCCGAGCCCTTCGCGAAAGTGGTGGAGAGCCTCGGGATCGACTATGAGACACTCCAAAGAGAAGCCGAGCGTCTCAGGCGCGGCGGCTATATGCGCCGTTTCGCTACGATCCTGCGCCACCGCAAAGCGGGATTTACAGCCAATGCCATGGTGGTGTGGCGCGTGGATGAAGCACGAGCCGAAGAGTTAGGCAGGAAAGTAGCTGCCTACAAGGCCGTGAGCCACTGCTATTTGCGTCCCACCTATCCCAACTGGCCCTACGCGCTCTTTAGTATGATTCATGGCAAATCCAAAGAGGAAGTGGAGGCGGTGGTAGAAGAGATCGCGCAAGAAATCGAGCCAAAAGAGTATCGCTACCTCTACTCCACGCGCGAATTCAAAAAGCAGCGCATCAAGTACTTTAGCAATACCTTTTATGAATGGGAGCGACGTTATGGTGGTTGATTTTTTTCGTGAAGAATTGGTGTTTATTCTGATCGCGCTTTTCGTTTTCGCTATCGCCCTCTTCGTGGTCACGAGGCCTTTTGTACATCTGCCGGCGAAGAAGATTCTCACAGGCTTGGGAGCCTTTTTAGCCCTGATGCTGGTGCTGCATTATAGCTGGCGTCAGCACCACATGGAGCAGGTGCGTGAGGCTTTCAAGGCTGGCAAGAATATTCTTTGCCTCGATAAGACCAATAAAATCGGCTACGTGCTTATCAACCGCGGCGAATGGAAGATAAAAAAGGACGAGTTCGTCCATCCAGAATTTCCAAGAGGCTACAATATCAGAGAGTGCGTGGTGGAGTGAACGTGGCTACCGGATAACGAGGGATGATGGCGTCTTGCGTCATGATAGTCAGTTTTTCACATTGAGCCTGTGCTATGAGAATGCGATCGAAGGGATCTTTGTGGATATCGGGAAGATTGCGCAGAGCAAGGGTATGTGAAGCAAAAATCGGTAAGATGGTAAAATCCTCTTCCTCTATTGCTTGAAAGTAGTTTTCATCTATTGTGAGCTTACCAAGATTGCGTTTTATCTCTATCTCCCACATGGATGCTACACTTACGACTATTTCATTGTTTGGATCGGCGATGCAGTCGCGAAAAATACTAGCGAGATTTGGATGGTCGTAGAGCCACCAGATGAGTATATGCGTATCGAGCAGATAGCGATTCATGAGCCAAAAAGCTCCTCGATGTCACTATCTGCTTCGTCAAAATGTGCCATATCGAGAGGTTTGCCTGCCAAAACCCCCGGTTTGCGTTTTTTGTGTTTTGGGGTGTAGGGTTTGAGGATTGCGACTGCTTTGCCGGCTTTTGCGATAATGATCTCCTCTCCTTTTGCCGCGAGCTCTACAAGTTTTGAAAGATTGGTTTTTGCTTCATGCATATTGACGGTCATCGCTACCTCCTTAGCTAATATTAGCTAATTTGGAACCTTTTGTCAAATCACACCTCAAACACCCGTATCATGTTCGTCGTCCCCTCTTTGCCGACGATACTTCCCATCGTGATGATGACTGTATCACCAGATGCCAGGAGGTTTTGGCGTAGTGCCACGTCGCGAAACTTTTCGATGAGGCGCTCAAGATTTTTGATCTTGGGCAGTTCGATGATGCTTTGCACGCCCCAGACGAGGCTCAGTTTGTGGGAGGTCTTTTTGTCGTGCGTGATGGCGATGATGGGCGCGGCGGGACGGTACTTGGCTATAGAGCGCACGGTAGTGCCGCTACTGGTAAAACTCACGATCGCACGTGGTGCGATGGAGCGGCACAGATCCGCCACGCTGCCCGCTATCGCGTCGATATCCTTGCCTTCGTAGTGTTTGTAAAATGGATAGATCTGCATCGTCTCTTCGATCACTCTCCTAAGAGTCTGCACCGCTTGGATGGGGTATTTTCCCACGGTCGTCTCGTCGCTGAGCATCACCGCATCGCTTCCGTCCATCACGGCGTTGGCCACGTCGCTCACTTCCGCGCGGGTGGGGAATGGGGAGTTGACCATCGAGAGGAGCATCTGCGTGGCGGTAATGACCGGCTTTTTGAGGCGGTTGGCTTCCTTGATGATGCGCTTTTGGATCACGGGCACGCGCTCTATTCCCACTTCGATCCCTAAGTCCCCGCGCGCCACCATCACACCGTCGCTGGCTTCGAGAATCCCGGAGAGATTCTCCACCGCCTTTTTGGTCTCTATCTTGGCCACTATCCAGGGATTTGCGCCGTTTGTTTGGAGGATTTTACGCGCTTTCTCGATATCGGCAGCGGTGTTGACGAAGCTAATCGCCACGATATCGACGCCGTTTTTGGCGCCAAAGAGGAGATCTTTTTCATCTTTTGGGGTGATGGCCGAGAGGCTGAGATTGGAGTGGGGGAAGTTGACCCCTTTGCGGCTTGAGAGCACGCCGGCGTTTTTAACGAGCAGCTTGGCGCGGCCATCCTCTACTTCCAATACTTTGGCTCTAATGGAGCCATCGGCGAAAAAGACATACTCGCCGGGTTTGAGATCATCGATGATCTGGGGATAGGAGAGGGTGAGTTCGTAGGGGGTTTTGGGTTTGGATTTGACCAGATAGATGGTATCGCCCTTTTTGAGCTCCAATATCCCATCGATCTCGCCGATACGGATCTTGGGTCCGCTGATATCTTGGAGGATCGCCGGTTTGGCGCCGAGCTTCTTGGCTATGGAGCGAATCTTGGTGATGGAGGCTTTGTGGGTTTTGTGATCGGCGTGGCTGAAGTTGAGACGAAACACATCCACGCCGGCACCGATGAGCTCCTCGATCTTGTCGATAGAGCTGGGACCTATCGTAGCTACGATTTTGGCTGCTTTCACGCAAGCTCCTTTTTTATTTTATAATAGCATCACTTCGTTACATTTTAGCAACAAGGCGTGCAATGCTCACAATCGCAATTGATCGCGGCGGTACCTTTACCGATGTCTACGCCATCTTTGATGGAAAAGTCTATACCGAAAAGCTGCTGAGCGTTTCGGGTGCGTATGAAGATGCCAACAGTGAGGGTGTTAGGCGAATCCTTGAGCGCATCTTTGGCCATAAGCCGGAGATTATCGACTTAGATAGCATCGCATGGGTGCGGCTGGGCACCACCGTGGCCACCAATGCACTGCTCGAGCGCAAAGGAGCTCCCGTCACCTTCGCTGTCACCAAAGGCTTCGCCGATCTATTGGAGATCCGCTACCAGGATCGCCCCGACCTCTTCGCGCTCGATATCCAAAAACCAAAGCCGCTCTATAAAAAGGTGATAGAGATCGACGAGCGCGTACTGCCCGATGGTGATGGATACAAGGTGCTTTATAAAAACATCGAAGCGCTGCGAGGCAGTGGCGAGTCGCTGGCCGTGGCACTCCTGCACTCCTATGGGTATGAAGCGCACGAAAAGGAGGTGGCCAAGCTTGCCGAAGGCTTTGGCCATATATCGTTTTCGAGCGAAGTCTCGCCATCGCTCAAGATCGTCACACGCGCCGAAACCACCGTGGTGGACGCCTACCTCACACCCGTGGTACGTGAGTATGTGGCGAAAATCTTAAAAAACTTCAGAGGCGATAC
>JALVTF010000025.1 GCA_027024145.1 Campylobacterales bacterium
GTCTTGTGAAAAACAGCTACAAAGAGACGCTTAGTGAGATCGAAAAGCTCTACAGTGCGCTACTCGAAAAGCTTATCGCATACATCGGCGAGCTGGACTTTGCGATCAGCGGCGCCAAATGCGCCAAACTCTACAACTACGCACGCCCTCAAATAGCCGATGAAGAGGTTCTCGAATTCATCGCTTTGCGCCATCCCATCATCGAATCGCGCGAAGAAAACGGCATCTACATTCCAAACGACCTGCTTTTGGGAAATCCTACGAGCGAGCATGAGCATGTCACGATAGAAGCGAGTGGCGGCAAAGAGGTGCGAGGCGTACTGCTCTATGGCATCAACTCCAGCGGCAAGAGCTCACTGATGAAGAGTGTGGGACTGGCCGTGGTGATGGCGCAAGCTGGCCTTTTCGTGCCGGCAGCCGCTATGCGTTATGGCATCGTGGATAAGATCTTTACGCGCATCGTCTCCAAAGACAACCTCTACAAAGGCCTCTCCACCTTCGCCATCGAGATGCTCGAGCTCAAGAACATCTTCAACCGCGCTACCGAAAACTCTCTCATCTTAGGCGATGAGATAAGCCACGGTACCGAGACCTATTCGGCGCTCTCGATCGTCAGTGCCGCTATCAAAAGGCTGCGCGAAATCGGCAGCTACTTTATCTTCGCGACACATCTGCATCAACTCACCTCCATCAAGGCAGTGACGGAGCTTGAAGGCGTAATCTTCTTGCATCTGGGTGTGACCTACGACGAAGCGAGCGATAGGCTCATCTATGAGCGTAAACTGCGTCCCGGCAGCGGCAGCACCATGTATGGCCTGGAGTTTGCCAAGGCGCTCCATATGGACAAGCGCTTCTTGGACTATGCCTTAGCGATACGCAAGGAGCTCACAGGT
Organism: Campylobacterales bacterium; assembly: GCA_027024145.1. Taxonomy (GTDB): domain Bacteria; phylum Campylobacterota; class Campylobacteria; order Campylobacterales; family Nitratiruptoraceae; genus Nitratiruptor. The sequence continues at coordinate 894 of JALVTF010000025.1, forward strand.
GATATGGAAGAGGTGGAGCTGCTGCGGCGTAAAAAACGTAGCCGCTACAACAAAAAGCTCTACCTCACCAAATGCGCCATCTGCAACGAAGTGGTCGAAGAGGTGCACCACATCGCCCCCAAGGCCAAAGCCAAGGGAGGCTTCATCGAACACTTCAAGGCCAATCACAAATTCAACCTCATTCCCCTGTGTGCCAAGCACCATAGAATGGTGCACGAAGGCAAGCTCATCATCAATGGCTTCGTGATGAGCGAAGAGGGACTCAAACTCCACTACAGCGAAATAGAATGAAGGAGGGGAAATGCTAAAAACTGCAATGGAGCACTTCGAGAACGACCGCTACGAAGAGGCGCTGCCGCTTTTTGAAAAGTTGGCGCGCGAGGGCAATGCAGAGGCGATGTATTATCTTGGGATGATGTACTACGAAGGGTGGGGAGTGGATAAAGACCTCGACAAAGCTATAGAGTGGTGGAAGAGAGCCAACAGGCGAGGAAGCCTCGATGCGAAGTATATGCTCCAGACCATCTGCTCCACTTCCAGTGTCTTTGCGAGAGAGTGATGTATCTTTTTATCGTCAGTCTCATCCTCACTGCCTTGGCAGTTTTGGCCTACTACCTCTACATCCGCCACAAAGGTGAAAAGCTCGATAAGCTCCAAAGCGGCATCTGCCCCGAGTGCGGCGAACAGGCCGTCCATCCTAAATCGCGGCGCGGCGGAGGATGCAGCGGTACGACGAACGTTACCTATCGCTGCGAAGCGTGTGGCTATGAGGAGGATTTTAACGTAGCGAGTGGAAGAGGCTGCGGGATATAGCAAGAGGCCGAGGCCTCTTACTTTTGGACGATTGCGATGATCTTTTCGACGACGCTCGGGTCTTCGAGGGTAGAGGTGTCTTGCTTGATCTCTTCGCCTTTTGCGATGGCGCGAAGGATGCGGCGCATGATTTTGCCGCTGCGTGTTTTGGGGAGTCCCGGCACGAAGGCGATCTCGTCGCACTTGGCCAAAGGTCCGATATCTTTGGTGATGACGTCGTTGATCTCTTTGACCAGCTCCATCTCGTCTGCCGGACCTTCATCATCTTTGAGCACCACGAAAGCGAAGATACTCTCGCCTTTGACTTCGTGCGGTTTGCCTACCACGGCACACTCGGCCACACGTGGGTGATGGCCGATGGCTGCTTCGATCTCGGCAGTACCTAAGCGGTGACCGCTGACGTTGATCACATCATCCATACGGCCCGTGATCCAGATGTACCCATCTTCGTCGTAAATCGCCCCGTCGCCGCTGAAGTAGACAGGCTTGCCATCCTTTTTGCAGGTGCCAAAATAACTCTTGACGAATCGTTCGCTATCGCCCCAGATGGTTCGGATCATACTGGGCCACGGTTTGGTGATGCACAGGTATCCTTTTTCATTCGGTGCTTTTTTGTTGCCGTTTTCATCGATGATTTCGGCGAAGATCCCAGGCAGCGGGAAGGTGGCCGATCCTGGCTTGATAGGCGTAGCGCCAGGCAGTGGGCTGATCATGTG
>JALVTF010000026.1 GCA_027024145.1 Campylobacterales bacterium
GCTTTGATGATGAAAAAGGTTTTTCGCTCCTTGAAAAAGGAGATCGATTATAGCGAATACGGTGGAGCACCTTTGGTAGGTATCAAAGGTTGTGCTATCATTAGTCATGGCAAAAGCACGCCCAAAGCGATCAAAAACGCCATTTATCAAGCTATCAACTACGTAGAATCGAATATCAACGAAGATATCGAAAAGCGTCTCGAAGAGGTCAAAAGCAAAGGATAGAAGTTGTACGCCTGTTTCCGATCGATCGGTGCGTATGTACCGAAAAACGTATTGACGAATCATGACCTTGAGCAGAGGGTAGATACCAGTGATGAATGGATTACCAAACGCACCGGTATCAAAACGCGCCATATCGCCGACAAAGACGAAACCACCAGCGATATGGGCACGAAGGCTGCGCGACTTGCGTTGGAGCGTGCCGCTATGCAGCCGGACGATATCGATATGATCGTTTGTGCAACCATCTCTCCCGATTATTTTTGTATGCCCTCTACTGCATGTATGATCGCCAAAAAGCTGGGCGTCGCCAATGTACCCGCGATGGATATCAGTGCGGCCTGCAGCGGATTTATCTATGCGCTCGCTACGGCCAAAGCCTACATAGAAGCAGGCATGGCGAAAAACGTCCTCATCATAGGTGCGGAGAAACTGAGTGCCATCGTGGATTGGACCGATCGCACAACATGCATCCTTTTTGGAGACGGTGCGGGAGCTGCTATCGTTTCGGCTACCGAAAATAAAGAAGAAGCCATCATCGATGTCAATATCGCAGCGGACGGCAAATACTACAATTATCTCATCACTCCCGGTTGTGGAACGAATCATCCATGTAGTGAAGAGGTGCTCAAAGAGCGCGCCTGTTTTATCAAGATGAAGGGCAACGAAACCTTCAAAGTAGCCGTCAAGACACTCACGAGCGATGTGGAGGAGATATTAGCCAAAAATGGTATCGCCAGTGAACAGATCACACATTTTATACCCCATCAAGCGAACTATCGCATTCTCAACGCCGTGGCCAATGCACTGGGCCTTAGCGACGATCAAGTCGTGATGACCGTGAGCAAATACGGCAACACCTCGTCAGCTTCCATTCCTATGGCAATGAACGAAATCTACGAAGCCGGCAAACTTAAAAAAGGCGATTTGATGCTTTTAGACGCTTTTGGCGGTGGCTTTACATGGGGGAGCGCACTCGTGCCGTTTTGCGGCTGATTGCTCCTCGTAAACTTCCTCATACCTCTTTTCTTCATTCCATTTCTACGTTATAATCTCCATCCATGCACAATATATTATAAGGAGTTTTTATGTTTCAAGAGTTCAAGAAGTTTCTCATCAAGGGTAACATGGTGGATATGGCCGTGGGTTTCATCTTCGGTGCAGCTTTCGCATCGGTCGTCAAATCTTTGGTGAACAACGTCATTATGCCTCCTGTTGGAAAACTGCTGGGCAATGTGGATTTTTCACAACTATTCATCCCTCTTGACGGTAAAGAGTACGCGTCTTTAAAAGCTTTGGAAAAAGCGGGTGCTCCTGCCATCAAATACGGTCTTTTCCTCAATGACGTGATCTCTTTCGTGATTTTGGGTTTTGTGGTGTTTATGTTCATCAAAGGATACAACAAACTCAAAGAGCCGGCACCCGCACCTGTACCGACTACCAAAAAGTGCAGTGAATGCGCGATGGAGATTCCACTCGAAGCGAAAAAGTGTCCCTACTGCGGTAACATCGACCTCTAATCTCTTCGCCGGCTCTGCCGGCCGTCTATTTACTAACGATTTTTTCTCTGTAAAAAAGCACTATAGACACCGATTTTCAGCTGACACTTAGTAAATTATAAATTAAGAATGCCAGTAAAATGGGGATTTTTAGAAGAAGTGGCTCCGGATGCAGGATTTGAGAAAAATTTTTCTAAAACACCGTAAATAAGGGCTTCGAGCTCTTTGGCCTCGGATTTTTGTATCATAATTTCCTCCTTTTGTATCATAGTAATGAATATTTATTTTTCTTATACAAAATCGAGATCTTCGATACTCTTAACCACTTTATAGATCAATTTGCTCTCATCATCTTTTTGCATATCCGATATATATGCAAAATGTTTTTTGGCATATTCTATCTTTGCTTTTTCTTTGCCTCGTAGCTCCATCGATTTGAGGCTTCCTTTGGTCTCTGCTATGAAATAGATAGTCTTTTCTTTTTTGAACAAAATTGCAAAATCGGGATTGTAGTATCCAGCAGGTGTAGGGATTTTGAATTTGCTGGGAAGTTTGGCATAGACAACAATATCGCCATTTTCTAAATCTTTTGCAAAAGCTTTTTCTATCTGTGAATCGTATTTCAAATAGTCATAGATATGCTTTTTGACTTCTATGATATCTTCTTCCAATT
>JALVTF010000027.1 GCA_027024145.1 Campylobacterales bacterium
AGAGCCAAAAAATGCCTTTTTTTGTTGCAATTTTAGCATCTTTTGGCTTGCACAAGTCTTCACGCACGATCGCCCCTTCGTCACATCGTTGATGACCCAGGCGGTAGTGACGATCATAAAGAGCACGAAAAGGCCCAAAATGGCGGCGACTAAGTAGATGTTGCGATACTCTTTGTTGAAGGTCATGGCAGCCTCCTTATGGTGGACTACCTCTATTATGCGCCTCTTTGCTTCAAAGCTCTATCAAAGCCATTAATTATAAATTTTTCTAATGTTTCTTTAAGTAGTTGCGGATGCCCTCGGCCGCTGCGTACGCGGAGCTAAAGGCCCACTGGAAGTTGTAGCCGCCCAGCTCCCCCGTGGCATCGCACACTTCGCCGGCAAAGAAGAGTCCTTCTTGTAAGCGGCTCTGCATCCCCTCGTCCAGCTCCCCGAGCATCACCCCGCCGCGCATCACCTCCGCACGCTCGTAGCCGAAAGTCCCGGCCGGCGCGAAACGGTAGTCGCAAAGAAGTTGTAGTTGCTTTTTGTGCCGAGGCGAGAGCTTTTTGGCCTGAACATCCGGCACACCGATGTATGATAAGAAGGCTCTGACGAAGCGCTTGGGCAGCGGCAGCTGTGTAGAGAGCTGTTTATGGGGCAGGAGTTTGGGAAGATTAGGAAGGAAGGCGATCTTGATATGCCCCTTTTTCCAATAAAGCGAGGCATTGAGGATCGCAGGACCGCTGATGCCGCGGTGCGCGAAGAGGATATTGCCATCAAAATTTTTATGCTCCACCTCCACCATAGCCGTCACACTGATGCCGGCAAGTTCCTTCATCCAAGCCTGCTCTTTTTGAAGTGTGAGTCCCACCAGCGCCGGTGCCGTGGATGCGATGGTGTGGCCAAAGGCTTCGGCTATCTGCAGTCCGATGGGACTGGCTCCTATCTTTTTGTAGCTAAGCCCTCCGGACGCCACCAAAACGGCGCGTGCCTGCAAAGCTCCACGATTCGTATGCACGACGAAACACCCATCTTTTCGCTCCAATCTCTCTACCTCTATGCCGTAGCGCACGCGGCTACTTTGCAAGAGAGCCAACAACTCCTTGGCACTATGGGGACAAAAGAGCTGCGAGGGTTTGCGCTCCATAGGCTCACAACCATGCCGGCGCAGCCAAGCAAGCAGTGCACGATTGTCGAATCTGCGTAAAACTTTTGTCACGAAGTCGCTATCGTTCGTTTGGTAGTGGGAAGCGTTTACAGCGCGATTGGTTACGTTGGCGCGGCCGCCGCCGCTAATGAGAATCTTCGCACCCGCTTTGTCGTTATGCTCTAAGAGAGCATAGTCGATGCCTTCGAGCCATTTGGCGGCGAAGAGCCCTGCGGCTCCCGCACCGATGATGAGGAGCTCTTTCACTTTTTGGCGGATTGGATAGAGTTGATGTAGCGATAATCGATGTGGATGGATCGCTCTTTGGGAAGGTTGTGCGCAAGCGCATCGAGGACGGTGCGAAAATCCTCGAAGAGGTAGTTGGCGAGGCTGCCGGGGATGGAGTTGATTTCGTTCACATAGACCTTGCCTTCGTGCACGAAAAAGTCCACACGGATGATAGCTCCCAAAAAGAGCGGATCGTAGATGCGCTTGAAGTAGTCTATCATCGTCTCGCGCACGGGTGCCAGAAGCTCGGCATCTTGCACTTCTCCCGTGCGGCCAAAGTCGAGATATTTTTTCTCAAAATCCAAAATCGCACCCTTTTGGGGCTCTTCGATTTTAGAGAGGTAAAACTGCCCCGCCTTACAGCCGGCGAGGTTGTACTCCTTGATCCCTTCGATAAAGGGCTCGATCAGCACCGCATCATCAAACTCGAAAGCCACATCGAGCGCGTAGCTAAGTTCACTTTCGTCACGCACCACACTCACGCCGATGCTGCTACCAAGATGCACCGGTTTGATGATGATGGGATAGTCGAATTTCGGCGGCTCGATGGCATCTTTGCGCATCACCTGAAAGGGGAGCGACTCCACACCGATGTGCGATAGGTAGAGCTTGGTAAAGAGTTTGTTGAAACTGATCACACTCCCCTCTATTCTAGGGCCGATGTAGGGAATAGCGAAAAACTCCAAAAGAGATGCCAGTTTTCCATCTTCGCCGTCACCACCATGGACGAGATTGATAGCGATATCGAACTCCACGCGTTTTTCTTTGAGCAGCCCCTTTTGATAGAAGCCTCCCTTTTTGAGCTCCAGCCTTGGCATCTTTTTATATGCGCCGCTGCTAAAGAGTTTCGATTTGAGCTTCGTTTTGTCGATCAGGTAGAAATCGCGAGCACTATCAATAAAGATAAACTTCGCGTCCACGAGATCTTTGATGGCGATGGCGCTGACGATACTGATTTCGTGCTCGAAACTCACTCCACCGAAAATCACTGCATACTTCATAGCCGTCCTTACAGTTTTTGGATGATTTTGAGGGCCTCTTTGACGAGGCTTGCGGTATCTGTGGCGTCACACTTGGCGAGGGCCTTTTGGATCTGCTCTTTTTTGAATCCCAAGCTCTCCAGGGCTTTTGCAGCCTGCTCTACGCTCGCATCCATCTGCGCCACTCCCGCTGAGCCGAGATCGAACTCACCTAATTCCACGAGGATGCGCTGTGCGCTCTTGGGACCGATGCCGGGCACCTTCTTGAGCTTAGCCACGTTTTTTTGGCGCACCACCTCCACAAACTCCTCAGGCTTGAAAGTAGAACATATTGCCAGAGCCACCTTGGGACCTACGCCGTTGAGCCTAAGAAGCCTATCGAACATCCGCTTCTCATCCATCGTAGCGAAGCCGTAGAGGGTGTGGGCATCTTCACGTACGATGAGGGTGGTATGCAGGCGCACGTTGCCAGAACTTATAGCCGCACTGGTATTGAGAGAGACAAAAAGTTCGTAGATGATGCCGCCTACTTGCAGATGCACAAGCGTGGGCTCTTTTTTGACCACCTCACCGATGAGGCCTACGATCATCCTCTTCCTTTATCTAAAGTGTGCAAATTGTACCATAAACGCTATAATTCGGCTATGGATTACAAAAGCAACAACCTCAAAAACGTCCTGCACGGCTTTTTCTTGGCTTTGGCCTTAGGCGTGGCGGAGCCATCCACCACGCTGCCTCTTATAATCCACCACTTCGCCCACGATGTGGCCATCATCGGATTTTTCACTTCGCTCCTGCGCGGTGGTGCCATCGTGGTGCAGCTTTTCGCGGCCTTCTATGCCCAGAGCTTTCGCATAGTGATGCCCTATTTGCGCCTTGTGTTTTTAGCACGCTTTCTTAGCTGGCTCTCCATAGGTCTGGCTATCTACTTCATCGGTGATCGCGATCCGCAGCTTACACTTATGATGATCGCGCTCTTTTTGTTTCTCTTTAGCTTCTCCGCAGGCTTTGGCAGCATCTATTTCAACGAAATCCTCGCCAAAGTCTTCGACCAGACTACCCGCGGCCGCTCCATGGCCAACCGCCAGTTCTTCGCCGCCATCGGCTCGATCCTGAGCGGTATCGCCGCAGGCTACGTGCTCTCGCACTACCCCGCTCCCCAAAGCTACGCCTATCTTTTTATTCTGAGCGCCTTCTTGATGGCTTTTGGCCTCGTGACGTTTGCTACGATCAAAGAGCCGCCCCGCGAAGAGGTGACCCAAAAAGAGAAGAGCTTTTGGGAATTCTTGCGCAACGCCTTTGGACTGCTCCGCAAAGACAAGGCACTCCAAATCCAAATAGCGACGGTACTTTTGAGCTACTCTTTTTTATTGAGCTTCGCCTACGTCATCTTGCAGGCCAAAAGCTATATCCATCTGACAGGATGGCTCGTTGGGGGCTTCATCATTATCCAGATGATTGGTGCAATGCTTGGAAATCTTGTGTGGAAACGTCTATCTCCTCGCTACAAAGAGATTATGCTCACAAGTTTCATCCTCGCCATCACGGCTTTTGGCGTATTGCTCATCGCCCATGTACAAGCGAGCTTTTTTCTGGCTTTTTTTCTCTTGGGGATGGCCCGAGACGGTTTTCGTATCGCTTCGATGAACCTACTTTTTGCCATCGCACCCCAAAACAAACGCCCCGTCTATATAGCTTTGCAAAACAACCTCACCTCCATCGGCCTCTTTTTCGCCATCCCCGGAGGCTTCATCCTCAAAAGTTTCGGCTACGAAGTGCTCTATGGCTGGACTATCGCGATGCTGCTTTGCGGACTCTTTTTTGCCAGACGCTTGAGAGTGTAATATAATTACGCAATGTTCAAAAAGATTTTTACCAACAGCTCCGGCATCCTCTTTAGCAGAATCTTGGGCTTCGTGCGCGACCTGCTCACAGCCAGCGTACTGGGAGCCAGTATCTATAGCGACATCTTTTTCGTGGCATTCAAACTGCCCAATCTCTTTCGCCGCATCTTCGCAGAAGGCGCATTCGTGCAAAGCTTTTTGCCCAGCTACACCAAAACGCGGCACAAAAACCTCTTCGCCGCAGCCGTTTTTACGAGATTTTTCCTCATCATCGTAGCGCTCTCACTGCTTGTCACCCTCTTCGCTCCCTTTTTTACCAAACTCATCGCCATCGGCTTCGACGAGCAATTGGTTCAGCTCGCTGCACCCTATACCGCCATTAATTTCTACTACCTCGATTTCATCTTCGCCGTCACATTTTTAGCGGCACTTTTGCAGTACAAGGAGCACTTCGCCACCACGGCCTACGCCACGGCTTTGCTCAATATTGCGCTCATCACTGAGCTATTGCTTTGCAAAGATGCGGCCAAACCGCAAGTGGTGCTGGCACTGAGCATCGCGGTACTCATAGGAGGAGCGCTGCAGCTATCGGTGCATATCTTCGCGGCCAAAAAGCTTGGCATCTGGCACAGACTCATCCAAGGGTTTGCCGCACTGCCCAGATACGCGTATAAAATCAAAACAGACCTCGCGCACTTCTACCGCAACTTCTTCCCCGCCATCTGGGGCAACTCCACGGCACAGATTTCGTCCTTTTTGGATACGTGGCTGGCTTCGTTTTTGGCAGCTGGCTCCATCAGCTACCTCTACTACGCCAACCGCATCTTGCAGCTGCCTTTGGCGCTCTTTGCCATCGCTACGGCTACGGCGCTCTTTCCTTCCGTTTCCAAGGCGCTCCACAACGGTCAGGAAGAGGCTGCGATGGGGCATCTCAAAAAGAGCTTTTGGCTCTTGTTAGGACTCTTACTGGCAGCGACTGTTGGGGGGATCTTATTAGCGCGCCAGATTATTTGGCTTTTATTCGAGCACGGTAGCTTCACCCGCCACGATACGATCCAAGCCAGCGCCGTGTTGGCAATGTATATGATAGGCCTCGTCCCCTATGGACTAGCAAAACTCTTTTCACTCTGGCTCTATGCCCAGTATCGCCAAAAGGAAGCGGCCAAGATCGCCAGCTACTCCCTCACAGCCAATATCCTCGCTTCTCTCGCTCTCATAGTCCCCATGCAAGCGGCCGGCTTGGCATTAGGATCGAGCATAGCGGGCTTCGTGCTGCTTTTTTTTACACTCAAAAGCTTTGGCTTTGCGAGGCTGCGAGAGCTCTTTGACAAAAAAGCGGCGCTGGCTCTTGGTTTTGCGCTGCTCTTAGAAGTAGCTATAATTGTACTTATCAAAAGCTTTTGGAGGATCGATGCGCATCTATGATAGCAGCAAAAAAGAAGTTGTCGCGTTCAACCCCATCGTAGAGGGGAAAGTTCGCATCTACGTCTGCGGCCCCACGGTCTATGACGACGCGCACTTGGGACACGCCCGTAGCGCCATCGCTTTTGACCTCTTGCGCCGCACCCTCGAAGCGCTGGGGTATGAAGTGACTTTTATGAAAAACTTCACCGATATCGACGACAAGATCATCAAAAAGATTTTTGAAACCGGCAAGAGTTTGCAAGAGCTCACCTCCTACTACATCAAGCGCTACCTCGCAGAAATGGACGCCTTAGGTGTCAAGCGTCCCGACATCGAGCCCAAAGCCACAGAGAGTCTCGATGCCATTACTGCGATGATCGACAAGCTCATCAAAAACGGCTGCGCCTACACCACGCCTGAGGGCGACGTCTACTTCGATACCTCCAAGGATAGCGAATATTGCAGCCTCAGCCACAAGTGCGACGAGGAGAGTCTTAGCCGCATCGAGCCAAATCCCGCCAAGAAAAATCCTGCCGACTTCGCCTTATGGAAAGCCTGCAAGGCACAAGACGTCTGCTTCGATTCGCCCTTCGGCGCGGGGCGTCCCGGCTGGCATATCGAGTGCTCGGCGATGATCGAAAAGCATCTGGCATACCGTGACAAAGAGTATCAGATCGATATCCACGGCGGCGGGATGGACCTCTTTTTCCCCCACCACGAAAACGAAGCGGCCCAAACCCGCTGCGCCGACCACCAAAAACTCGCCAAATACTGGATGCACAACGGCTTTGTCACGATCAGCGGCGAGAAGATGAGTAAGTCTTTAGGCAACAGCTTTTTTCTCAAAGACGCCCTGGCCGTGTATGACGGCGAGGTATTGCGATTTTATCTGCTCGCGACGCACTACCGCGCCAACCTCAACTTCAACGAAGAGGACCTGCAAGCGGCCAAAAAACGCCTCGATAAGCTCTATCGCCTCAAAAAGCGCCTTTACGGCGTTACGCCCGGCAATGTGGAAGAAGATTTCAAGCGTGCACTCCTCGAAGCCCTCAGCGACGATCTCAATATCTCCAGGGCGCTCGCGGTAGTGGATGGCTTCGTAGCCAGAGCCAACGAGCATCTCGATGCAAATCCAAAAGATAAAAACTTCAAAAAAGCTGCAATGGCCAATATCGTATACCTCAGCGAAGTGCTCGGTATCGGCGGCCAAGATGCCTACGCCTACTTCCAGCACGGCATCGACGAAGCAACCAAGAAGCGCATCGAAGAGCTCATAGCCAGACGCAGCGAAGCCAAGAAGGCAAAAGATTTCGCCACCGCAGACGCCATTCGCGAGGAGCTACGCAGCCTTGGCATCGCCATTATGGACACACCCCAAGGGACAGTCTGGGAGAAGGTGTGAGAGAAATTCTGCGGCGCTACTGGCCTTTCATCCTCAAACACAAAGGCAAATTCGCCATCGCGATCCTTGGGATGATTCTCAGTGCGGCAGGTACAGGGGCTTCCGCATATGTGGTCAAGCCTATCCTCGATCGCATTTTCATCGAAAAAAACAGCGCGATGCTCACTCTCTTGCCGCCACTGGTGATCGTGCTCTACTTTCTCAAAAGTTTCGGCAAGTACATCCAGGTCTACTACACCGAATATATCGGTCAGGATATCATCCGAGAAATCCGACAAAAGATGCTCGCTTCGATTTTAGCGATGCACATGGACTACTTCATCAAGCAGCCATCAGGCGAGCTCATCAGCCGCCTCACAAACGATATCAACCGTATCAAAAACGTGGTGGCCATCATGATCCCTACGATGGTTCGCGAGATTTTCACTATCTTCGCCCTCACGTTCGTGGTGATCTACCAAAGTCCCAAACTGGCTCTCTACTTTCTCGTGATCATGCCCCTGGCGCTCTACCCCCTTTCGCGCCTCGCGAAACGTATGAAAAAGGTCTCACACCTCTCACAGGAAAAAATCTCCGATCTCACCACCCATCTGACGGAGATCTTCAACAACATCGAGCTGATCAAAGCCGAAGCGCGAGAGAGCGAAGAGTTGCGGCGCTTCAACGAGCATAATCGCGACTTTTTCAAACTCACCCTCAAACAGGTACGCATCTCACAGCTCACCAATCCTCTCATGGAGGTACTCGGTGCCGTGGTCATCGCGATCGTCATCTATGTGGGCGGCCACGAGGTAATCGCAGGACGGATGAGCACGGGTGCCTTCTTTTCATTTATGACGGCACTTTTTATGCTCTACAACCCCATCAAAGTCACCTCCGCCATGTACAGCCAACTCCAAGACGCCGTGGCAGCCAGCGAGCGCGTCTTTGCCGTCATCGATCTACAGCCCCAGATCAAAAGCGGCACGAAGGAGATGCCCGAAGCTATCGGGAGAGTCTGCTTGGAAAATGTAAGTCTGGAGTATGACGAAAAAGTGGCGCTGCGAGATGTAAGCTTTTGCGCGCAAAAAGATGCCATCACCGCCATCGTGGGCGACAGCGGCAGCGGCAAGAGCTCCATCGTCAATCTCTTAGTGCGCTTCTACGATCCCACATCGGGGCGCGTCACCATCGACGGCGATGACCTGCGCACCTTCGATCTGGTCTCGTACCGAAAACGCATCGCTCTTGTGACGCAACGGGTCTATCTTTTCCAAGAGAGTATCGCCGCGAACGTAGGCGGTGAAAACTTCGACGAAGAGCGTGTCATCGCAGCCCTTAAGCAAGCAGAAGCGTACGATTTCGTCTCCAAAATGCCAGAAGGCATCCACACCAAACTCGAAGAAGCGGGGATGAATCTCAGCGGCGGTCAGCGCCAGCGTCTGGCAATCGCACGAGCCCTCTACAAAGATCCCAAAATCCTCATCCTCGACGAAGCCACCAGCGCACTGGACAAAAAAAGCGAACAGGCGATCTTAGAGACCATCAAAAAGCTCGCAAAAAGTCGCATCGTCATCATGATCAGCCACAATATCCGTTCCATCACATTCGCCGACGACATCATCGTCATGAGCGAAGGCCAAAAGGTGTGCGAAGGACACCACAAGGAGCTCATGCAAGAGTGCCCCCATTACCGGGAGCTCTATAACAAAAATTAGACCTTGATCGCTTCATACAGAGATTGTATCGCTTTGTAATGGTCTAAGAGTCTCTTGTAGAGTTCTTCGGCCAATGCTTCATCGTAAGTATGCACACTCAGATTACGATCTTCCAAAATCGAAAGCCACGCATCTTCATCCTCTATAAGTCCCATAGAAAAAGCCTCTTGTAAACAGCTTCTTGGAGACCTACAGATGATGCCTTCATGCGCAATGTAATCTTTCAAGCTTTTCCAAGCGATTTCAAAACAGAGTTCAAATCTCTTTATAGCACTATCGCGCACTATATCATCTTTTGGTTTTTGCAGGACCTCTTCAAACTTTTTGAGACATCTATTAAACTCGCCTAATCTATTTCGTAGACTCATAGACCACAACTCCTTCCTTTTGTACTGTTTCACGCAATGTTGGCGAAGCTCTATTGACATAGAGGCAGTCTATTTTTCTAAGAGTTCGGATTTTATGCAACTTTTCACGTATTTTTCTCATCACCTTCTCGTCAATATCTACTTTAGTTTGGAGTGCGATATCGACATCGGAAAACTGTGTCGCGTCACCTCGGGCAAAGGAGCCAAAAAGTATAAGTCGAAAAGGAACATGGACAAACTTTGCGCAAACCTGGAGTATCTCTTCTAAGAGCTTTTGTAGCTTGTCGTCTTTCAATTTATAGAGCGTTTGCAATTCCACTCCTTTAAAATGGCTATGTTCTAATGATATCATACTTGTGCAGAGAAATTCGCTATAATAAGCCCAAAAAGATGAGCGTCATGGATTACCAAACACTCAAAAAGATCCTCTTTCGCCTCGATCCCGAGACGGCACACCATATCGCCGAAGCGGCTCTGCGTATGGTTTCGGACTCTCCCTTTTTGCAACATCAGCTCAAAAAACGCTACCTCGTGGACGAGCCGATTCTCCATCAAGAGATCTTCGGCAAAACTTTTGTCAATCCTTTAGGCATCGCAGCTGGCTTTGACAAAAACGCCACGATGGTCAAAGCGCTCCACGCCCTTGGATTTGGCTACGTGGAGGTAGGCACCTTCACTCCGAGGCCGCAGCCCGGCAATCCCAAACCCCGCCTCTTTCGCTATCCTGCGTACGAAGCGCTCCAAAACGCCATGGGGTTCAACAACGAAGGCGCCGCGATCATCAAAGCACGCCTTGAAAGTATCCATCCTCTACGATTTCCCATCGGTATCAATATCGGCAAGAACAAAGCCACACCACAAGAAAGAGCCCTCGAGGATTATCGCTTTTTAATCGAAGAGTTCAAAGATCTCGCAGACTATCTGGTCATCAATATCTCCAGTCCCAACACACCGGGTCTACGAGACTTGCAAAACGAAAGCTTCATCCAAGAGCTCTTCGCTATGGCCGCTGAACTCACCACCACACCGATCCTGCTCAAGATCGCTCCCGATATGAGCGAAGAGCAGGCGGTTCGTCTTTGCACCACGGCTGTACGTGCGGGAGCGGCCGGGATCATCGCCACTAATACATCCATCGACTACTCCCTCATCCCAGGTGCCAAGGACTTTGGTGGTATCAGCGGCAAACCGATAGCACCCAAGAGCTTTACCATTTTCAAAGCTATTGCAAAAGAGCTTTTTGGCAAGACGGTGCTTATCAGTGTGGGTGGCATCGATAGCGCAGATGAAGCATACAAGCGCATCTTGCACGGCGCATCACTCTTGCAGCTCTTTACACCTTTTATCTACCATGGCCCTGCCCTCGTACGCGATATCAATGAAGGTCTCATCCAGCGCCTGCGTAGCGACGGCTACACCCACATCTCCCAAGCCATAGGAGCGGCTCTATGATACGAATTCTGTTTTTCCTAATTCTCACTATTGGAGGTTTGATGGCAAACGCACTACCCAAACACTACGAAAAGACGCTTGACAATGGCCTCAAGGTCGTCGTCATCCCCACCCATAACGAAAGCGGCGTGATTTCTACCGACATCTTCTACCGCGTAGGAAGTCGCAACGAAGTGATGGGCAAAAGTGGCATCGCACATATGCTCGAGCACCTCAACTTCAAATCCACCAAACACCTCAAAGCGGGAGAGTTCGATAAAATCGTCAAGAGCTTCGGCGGCGTGGACAACGCTTCGACGGGATTTGACTACACCCACTATTTCATCAAAAGCTCATCTAAAAATCTCGACAAATCCCTGTGGCTCTTCGCAGAGCTCATGGAAAACCTAAAACTCGATGACAAAGAGTTTCAGACCGAACGCGAAGTGGTGGCCGAAGAGCGCCGCTGGCGCACCGACAACAATCCCACAGGCTACCTCTACTTCAGACTCTTCAACAACGCCTACCTCTACCACCCCTACCACTGGACGCCGATAGGTTTCATGCAAGATATCTTGCATTGGACGATAGAGGATATTCGCACATTCCATAAAACCTACTACCAACCCAAAAACGCCATTCTCGTGGTAGCCGGCGATATCGAGCCCGAAAAAGTTTTCGAGCTAGCCAAGAAGCATTTTGAGCACATCAAAAACTGCTGCGACATCCCCAAAGTCCATCAAACGGAACCTCCCCAAGACGGTCCCAAACGTGTGGTGATAGAGCGCGATACGGAAGTGGAGATGATCGCCATAGCATTTCATATCCCCAACTTCAAAGACCCTGACCAAGTGAAACTTAGCGCCATTTCGGAGCTGCTCAGCAGCGGCAAATCGAGCTGGCTCTATAAAGAATTAGTGGACAGCAAGAAGATGGTCAATCAAGTGTGGGCCTACAATATGGAAAATATCGACCCGGGCCTCTTTATTTTCATGGCAGTAGCCAACCCAGGCGTCAAAGCTGAAGCGATCGAAAAAGAGATATGGAGCGAAATCGACAAACTCAAAGCCGGCAAGATCGACAAAGAGGAGCTCAATAAAATCAAAATCAACACCAAAGCCGACTTCATCTTCTCCATGGAAAACTGCAGCAACCTCGCAGGGATTTTCGGCGATTACTACGCCAAAGGGGATATCGAGCCTCTCTTGCATTATGAGGAAAATATCGATAAACTCACAGTACAAGATTTGCAAAAAGTAGCCAAGAAATATTTCGTACCCAAAAACGCTACCACCGTGATTTTGAGAAAGGGAGAGTGATGACGAAACTCAAAGGAGCCATGACCGCCCTCATTACGCCGTTTAAAAACGGCAATATCGACGAAGAGGCCTACGCCAGACTCATCCAGCGCCAAATCGACAACGCCATCGACGTAGTGGTCCCTGTGGGCACCACTGGCGAGAGCGCTACGCTTACGCACGACGAGCACAAACGCTGCATCGAAATCGCCGTGGAAGTGTGCAAAGGCACCTCCACAAAGGTAATGGCGGGAGCCGGCAGCAACTCCACCCACGAAGCGATAGATCTCGCCAAATTCGCACAAAAAGCAGGAGCAGATGCGATCCTTAGCGTCTCGCCCTACTACAACAAACCCACCCAAGAGGGTCTTTATCAGCACTACAAAGCCATTGCCGAAGCGGTAGATATCCCGGTGCTGCTCTACAACGTCCCCGGTCGTACAGGTGTCGATATCAAGCCCCAAACCGTCTTTCGCCTCTTTGATGAAGTGCCCAATATCTACGGCGTCAAGGAAGCCACAGGCTCGATAGAGCGCTGCGTGGAGCTTCTGGCCAAGCGCCCTGAGCTTTACGTTATCAGCGGTGACGATGCTATCAACTACCCCATCATCGCAAATGGCGGTATGGGCGTGATTTCCGTCACGGCAAATCTGCTGCCCGATAAGATGGCGATGCTGGTGCACGCGGGGCTGGCAGGACAGTTCGATACGGCCAAGATGGTCAACGACGAACTTTTCGATATCAACAAAGTCCTCTTCATCGAATCCAATCCCATCCCTATCAAAGCCGCCATGTACATAGCAGGTCTCATCGACACTCTCGAATATCGCTTGCCGTTAGTGCCACCGAGTGCAGAAAATATGAAAAAAATCGAAGAGACACTCAAAAAGTATGAGGTGGTAGCATGAGTAAGACTCTCGTGATTAGCGGTGGTACCAGAGGCATCGGACGTGCAATAGTCGAGCGCTTCGCCAAAGAGGGTGTGAATGTGGCCTTCACCTACAACTCCAACGAAGAGATAGCCAATCAGCTCGCCCAGGATCTGGCGCAAAAATACGGCATCAAAGCCAAAGCCTATCAGCTCAACGTCCTCGAGCCCGAGCAGTACAAAGAGATTTTCAAACTCATCGACGAAGATTTCGAGCGTGTCGACTACTTCATCTCCAACGCCATCATCTCCGGCCGCGCCGTAGTGGGCGGCTTCGGACCTTTCATGCGCCTGCGCCCAAGGGGACTCGACAACATCTACACAGCCACGGTCCTCGCCTTCGTCGTAGGCGCGCAAGAGGCGGCCAAGCGGATGGAGAAAGTGGGCGGCGGTAGCATCATAACGCTTAGCTCCACAGGCAACCTCGTCTACACTCCCAATTACGCCGGCCACGGCAGCTCGAAAGCGGCAGTGGAGACGATGGTCAAATATGCAGCCCACGAGCTGGGTCCCAAAAACATCCGTGTCAACGCTGTCAGCGGCGGTCCCATCGACACCGACGCCCTACGCGCCTTTCCAAACTACGAAGAGGTCAAAGCCGAAACCATCGCACGCAGTCCCTTGGGACGTATGGGAGAACCTGAAGACCTGGCAGGTGCTTGCTGGTTTTTATGCAGCGACGAAGCCGGCTGGATAACAGGCCAGACACTTGTGGTGGATGGAGGCACGAGCTTTAGCTGATGAAGGGCAATATCAACATCCCCAACATCCTCGCCTTCGTGCGGCTCGCCGTCGCGCCTTTGATGTTTTTGTTCTTGGTGGATCGTGATCTTTTTCCCCACATCCATCCCTCCTGGCTCGACTACTTCGCAGCCTTTTTGTTCGTGCTTGCGAGCATCACCGATTTTTTCGACGGCTACATCGCACGCAAATTCGATCAGATCACCCAACTTGGCAAGATCCTCGATCCCTTGGCAGACAAGATGCTCACGCTGGCAGGATTTCTCGGTCTCATGGTGCTGGGACGCGCCAACCCCTGGGCCGTCTACCTCATCCTTACACGCGAATTTTTTATCACGGGTCTGCGTGTGAGTGCAGTCGGCAGCGGCAAGGAGATAGCGGCGAGCTTTTTGGGAAAAGTCAAAACGATTGTCCAGATGTTCGCCATCGGATTTTTGACCATGGACTGGACCACCATCGGCGTGCCGCTTTTGTGGCTGGCCGTCGCTATTACGCTCTATAGCGGATATGAATATACCAAAGCCTATTTGAAGGATTGATATGGGAATTTTTTGGGCGCTTGTAGCACTTTCCGTGATGATCTTTATCCATGAGTTAGGGCACTATCTTGCCGCCAAGTTTTTCTGTGTGAAAGTGGAGCGCTTTAGCATAGGTTTCGGCCCGGTGCTGGCCAAAAAGATGTGCTGCGGGAATGAATGGGCCATCAGTGCACTGCCTTTAGGAGGCTATGTGCAGATGAAGGGCCAGGACGATACGGACCCAGGCAAACTCAGCAGTGATCCCGATAGCTACAGCGCCAAAAAACCGTGGCAGCGTATCGTCATCCTCCTCGCCGGCCCTTTTGCCAACTTCTTCTTGGCCTACATGCTCTATCTCTTCATCGCCCTGTGGGGCTATCAGGCATACGCACCACAAATCGGCAAGGTCCTCCCCCATTCTCCCGCAGCCCAAGCGGGACTTCGCAGCGGCGATAGGATCCTCGCCGTCGACGGGCATAGTGTCGCTACGTGGAATCAAATGAGCGACTATTTGCAGCATCATCCCCATGCATTCGATCTTCTCATCAAACGTGGCGAAAAAAGACTCCATATCACAGTGGCACCCAAACTAACTGCCACCAAAAACATCTTCGGCGAAAAGATCAAACGCCCGATGATCGGCATAGCTCCCGATTTCAAAGCCACGGTAACGGTGCATCACACTCTATTGAGCGCAACCACGTATGCATGGCAAAGAACTGTAGATGCTGCCAAATTCATCGTAGTAGGGATAGAGAAGATGATCGAAGGAATCGTCTCACCCAAAGAGATCGGCGGCGTCATCACCATAGTCGATGTCACCGCCAAAGCGAGTCAAATGGGTCTCGCTCCGTTTCTCGCACTCTGTGCCCTCATCTCCGTCAACCTCGGCATTCTCAATCTCCTGCCCATCCCGGCACTTGACGGCGGCCACATTATGATAAACTTGTATGAAATGATTACGAGAAAAAGCCCCACACCCCAGATGCTCTATCGCATCACCTATGTGGGATGGATCTTTATCATCGGTCTCTTGGGATTAGGGCTGTATAACGACATCAACAGACTCTTAGGAGCGCACTGATGGATATCTACAAACTTCGCGACAATTTCGACGCAATCGTTCAGCGGGTGGAGTCTGCCAGGATTCGGCGCAGCGAACACCATATCGTCCAAATCGTAGCAGTGACGAAATATGTGGGGACCCAAGAGATACGAGCGCTCTATGAATTAGGCCAGCGCGCTTTTGGCGAAAACCGCGTCCAAGACCTCAAAGCCAAAACGAGTGCATTGGAAGATTTGCCTTTGGAGTGGCACTTCATCGGAAGACTCCAAAAAAACAAAATCAACCACCTCATTGATCTCGATCCTTGGTTCATGCAGTCTCTCGATAGCTTGGAACTAGCTTTGGAGATCGACAAACGCTTGGAGGCCAAAGGCAAAAAGATGCAGTGCCTTTTGCAAATCAACAGCGCAAAAGAGGAGACCAAAGCCGGCGTGATGCCAGAGCGCGCCTATGACGAGTACCTCAAAATCATCGAGGAGACAAAACATATCGACCTGGTGGGAGTGATGACCATCGGTGCGCACACCGACGAGAGAGAAAAGATCAAGGAGAGTTTCGAGACCACCTACAAGATCTACGAAACCCTCAAACCCCATGGAGCCCAAATCTGCTCTATGGGTATGAGCGGTGATTTCGAACTGGCCATCGAGTGCGGCTCCAATATGGTGCGTATCGGCAGCCTATTCTTTGAAGGAATTAATTAGGACAGCTTGGCGGTTCGGTGTCGCACTGGCCTCCGCAGTGCTTGGCTTCGAGAGCTTCGAGCTCTTTGCGCATTTCGGTGAGGATCAGTTTCGCAGCCACGTCTTCATCGAGTTCGGGAATATCCCAGCCGTAGCGTTTGAGCCATTTGTAAAAGACATCGCGCGTATCTTCGCGAATTTCGTCAGAATATCTGCAATCTTCTTTGAATTCAGCTCGCATTGTCATCCTTTAGTTTTTTGTGTGCTATCTCTTCGAGTAGTACCGTAGCATAGCACCCTTTGGGTAAGAAGAAGTTTAATTCATACCAAGCCTTCTCTTCTTTATAGCGCCCTTCAAGATCTTCGACAAAAACCCACGCATAGCGCCTATCCCCAAACTCCTCTATACGCTCATCATCGAAATCCTTCTCGATCTCGCGTGCTAATCCTTCAGCTCGTTTGGTACGTCGCCCAGACAGCAGCCCCGTGGGAGCGATGGCACGAGCCGCGAAACGTTCACTCTCGGCCATTACATCTTCGGCATAGAAAATTTTGCCTCGTGGATAATGCATCATCACATCACCCGGCAAGAGCTTGAAAAAGCGAGGCTGCTTTTTGAGTTCATCTATGACGCCGCTTGGCAAATCCAGCACCCGGGAGAGCTCTTTTACTGAAAATGCGTTGATGAGTTTGCTCTGTTTTATGCGCTCGCTCAGCCACAGATTGAAAAGGTGGCTTTGGTAGGCGTTGACGAGAAAGCGGCGCTTTTTCGGCTCGCGGATGCGCAATGTGCCCTCCACCACTTTGCGACCCAGCTCCCAGTTATTGCCCTCTATCCCGAATCTTTGATAGCCAAAATAGTTTGGCATCCCCTCTTTTTCGATGATTTTGAGCACTTCGTCTATTCTTTTTACCGCCACCGGCAGCACCTTTTTAAGACGTACGAAGAAACGGTTGCCTTTTAAATGCCCCAAACGAATCTTGTTTGTATGATACGTCATTTCGATGATTTTGATTTTGGGATGGCTGAAGTTCTTGAGAATCTCTTCGTAGCGTCTTGGCAAGGAGATGTATTGATAGGTGAGTGCGTTTTTGTCTTTGAGGCCTGCATAGCCGATATCGCGCAGCTTCACTCCCAGATGTTCGCTCAAGGCTTGGAGCATCTGCCAGGTGGTGAGCTCTTTTTTACGCACCTTCACCACCAGATGCTCCCCCTCGCCGCTAAAAGGATAGAGCGGCACTTCTTCTACCACGAAAGTTTCCGGCGACTGGCGAAAATAAAAATCGATAGGTGCATGGTCGAGATACAAGATTCTATCCATTATGCACCTTCTAAAAAACGTTTATAATCGACAATTTCAACCCCACACGCGACGAATTTCTTATCACTGGTCAAAATTTTGGCACAACCATATTTCTTTGCACAAAAGCATTGCAGCGCATCTTCAAAATCCGTTTCATTTTCAAGGGTATAGGCTATAGCTTTTTTTATTACGTCTCTACCAAAAGGCACTATATTCCATTCATCCACGATAACACGAAAAAACTGCAATGACTTTTGGTTGTTTTTCGTCACATAATAGATTGTACTGAGCATATCTTCGCTCAAATAGACATCGTATTCCAACAATCTTTGCAAAAGCTCTTTGTGGAGTGCATGGTATGGACGGGTAGGAACTAATATATCCAAAACAATATTGATATCCAAAAAAATTTTAGACTTCATCTATTTTCCTTCGAGCAGCCTCCTTGCGCAAACTCTTTTCATCTGATCGCACCAACTCCTCATCCATCTGCACCGTCCCGGCAAATCGCATCAATGAACGAAGCTTACGCTCTTTGTTTTCTCTTTCTTTATTTTCTATGAATTTCTTTACCTCATCGGCATATTTCGACGAGACAAACACACCTTTGCATCTTCTTGTTTTTTTATCCTCTATCTCCAATATGTCATATTCGTCCAACACCTTTATATTTCTCGCAAGCTCACGCACTCCGATCTTTTTTGTCATACTATATCCTTTATGTCAAACTTTCTATATTATATGACAAAAGCTACTATGAGTCAAAAATGGTGTGCATGACATACATTGCGAAATCTCCCCCGCATAGCACGTGCAAAAATCGTCAGCGGTGTTCGCGTGGCCTCGGCGATACGCATGAGAGCTTCACGCTCAGAGGGCCAAAAGGCGATGAGCAGTTCATACTCCTCGCCGCTGCAGCCCACACGTTTGGGAATAGGAGAAAACAAGCGAAAGCCGATGCGATTGTGGCGCGAGAGTTTGGCCAAATCATCGAAAAGTCCATCGCTGATATCCATCGCTGCTGTAATGTGTCTGGCAGCTCGCTGCATAAATCTTTGGCGCAAAATAGGCTCGGAAAAGCGCGACTTTTTGCCTACTTTTCCATAGCGCAGCGCTTTTGTAAGCTCATTTTTGCTCGCACCGAGTCTTCCGGTGTAGGCTATGAGCATCCCCTCTTTGATGGGTCCACGCTCGATGGGTCGATTGCTTATAGAAACGATCGTAATGCTAAAGCAAAGACGATCTCCAGCGACTGTATCGCCACCGATGATTTCACACCCAAACTCTGCGCATACCTCTTGCAGCCCTTTTGCGATGGCACGCATCTGCGGCATCTCAAAGCGCTTTGGCATCTCGATGCCCACCAACGCATAGAGCGGCTTGGCATTCATCGCCACGGCATCTGAAATATTGACAAGCATCGCCTTTTTTGCGATCACTTCCAGTGGCATCCACTCTGTGCGAAAGTGAATACCCTCACAAAAGATGTCATGGCTATAGAGATATTTTCCGACCACGGCAGCATCGTCACCGATGCTTTTATTATTAAATAAACTAATAAAATAGAACTCTTTGTTCACGGCTCATATCCTCTATAAATTGGTAAATATTGTAACAAATCGCCGCTGAAATCTAAGAGCAAAAATGCTTTTACGCCATTTTTCGATGCGAAATGTTATAATCAATGCAAATCTACACCAATCAAAAGGACAGCCCGATATGGAAGTACCTGTTTACTCATACGATGTAGTCATAGTGGGCTCCGGTTTGGCCGGATGCGCCGCTGCACGAGAGCTCAAAAAAAGCGGCAAAAACGTCGTGGTGCTTACGAAACTCCACCCCCTGCGCAGCCACTCCGGCGCCGCCCAAGGAGGTGTCAATGCAGCGCTTTCAGACGATGACGACGTAGAACTGCACATGTTCGACACCGTTAAAGGAAGCGACTACCTTGCCGACCAGGACGCAGTGGAGCTGATGTGTTCCAAAGCGCCCGAAACGATCCGCTGGATAGAGCACATGGGAGCGGCATTTAGCCGTCGCGAAGACGGTCGTATCGCCCAGCGCCCTTTCGGTGGACAGAGTAAACCGCGCGCCTGCTTCGCAAAAGATAGAACGGGTCTAACGCTCTTGCAGACCATCTATGAGCAAGCCCACCGTGAAGGCGTGGAATTTTGGGACGAGTGGTACGTCGCGGACCTCCTCTACAAAGATGGCAAAGCCTACGGCGTCGTGGCCTACAATCTGCGCAATATGGAACCTGCCATTTTCAATGCCCGCGCCGTGATGTTCGCTACAGGCGGCTATGCAAGAGCCTTTAAGATCAATTCCAACGCCCATGCCAACACGGGGGATGGCCTGAGCATCTTCGCTCGCCACGGTCTGCCCCTCGAAGATATGGAGTTCGTCCAGTTCCACCCATCAGGCCTCGCAGGTAGCGGGATCCTCATCAGTGAAGCTGCACGCGGTGAAGGCGGACGCCTCTACAACAGCGAAGGCGAGCGTTTCATGGAAAAATACGCTCCAGAAAAGATGGAGCTGGCCCCTCGTGACGTGGTAGCACGTGCCATCATGAATGAGATCCGCGAAGGGCGCGGTGTAGGCCCCGACAAGATGGCTGTCTATCTGGATCTCACGCACCTTGGCGAAGCAAAAATCATGGAACGTCTGCCGGAGCTTCGCGACCTGGCTATCACATTCTTGGGTCAGGATATGGTCAAAGAGCCCATCATGATCACCGTTACGGCACACTACTCCATGGGCGGTATCCCCGTTGACATAGATGGACACGTCAAGAAAAACACCAAAGAATTCACCGAAGGCCTCTATGCAGCCGGCGAGTGTGCGTGCGTCAGTGTGCATGGAGCCAACCGCTTGGGAGCCAATTCACTGCTCGAAGCGCTCTTTTTCGGCCGCCATGTGGGCCAAAGCATCGCAGCGGATCTGGACAAAGGTATCCACTGCGAAACGGCGCATCCCGAAGAGGCCAAGAGAATGCTCGATGAGCTGCAATTTATCCTGACCAACAACGGCACCGAAACCACCGCCAAACTGCGCCAAGAACTCCAAGATACGATGTTCGAAAACTGCGGGGTCTTTAGAACCGAAGAGTCGCTGCTCAAACAAAAAGAGATCCTCAAAAATCTCAAAGAGCGCTACAAAAATATCCGTATCGACGACAAATCCAAAACCTTTAACACCGATTTACAAGAGGCTATAGAGCTGGGACACATGCTCGATTATGCAAGCTTCATCGTAGAAGGCGCCATTGCACGCAAAGAGTCGCGCGGAGCGCACTATCGCGAAGACTACCCCAACCGTGACGACGAGAACTTCCTCAAGCACACCTATGCATACATGGACCCAGAAGGCAATATCGGCCTCGAGTATGCAGATGTGGTGCTCGGCAAATTCGAACCTCAAGAAAGAAAATACTAATAGGGGCAGACTATGAAAGTGACATTGAAAGTTTTTCGATTCAACGCTGAAACCGACTACCTCCCCCACTATGACACCATCGAAATGGAGGTGGACAAAAAAGATGTAGTCCTCGACGTGCTCAACCGCATCAAGTGGGAGCATGACGGAAGCTTCACCTATCGCCGCAGCTGCCGTCACGGAATCTGCGGAAGCTGCGCCATCAAAGTCAACGGCCGCAGTACTTTGGCGTGCAAAGAGCGCATGGTGGATATGATCGAGCTTTTTGGTAACGAACTGACTCTCGAGCCCGTGAGCAAAAAACGTGTGGTCAAAGACATGGTCGTGGACAAAGCGGACTTTTGGAAAAAGTATGCCACCGTCAAGCCTTGGCTCGAAGCCGAAATCGAAGAGCATCCTACGATGGAAAACATCGTCTCGCCCCAAGATGCCGAAAAACTCGAAGAAGCAGACTACTGCATCCAGTGTGGATGCTGCTACTACGCTTGTCCTGCCGTAGAGGTGAACGAAGAGTATTTGGGACCTGCAGCTTTTGAAAAGGCGTATCGCTTCACTGCCGATGTGCGTGACCATGCCAAAAAAGAGCGCCTCGAAATCGTGGATATCTTGGGTCAAGGTGTATGGGACTGCGTCAAATGCTACGAATGTGCCGAAGCGTGTCCGAAACATATCGATCCTATCGGCAAGATCACCAAACTCCACAACCAGATTTTCGAAGAGGGTGTGGCCAAATCCAACGTTGCTACACGCCACGCCGTAGGTTTTGAAAAATCGATTAAAAAACATGGTATTCTCGATGAAGGACATCTCGTGGCCTACAGCGAAGGATTCGGCGTGCTCAAACATGTTCCAGAAGCGCTCGAGATGTTCAAAAAAGGCAAAATCGTCATGCCTTGGAATATGCCAAAATCGAAAAATCTCGACGAAATCAAAAAACTCGTTGAAATCTCTTCAACGGTAAAATTCTAAAGGATAGGCGATGAGTAAACTACGATATGCACTCTATACCGGATGCACGGCACGTGAGAGTACTCCAGAACTACTTAAATCGACTCTCGCCGTAGCGAAAAAACTGGACATCGAACTGGTTTTGCTCGATGAAGCGAGCTGTTGTGGTGCGAGCCATTTACAAGACTTCGACAACTTTCTCAGCCTCGTGCTCAATGCCCGCAACCTCTGCTATGCAGAAAAGCGTGGTCTCGATATGGTCACGATCTGCAACACCTGCCAGCTCAACACCGCTATGACCAAGGAGCGTCTCGACAGCGACCCCGCTCTCAAAGCGAAAGTCAACGAAAAACTCAAAGAGGTGGGCTTGGAGTACAAAGGCACCAGCAACGTGCGCCATTTCCTCTATGCACTCATCGAAGATTACGGTCATGAAAACTTGCGTGCGAAAGTGGTCAAGCCTCTTAGCTCACTCAATATCGCACCTTTTTACGGCTGCCACAACATCCGCCCAAGCGAACTGCACCATCACTTCAACCGCACGGCCGAAAATCCCTATAACCCTACCTCACTCGATGAGCTCATCGAAGCGCTGGAAGGCAATAGCGTCGACTATGCACACAAAAACAAATGCTGCGGCTTCCATGTGGATCTGCAAGCCCCCAAAACATCCAATATGCTCACAGGCAATGCCATTTTCGATGCGATGGATAACAATGCCGACGTAATGGTCACCCCATGTCCTCTGTGTCACCTCAATCTCGACGTCAAACAAAAAGCCGCAGCCAAGACTGTAGGACGCGAACTGCCCAATCCTATGCCGATCCTCCATTTGCCGCAGCTCATCGGCCTCGCTCTTGGCTGCACTCCCGAAGAGTTAGGACTGCAGCATCACGTCACCGAAGTTCCGGCCTAATCGGTCGGCTCTTTGGGCATCGTCTTTTTAGGAAAAATCGTCCCTCCAAAAAACTTCGCTATCAGTTCAAGCACCGTCACTACCACCACAGATCCCGGCAAAATCGAAATAGGAAAGAGCAAAAGAATCTTGAAAATGTCTACAAGCTGCCTATTGGCAAGGCGTAATAGTTCTTCATCGTGGCGCTTGTGGAGATAGATTTGCACCATACTTTTAGTTTCTCGCCACTCGCGTACCACCGTCAGGAAAAATCGTTTGATGGTATGGCGTACTTTGCGTCTATAGTTTCGTATCATAACGAGATTTTATCCAATTCTTGTTTCCTCGTAAATAGGAGATATTTTATCCTAATTTAATCTTAATTGACTATAATAAATTGTGAAAAAACCAACAAAGGAGGCACACATGCCAAAAATCAATAGATACGAAGATATCTCTCAAATCGACAAAGAGGCCAAAAGAGATTACATCGACAGACACTCACCATTCATCCACTGTGAATCCACTGCGAAAAAAGGTGAGAAGTTCCAAGTCAAAGTGCGCGTAGGAAACGAATACTGCCATCCAGACGATTTCGATCACTACATCGCATACGTTCAGCTCTGGGACGGTGAAAGACTCCTTGGACAAGCCACATTCACACCAGGGTCTCTTGGCAACCAATGCTCACAAACAGAGGTGGATTTCTACATCGTGCCTACGAAAAAAATGAAGCTTACTGCCATGAGCTACTGTACCAAACACGGGCTTTGGGAGAGCGACGTCGTAGAAGTGGATGTTACCGAATAAGCTCCTTTGGGGCCTCGGCCCCTTTAACCTCTTTTTAATACCCCCTGCGCTATCATAGCTTGCATGAGCAAATCACTCAAACTTTTATACAATCTCTATCGACTCCAATGGTTAGGTGTATCGTATATGGATCCCATAGCACTCGAAAAAACAGCATCTTTGGAACTTCCAAACGATTTGGATGCGCTTCGCGACATCGTCCTTTCATGCCACCTGTGTGATTTAGCCAAAACGCGCAAAAACGTGGTCTTCGGTGAGGGCAACCCCAAAGCCAAACTGATGTTCATCGGTGAAGGCCCCGGAGCCACGGAGGATGAGACGGGACGTCCCTTCGTGGGACGAGCGGGACAGTTGCTGACCAAAATGATCGAAAACGTCTTAGAGATCCCCCGCAGCGAAGTCTACATCGCCAATATCGTCAAATGCCGCCCACCAAACAACCGCGTCCCCACACCCCAGGAGGCCAAAACATGTATTCCCTATCTTTTCAAACAGATCGAAATCATAGATCCGAAAATCTTGGTGGCGCTGGGGAGCACCAGCTACCGCTGGCTCACAGGCGATACCACACCGATATCCAAAGTCCGCGGTGAGACGCTCACCTTCGGCGGACGCACTCTCATCCCCACTTTTCATCCCAGTTTCTTGCTGCGCAATCCATCCAAGAAAAAAGAGGTCTATCTCGATCTTTTGAAAATAAAAGAGATGCTATGAAAAGAGTCGTCACACTGCTACTCTCTGCCACGCTCCTCTTTGCGAGCGGCAAGTACCTATCCCCGCTACCTCTACCTACGCTCCACTTTATCAGCCTCGATCCCTATCCGTGCGATGCATCGTGTCTCCAGGAGCATTGGCAAAATGAGGAGTACTTCTCCTTTTTAGCAAACCTCACACCCCAAACCCAAGAAGAGTTTCGCGACCAATACGCGATGCTGGCGAGCAAATTGCCCCTGCCACGGCTCTTTACAGCGCCTACCATCAAAATCGTCCTCATCGCACGAAACTATCTACGCCCTGTTGTGACACGCAGTACCAAGGCGCTCTTGGCCTACTTGATGGAAAAAGAAGCGGATTTTTCTCTAACTACACGCTATCTCGATAGCTCCACACCCTATGAAGAGGCTATCGAGCCGGGCGCCGTGAATGTGGTTTTTGCCACGTTCAACGACAAAGAGGCTCTCGCTTCGCTCGACGGGACAGCCACTACCGTATTCGTCCCTACACTCAACAAAATTTTCGTCCAAAACCCTGCACTCTGGTACGGAGGCATCGACTACCTGGCCCAACTCAAAGCGCTCCACACCTACTACGACGGTCCTACGGCACTTTTTTATCTCCAGGATTCGGCGCTTTCACAGACTCTGACCGACTACTACCAAGAGCTCGCACCCGGTACCAAACTTTTCGCACTCAAACACAGCGACAAAAACGCCGCACGCTATTTGAGGAAAAATTACGCCCTCAACCGTGTGGCCACGCTCTTTAACACACCTCCGATCAAAACGGCAATGATAGTCTCACAAATGGCCTACTACCAGCTTGCTCCCAAATACAAGCTCTCTACCCAAATCAACTTTTCACGCAAACTCTTCGCACTTTTACAGCCCAAAACGCGTGCCGGCTTCATATTCGCCAATGCTATCGTACACATACCGCCGACGCTTGCAGCCGATGCGGCGCTAATCGACGAAGATATCGCGTTCGATTGGCTCGGGTATGCGCTCTTTGTAGGCATCGACAATATCCTCTCAGCTCGCGGTGACGACAAAAGTGCGACGGAAAATTTCGTCGATCATCAAATCGAATACGACAACGTACTCTTCGCTTCGGATGCGTACGGTTTGCATCCGGTTGATTACACGAGCTTTCGAAAGAGCTCCATGAAGTAGTCCGGAAATCGTGCCGGACGCTCCCCTTTGAGACATACGAGGGTGATATCCAGAGCGAATATCTTCTCTTCTTCGCGCCAGATGGTCTGTTCGATCTCTACGCTGATACGTGAGAGTTTTGTAATCTTGGTCTTTACATCCAAGATATCTGCAAAGTACGCAGGCGCATAGTAGTGGGCAGTGAGCTTTCGTATTACGAAATGGTAGTCTTCGTATACCGGTTTTTTACCTTCTTGGAAAAAGATCTCGCTTCGCGCTCTTTCGCAGTAGTTGAGATATTTACTATGGTACACTCTCCCACCGACATCGGTATCTTCGTAATAGACACGAATTTTCATCGTTTTCCTTATGACAAACTTCTTTGCATTTCATAATCAAAACACAATTGTACAAAATTGTGATACTCGAGAAATATTCAATAAGCTGTAAGAAAATATTTTCTACCTTGCAATAAGCTCTTATGATACAATTTTTCATAATGAGTGGCAAAAAAAAGGAGTTGCATGCATATCCTCATAGTCGACGATAACGAAGAGTTGCAATATGGTCTTGAAAAAATAGTGAGCGAAGCTGGATATGTTAGCGATGCAGCTCTTACGATACAAGAAGCACAGCAAAAGTTGGAAGAGAAAAACTACGACCTTATGCTACTTGATTGGATGCTTCCCGATGGAAGCGGAGTGGAATTTTTACAAAAACTTCGTGACGAAGGCTACGTGCTACCGGTTTTACTCTTTTCATCCAAAAACGAAGTTACGGACAAAGTCGAAGCACTGGACATGGGAGCGGACGACTATTTGGAAAAACCTTTTTCTAATATAGAGCTCCTCGCGCGTATGCGAGCACTCCTCAGACGCGAAGCACCGCAGAAACAAAGTATCATCACGATAGGCTCTTTGCAAGTGGATACTGTCCAAAGGATTGTGACAATAGATGCAAAACGTGTGCATCTTTCGGCAAAGGAGTATGAACTTCTCGAGTTTTTGGCAAGAAACGCCAATATTGTTTTAACTCGTTTTCAGCTTTTGGAGCATCTCAACAAAGATTTCGATGTCACTGTTTCGAGCAATATCGTAGATGCACATATCAAAAACTTGCGCAAAAAACTGGGTAAGCCTGAAATCATCGAAACGGTTCGCGGTGTAGGATATGTAATACGCAAACAATAGTGCGGGCTCGTATGCCTCGAACCCGCACCTTCTCTTAGTCCCCGCCTCCTGGACCGTTGTGACAGTCATAACAACTCACCTGGTGGCCTGCAGGAAAAGTTTTCGTTCCCCATTTCGTTTGAAAAGTACGCGCACTCATAGTTTTAGAAAGCGCTGATCCTCTATACCCACTTCCGTGACATGCCGTACAGCTGGTTGCACCGTTATGTTCGGCAATATCTCCGTGTCCGTTGACCCATGCCTGTCCAATCGTATGCATACCGTGAGGACCACCGTCACTCGTAAACGGAACGGTTGTGTGGCATGCCGTACATTCACCGATAGTACCTGCATGTCCCTGAGCCCCGATACTTTGGATATTGTCTTCTGGTTTTGCAGTTGGGTAGATGGCATGTGGCGAACCGTGACAAGCCGAACACTGCATGTTGCCGTGACCATGGCTGTATCGATAGAGACTTTTCCCAGCTACGGGCACATCGGGAGTGGTCGCGAATCTATGATCTACTGCCGTACGGAGTGTACCTCGCAAAAGGTCGGTCACAGCTTGTGTATAACGCATACCGTTTTGATGGCAGCTTTGGCAGTTTGGTTCGTCCAGCCATCCTTGACGTGTGCTGCTTCCTACCGCACTCATGACACCGTGACAACTTTGACATTGGATTTTGTACGTACCGTCGGCATTTTTCGCGCTTCCCATCGCACCTCTGAGACACTTCGTCGTGGCTCCCGGGTGACATGAGTAGCATGCGTTTCTATTGGTGCTGTCGTTGAGAGTAAGACCTGTTACGGGATCGATGGCTTGTGCATGCTTCGCATGAATAGCACGGGTAAGAGGTATGATATTGTCCACTCCCGTTCCGGGGAGTGCGTTGCTTTTGTGGCATGAAGCACACAAAATCGGCGTTCCTCCTCGTGCCGTTGCCTCGAGTCCTTGCGGATCGTACTGCCACCCTTTGGCTTGTAAAGAGCTCTTGTGATCGCGCACCGCGTTAGGATGTTTTTCATCGTGCAGTCGTAAGATGTTGAATTTGAAATCTTTTTCGGGATCGCTCATATTGACCCATCCATTAGCTGGGCGTGCATCCGTATATCCCGATGTAGAGCTATGACATTTCTTACAATCCATCTCATCGCTGACAGGCAATACCGTTATCGTCTGAGCCAAAACATTTCCGGCGCTGTCTTTGGCGACCACTTTGACCAAAGGATAGGTATTGTATGAGCCGTCATCGTTATACGGCATCGTCGGAATACCTTCGGCAATCCACCATTTGTGCGTCGCATCATAATGAAGCGGATGGGGTGTTTTACTCTGTACGTAGTTTCCGGCAAGTCCTTTGTCCGGTGGCAAAGTCACTCCAAAAAGAGATTGTACGTAGTTCCAAAAATTTGTCTTTGGCGCGCTGGTGGTATTCCATTTTCCGGCAAGCGACGGGGTCGCTTCATACGTAATAGTCACACCTGTTGCGATATGTTGAGGATGGTTCCCTTTTTTTATGAGTTGCGCTACGAGATTGTTGTAGGGAGGCAGTATGGAAAAGACCGAAAAATCTTTACCGTCCATACAGTGCATACCCAAATCGTTCCACGCCAAGAGTCTGTAACCGTTCGAAATCGCACCTGTCGCAGGATTCGTTCCTGATCCGTTGTTACCGTTTGTATTACCTGGCCCATTATTTGTATTCGTCTCGGTATTGCTCCCTATATGAGAATCTTCTTCAGATTTGTGTTGAGTATCAACAGTAGATGAAACATGAGTTGAATCACTATTTGTTTGTGTCATATCGGATTCTTGTGATGCGTTGTGATGAGCAGCTTGCTTATCTCCATCATTATTTGCTGCATTTACTGATGATGTTTCATTGGTGTTTTTCCACTGCCCATCAGCAATCTGGAGTTGCACTTGCTCCAAATGAGCAATTGCTTCACCGCTATCTTTTACGAGAGTTTTATCCTTTCCTAAGTAATTCGCAACGACCGTAGTATTCACCTCTTGCGAATCCAATCGCAACGGCGGTTTGTCAGCAAGCCTATTTGTGATGTTTCTATCTATCGTGATGGTCGAAGGATCCCCATCCGTATCCGCACTGAGCAGGAATTGTGCGATACCTATGACTTTTTTGTCATACAATGACACATCTTTATTTTCATGAAACGAAACGATTTTCATGGGAGTCACGATCGGGTCGTTGTGCGATACGGCCGCATCACCTATTATGACATTCCCGATTTTGAAGGTTATGACCTCACCGTCTTTGAATCGAAAATGTCCGCCGTTGCTTGTCACACCTGTGCTTCCTTGGTTCCCACGGTATTCCAGACCATCTACAGGACCGTCTATGAAGGTTCCAGTATAGCTGCGAGCACTTTGCGAAGGTGACGAACCACTCGAACCTCCACCACACCCTACGAACATGATTGTAACGGCTGTGGAAACGAGAAACTTCTTGTACATGACGACTCCTTTACAGCGATATGTATCGCTATCGTAGAGTAGTTCTATGAAAATTTGATGAAAAACACCACTTATGCCTAAAAGTCGCATTCATACAATTTTCATCTTTGTACTTTACAATGGCGGCAATATCACAAAAAAGGAGTGGCATGTTTGTCAATGCCTTGCGAGCATTGCGCGCCAACAGTATTAAAACCGCTCTTATATATATCAGTATGACATTCGCCGTCACCGCCATCTTTTTGATAACGGCCATTTCACATGGCATCATCACGATGTATGCATCGATGCTGCAAAGAGACGGAGACATCATAGTGACTCAAGCCAAGATAGCAGACACCTTCTTTAGCGATGTGGATATGGCTTTGATACCTTCGATCCGACATATAGATGGTGTCAAAAAAGTCTCTGCACTCATCGTGGGTGCAAGTCCGGTAGAGAATCTTCCTATCGTAGCGATTTACGGAAGTTCTGCAAATCGCATGCAGCACTATAAGCTTTTGTGGGGGCACTATCCCAAACATTCTCAGGTTATCGTGGGCCAAGCGCTCTATCAAAAACTCGGCACCAAAAAGTCCCTCACTATCGGTGGTACCAAATTTCATATCAGCGGAGTCTATACGAGCGATGTGGGATTCGAAAACGGCGGCGTCGTCATGCCGCTTGCCGATGCAGGAACGCTCTTTCACAAATCTGCCTCCATGCTGCTCATCACCGTAGATATGCATAAAAAAATCAATGCAGTTATCAAAAAAATTGGGGCTTTGAGCGATACGATCGAAGCGAAATCCACCCGTAGCTTCATCCAGCACTACAATCAGTTCCAACTCATCAACAACTCTTCGTATGCCATATCTTTTATTGCATTTACCATGGGTCTTTTGAGCATCGCTTCGCTCATGACCATCACGGTCTATGCAAGGAGGGACGAATTTGGCATTATGAGAGCTTTGGGTATTGCACCCAAAAAAATCACTGCAAGTCTTATTGTAGAAAGCCTCATACTGGGACTGGTCTCCTTTACGAGTGCGCTATCGCTCTCTTTCGCCACACTGTTTATCATCAAAAAGTCGTCACTCTTTCAAGGCTACATCAACGGGGAGATCGACATGACATTGGTGGCAATGGTTTTGACAGCAACCATTTTCATGAGTGTTGTCGGAGCGTTGTTGCCTGCATATAGCGCTGCTAAAACCGATCCTATCATCTTGATACAGAGGGGTTGTGCATGATAGTTGCTACCGGTATTCATCATAAATACGGCAAAGAGACGGCTTTGCGAGATATTGATATTCACATTGCACAAGGGAGTTTCGTCGCTCTTACCGGAGAGAGTGGAAGCGGTAAATCGACGCTCCTTTCCATCCTCTCTACGCTCCTGCGCCCCACACGAGGAGAGGTGCGTATCTTTGGCAAAAACTCCAAAGAGGTAGGGAATATAGACCATTTCAGAAAGGAGACGATAGGTTTTGTGTTTCAGATGCACTACCTTATCCGGTATCTGCGTATTCGACAAAACATCACACTGGCGGCACAAAAAAAAGATCAAGAATACATCGATACTCTCATCCGCTATCTCGGAATCGAAGATATCCAGCATAAATTCCCTCACGAAGTCTCCGGCGGCCAGCGCCAAAGGGCCGCCATCGCAAGAGCAATGGCAAATAGACCCAAAGTGGTGTTTGCCGACGAGCCCACGGGGAGTCTCGATTCGAAAAACTCCCAAAAGGTTTTTGCACTACTTCGCGATATCGCAGACAAAGGGACAACCGTCGTCGTCGCAACACACGACACGGCGATTATGGATTTTGCAGACTGTATTTATAGGGTAGAAGATGGAACAGTTTCACGCATTGGCTAAAAAGCATTTTTTCACATCGCTTTCCTTTTTCACACTCGGCCTGCTCTTTGGTCTTTACTACTCCATCAATCTCTTGGGGTATGCCTTGGATGCTCCTTTGCTCGATCCACCCAATGTCCGTGCGGTACATATTTCCTTGATGCTCTATGGATTTATCCCATTGATGCTTTCATACCTTCCCTTTTTTCTGCTGGCCCAAGACCTCGGCTACGATACAAAAGCGATGCGCTATGTGCAGCTCTATACTATTGTTTGGTACTTTTTTTTGCTTTGTATGGTTGTCTCTTTGCTCATGGGCGTACGCAGAGGCCTCGCATTTTACGATTTTCACTATAGTCTCAATTTCATCTTGGCTTTTGCCGGTTTGTTTTATCTTTTGGGATTCTATCGCTACACGAGACTCTACGATGTCAAACCGCCCTGGGTCAAAACCACATTCCTTGCCATACTCATCGCTCCTGTGGCTTTGCTCATTTTGATGCATCCGGTCATAGGAAAAGTGGAAGCCACCATTCAAGGTCCTCATGGTGACAATACCCTTGGTATGAGTTTGGCACTTATACCTCTTTACTATCTCATTATCAAATATCTCTCCAAAGGCCGATTCCAGGCACGCTGGAACATCTTGTGGATTATTCCGGCGATGTTCTACGCACTCTCGGTGCTGCATAGAAGTTTCGTATCTGCTTTGACCTATAACGAAGAGTGGTTCTTTCAGTGGCTTACTTTGCTCTATGTACCGCTACTCTATCGGTGGTACAAAGACGCACCCATCCGGAGTCGTGCCAAAAAATATCTGCTTATTTCTCTTTTGGCTTTTTTGTTCGTCGACATCGAGGGCAATATCCTTTTTATCCCTTCGATCCGTTGGCTCTTTCACAGAAACGACCTCGTCATCGCCCATGCCCATGTGGCTATAGGTATCGCACTCTTTTTTATGGTGGCTTCGTTGTACTACGATATTATCGCCCCCTTGCGCTCCAAACTGTTTGTAAGACTCTATCTTACGGGTCTATTAGGGATATTCACGGTTTTGAGTATTAGCGGATTTGTCGAGGCTGGGTTTTTGCATTTTTCCATAGACCGATTGTGGCTGGCGCGATCGCTTTTCGGTCTTTTGGTAGTAATATCGTTGCTATCCTTTGTGAAAAAAAGAGACTCTTGGAGTCCCCTTGCCTGGTATAACTGCATCGGTTTTATCAGTGACGGCATAGGGGCCGTCACGCTTTTCTTGCTGGGCGCACTGCTCTATCCTCGTCTCGGTCTTTCTTTTGAGGGAAATTATATGTATGTGGTCTTCGCGTTTATGGGTGCTACGGGCGTTGCGCACTTGATGGCGTTGCGACTTTCTCAGCATCAAGAGATACTCACGAGATTCACGGCCATTGCACGCTCTATCGTGGCTGCGGTGTTCCTCTCGCTCTTTCTTTCTCAAAGATTGGGCATCGAAGCGCTGGGAATAGGATTGTTCGATGCTCTCTATGCGATGATATATTTCGTGCTCTTCTATGCAAAGGAGCTTCGCTATGTTTGATATATTCGTGTCGCTGTTTGCGGGTTTGGAGCTATGCTATTACCTACTCATCACCCAAACCGGCATCGTGGAAGCCTACCACTCCGATCTGGCTGCCATAGCGCTCTTGCCTCTTGGAGGTATTGTAGGCACCTTCATGATCCCCTCTATCAAAGCAAAAGCGCAGCCTACGACACTGCTATTGCTTTCGCTTCAAAACGCTTTGACGCTACTGTATCCCCATTTTGGTGCTTTTTGGCTTTTCATGTTGGGTATCGCGGTAGGAGGACTCGCACCTCTCATCGTCGCTACACTTCGCGAAGCGCGTCCCTATGCCTTGTTCATCGCTCTTGCACTCTCCTATGCCACGGGAACGCTTCTTTTTACGTATGATCCTTTGGAACGGAGATTTTTGGGGATGCTTCTTGGCATGGGGGCCATGATTTTTTACGTTCTTGCGCTCTTTTTTCATCGCACTCACAAAAAGAGTGCATCCATTAGCTATCCGCTTTGGACGATGTTTGTTTGGGTTTTTCTCGACTCGGCCCTTTTTGAGACGCTCTCACGAGATACGGTAATACCCATTTGGCGGGAAGGCTACACCCTCCCGATCGTGCTCTTTCACATTCTCGGTGTCACCGCGGGAATTTTCGGGAAGTGGAATGCGCAGCAAAAATCGCTTGTGATATATCTGCTCTTTGCGCTTTCCTATCTCTTCTATTTTACCCAAGAATCCTTACTTTTGAGTATGGCCTACCCTTTTGTCATATCCTTGTACAATGTAGCCATTCTCCAAAGCCTCATGGCCCAAAACGATGCAAAAAAGGTGAGCTTTACCATGGTCGTCGTCTGCTGGGTGGCCTCCGGGGCGGGACTCTTCGTGGCTTTACACCATCTCGTGGCTCTCATGCCCTTCTTGCTTGTGCTTGAAGTTGCCACACAGACATTGACGACATTTTTTTATACCACAAAAAGGAGACTAGTATGATTCGACTTATTTTCACGATTGTGTTGCTATGCACCATGACTTTCGCAGACCAGTATCGATGTACACAAAGCATGATCAAAGCACACACGGAGGTCTTCGGTGATGCAAAAATAGACCCCTTCACCAGTAACGTACACGGCACCCTCTCGATGGACAAAACTCCCCTGAGTCTCACCGGCACCATTATCATCAAAGCCCATGACCTTGAGTCCGATAACAAGCTCAGGGACAAACACATGTATGAAACCCTCCAAACCAAAAAATACCCCTTGATAACGTTTACGATACAAAAGGTCCAAAAAGCTCCCAACGGTCTGTATAGGCTCCATGGAATTTTAAAACTCCACGGTGTCGCACGTACACTTGATGTACCGGCTCATATCACACAAGATACGCAAGGAGTACATATTCTCTCCAAATTCTCTATCAAAATGACGCAGTTTCGCATCGTTCCACCGAAACTCTTCTTCTTGCATGTGCGCAACAAGGTGGACATCCTTGCCGATCTGCATCTCGTACGAGGCTGAGCATATGCGCATGCTCTTTGTCATAGCGATACTTGGCGTCTGGGGATATACCGCGATACTCTCGCAAGGAGCAAAAGTCCCTTCGCTTTCGCTTCCCGATCAGTACGGCAGGCTGCATCGCATAGGCGAGGTGCCTGACCAGAGGCTCCTCGTGGCATTCGACAAAAAGGCGGCACTCCTATGCAACTCCTATCTTGCGAAGCGATCGCCCGATTTTTTACACAGACACCATGCACTCTTTATCTCGTGTGTAGACGGAGTGCCGCAGTTCCTCGTGCGAAACTTCATTCTGCCGCAACTTCGCAGACAGAAGTTTCCCATACTCTTGCTCTATAAAAACAGCAATATCTTTCCCAAAAAAGAGGGAGCTCTTACGTATATCCAAACACTACGAGGCAAAGTCTTACGTATAAGGTATCTGTATGATGAAGAGGATCTTGAAAAAAATCTTCCCTAAAACCGGCTTTGCCATAGCACCCACTCGAGTGCGGCTCACACTTCCAAAACCGAGCACGCTGCATAATCTACGCATTTTGCACATAAGCGATCTGCATATCGATACCAAAACGCCCATAGAGGATATCGAGGCTCTCGTGCGCTGCATCAACGCCACACCATGCGATATAGCGGTCTGTACAGGCGATATCATCGACGCTGAGGTAGACAAAATAGAGCACAAACTCCTCATGCTTCGCCATATCCAAAAACCGCTCTACTGTATCAGCGGGAACCACGATTTGGTCTACGGCTATGAAAAACTGTGCAAGATTCTACGGCGCTGCAACGTTACCATACTCGATAATCGCTACCTCATCGTGCGCCACAAGCATAACGACTTCGTGTTGTGGGGCTTGAGCGATCGATTTTCTCGATTTTTTCATATCCAACGCAACGAAGATACACTGGTACGACAGATACGCAATATATCGCTTCCGAAAATTTGCATCGCACACCAACCTAAAGATTATAAATATAGCATACTAACGCACAGTGCTCTGTTTCTTTGCGGACATACCCACGGCGGCCAGATCTTCCCGTTTCATCTTCTGGTGCGACTTTTTCAGCCCTTTTTGCGTGGTATATACTACAAAAAAGGCGTCACGGTCTATGTCAACAGTGGCCTGGGCGCATGGGGGATCAAGTACCGCTTCTTGTCACGTGCGGAAATCGCTTTGATCGAGGTAGATGCACGAAAGCCGTAGTGCCTTTGTCTTTGCCGGCACTTTCGATCACCAGGTCGCCACCCAAAACTTTCGCTATCTTTTTACTCAGCGCCAGTCCCAAGCCGCTGCCGGTACTCTCATTGCGGATGCGATACTCTCTGTGAAACTCTTTGAAAATATCGTCTAAAAACTCTGGCTCGATCCCTATACCAGTATCTTCCACGCACACCGTTACCCAATCACCTCGCACATCGATCCGTATCCGGATAGAGCCTTGCTGGGTATATTTGATACTATTGGCCAAAAGATTGATAAGAATTTGTCGCAAGAGTTTCGGATCTGTGGCTATTACCAAAGATGGATGGTTACTGGTAAAAACGACAGGAATCTCTTTGGCCTGTGCCAAAGGCTCGAGCATCTCGATAGTCTCTTTGCACAGTGCGACGATATCGCAAGATTGTATATGGGGCTCGAGTTTTCCGGATTCCGCTTTGGCAATGAGTAAAATATCGTTGATGATTTGTAAAAGATGGCTTGCGGAACTCTCGATTTTTCCCAGACTCTCTTTTGTCTTCGCATCGCAGTCCGAAGAGGTGATGAGAAACTGCGAAAGACTCAAAATCGATCCCAACGGTGTGCGCAGTTCATGGGAAAGCGCGGAGAAGAAAGAGGTTTTGCTCCTGAGGGCCTCTTTGGTGGTTTTGAGCAGTTCTATCTTATCGATCTGAAGCGATATCATACGGCCTGCAGCTTCGAAAAAGCGCTCCTCCATGGCGATCTGCTCTTTTGGGGCTTGAATGTGAATATATCCATAGTCTCGATCTTGCAGGTGGCTTTGTAAAAAAATGATCCGTACCTTTGCATCTTCTATTTCGGGAGCGTACCATACTCTTTGGGCCTTGGTGAGTCGCTGCAACTCCTTACAGGCACGCTCTATCGTCTGCTCCTTCGTGTCGCTTTGAACCATCTGCGCGAAGAAATCCATAAGATTGATGAGCGTTTGCACCGTTTTTTGGTTTTGCATCTCAATCGCCCGCAAAGCCTGCGCTACCTTCTGCATGAGCCGGTTGAAATTTTCGGCGAGTTCTCCTATTTCATCTTTGGAATCGATCCTTATAGCGGCCGTGTAGTTGTTGGAGGGAACTATCTTCGAAGCGATAGCAGAGAGCCTTCGAATCGGCTCGACGATCTTTCTATCGACTACGAGTATGAGAATCGAAATCAAAAGCAATATCACTACAAAAGTCAAAAAGAGCATACTTTTGACTTGGCGTACGGTCTCGAAAGCCACACTCTTGTCCAGTGCGTAGCCTAGTCGCCACCCTCGCAAGACCCCTTCTAACGGTTTATAGACAAAGAGGTAATCATGAGCGAGAGTTCGTGTCGGTGGAGCGGGAAATATCGCATGGAGTGTTTGAGGAGCTTGCCGCGGCGGCACGATCCAAGCCAATACGTGTTTTCGCGTGTGGAGAATCGTACCGAGCTCTTCGATAGGCAACAAAAGCACCATAGATCCCAGCAACTTTTTCGTATCAAACGAAGCATAGATAGGAGTCGCAAAGATGATGTAGCGTTCGAAGACAAAAGGCTTGGAGCTTTGCTTCACATGTGAAAAAACCCGATGCAAAAAAGCGGCATGCGCCTGAAGCATCGTAGAAGCCACTGGCACCCCTTGTGTATCGAAAACGATAAATTGTACATGGTGACCGATATCGTGTTTCTTCTTTTGCAAAAGCTGCACGATACGTCTGTCGATATCTTTTGCGATGACATCGTCCATGATTTCAAGATGCGACAAAAATATCGTCTGCCGCATCAGCCGCTGCACGAAACGCCTAATCTTCTCCACAGAATAGGTGGCCTCGGTGGTGAGCTGGTCCAGCGCTCTTTTTTGCAGGACTTTCGTTTCGTAGTTCGAAAAGATCGAAACAATCGCCAAATACGCCACGGCGATAGTACCAAAGAAAGCTATGAGCAGCTTGGTACGAACAGACACACGCATGAGACTACTTCCACTCGTATACTATCTTTAATCCGTAGCGCAAAGCCACACTCTTTTTCATATATCCCAAAGCATAGGTAATTTTTTTGATGTAGAGTGCCGCTGCCTTTTGCGAGCGTACAACTTTTGGAGGTCTATGTCCGCGATAGTGCGCTATGAGCCAGTAATGCTCGAGTTCTTGTGTGCTTTTATGCAAAACCTTTTTTTCAAAGCGTTTGCGCAAAGGGTGATTGAACGGCAGATTCAAGAGCATGACTCTATATCCGTGTAGCGTGTGACGCTTATCGAGATACAGCGCCCTGATGAGAGCCGGTGTGAGATGATGAATATGAAACTTGGGATTCGTAGCGACCACCAAGACATCGGCATGCAACAGTGAAGCCAAAAACAGTGCTGCGATATATCTCGTCATCTGTGCCACTTTCTAAAACATGATAGAAAAGGAACAGAGCACTTTGCCATACCCGTGATCGCTCACATCCAGCTCACCCTTGAAAGCCATGTAGGGAACGGGACGATAGGTATATCCAAATACCGCGTCGCTGCGACTCTGCGTCCTGTCGCGGAATCGCTCCACCCGCAAAATAAGATCATGGCACACATGCAGATGCCAAAGGTTTTGCATATATACGTCATACATGAGTTTATGAAAGCTATCGGTTTTGCGTACGCCAGCTTCGATCATAAATTTCCACAAAGACGATTCTTTCATATAGCCCAGTGTCGAATAGACCGAATCCCCATCGTTTCTTTGGGCAAACTCGCCGATAGAGGCCTTCACGACACTATCCTCTGCGTTCCAAGCAAGCGCTACTGCGTAGTGGTGTTTGAGGCTGAAATTATTGTACTGATCATCGATGCCGTGGTTGTGCTGAAGCGTACAATAGAGCGTTGTCGTATCGAAGTAGTGTTTATATTCCAGCCCGGTGCTCATTTCAGGAAAGATACTCTCTATGAAATTGGGATCGGATGTGGTATCGCGCAACACATTGATAGGTAGCACATTCCAAAAACCCGCCTGCGTGAGGAACTTCCCGATAACTATTTCACTCTCGTCATCGATATCATAGCTATAGTAGAGGCGTTCGATATGGATCTTTGTATTGACATGTTCGTTTTCGTACTTTTCATTGAAGGATTTGGTATAGAAATCTTTGATCTCAAATTCGCTCATAAAACCTGAACGCATGAAATCGCCGTAGAGCATCAATGCGAGTTCGTCGATCACTATCTGCTTTTTTTTGCCCTGGGCTTCTCCCACGGCAGAGAGATAACCACCCAGATATACAGGAACATCGTCGAGTTTGAGGCCCTGGCCCGGGACATAGCGTTCATCCGCAAAAGCAAAACACACCACAACCATCAAAAAAACAAGTATGCGCATCGAGACTCCATCTGCGACAAATTTGTAAACTATTAGATTATTTTATAAAAATTGTAGCGTAAATAGAAAAACGGATTGGAGAGCAAGAAGCGTATTCTCCCCGATAAACCGGGGAGAGACTTACCAGTCGATGACGAGAGAGACCATGAAGGTGGTGTCTGTCTTTTTTTTTGTCGCGGGAGCTTGATTTTGGTAGTTAAGTTTGTAGCTTACTCCCAAAGAGAGATTGCTGTTGATTTTTGAATAGATTGACGATTTGGAGTAGAGGAAGTAGTTGTTCATATCGGAAAGTTTGCTACGGATGTTAGCATCTTCGACAAATTTGAGGTTTTGGTAGATGAGATATTCCCAGTTCAGCCCCAAACGTCCGGCAGTGAAATTGTCCGTATCTCCACTGTCGTACTTGTCGTTTTCATACAGGACGTTACCGTAGAATTTGAGTTTGTTCTCTTTTTCGTTGATCGCGATGTACTCGGCACCCGGACCTGTGTAGAACTGATGTTTGTAGCCTGAAAATTTATCGTCTTTGTAGCCGATGAGATAGTTGAAACTAAGCACATCGCTGAATTTATAGTAGTAGTTCAGTTCCGCCAGCCATGCGTTTTTGGTTTCATTTCCACTATCTTCCGCATAGCCTGCTTGGAGATCGAGAGCCAGTTTGTTCACTTGATCGAGCGCTTTTTCTCCGTGAAAATCGAGACCGAAAGATTTGGTATCGGTGTTCCCACCCGTTTGGATATAGGAAAGTTCGGTATGGGTTTTGATATCGCCGGCCATCAAGGATGCAGCCACAAGCGAAAGCGCCATGAAAGAACGTACACTCTTCATGAAAATCCCTTTCAATATAAGATACTAAAAGCGTCCAAATTGTATCCAATGAAAGGGATCAAGGCAATAGTTTTAAGAAAATTTTATATCTCTATCTCATCGACGATATCGAGCCCGAAACCGCTAAGACCTATGAACTCTCTGCCTTTTTTGGTAGTGAGGAGCCTGATATTTTGCACTCCCAGAGTTTTGAGAATCTGCGCTCCGATGCCGTACTCTTTGGTCTGGTCTTTGACTTTTTGACTCTCCAAAAATATCAGCACACCGCTGTTTTTTTTGAGGTAGTCGATGGAGTGTATCAAGGAGGTGTACTTTTTGGCATCGAGCAGAAGCTCTCTGTCTTGGACGATGTTATGGAATTTCACGTTCGCCGTCCCGCTTGCGGAGTAAAAGATGATAGCCGTATGCACCGCACCCGTGTGGTCTTGAAAATCCTTGCGCGTCACTTTCACACCGAAAAACTCCACCTCTTGGGTCTCAAGCTCGCGTACCAAAAGTTCGTTTTGGAGTCGATACTCCACGATATCGGAGATATAGACGATTTTGAGATTGTGTTTTTTGGCAAACTTTTCCAATGCATCGCGCCTGGCCATGGTACCGTCGGGATTCATGATCTCGCATATTACGGCTGCTGGCTGCAAACCGGCCAATTTACACAGATCCACAGATCCTTCGGTATGGCCTGTTCGCACCAGCACCCCACCCTCTTTGGCGATGAGTGGGAAGATATGGCCGGGACGTACGAAATCCTTGGGAGTGCTCACGGGACTGGCCAAAAGCTTGATAGTCATATCGCGTTCATACGCAGAGATACCCGTCGTTGCCGCTTTTGCATCCACACTGACGGTAAAGGCGGTCTCGTGTGCCGAATCGTTCTTTTGCACCATGGGTGTGAGTTCTAAGCGCTTGGCGATTTCGGGTGTAAGGGCTACGCAGATGAGGCCTCTGGCCTCTGAGGCCATGAAGTTGACTTTCTCAGGCGTACTGAAAGTCGCGGCATAGACCAGATCGCCTTCGTTTTCGCGGTCTTCGTCATCGATCATGACGACCATGTTGCCTTTTTGGATCTCGGCTATCGCCTCTTGTACTCTTTGAATCGGCATCGCTCCTCCATTTTTTGACGTATTATATCAGCCTCGGCAGAGTTTGGGCGCTATCTGGCTCCAACATCGCTCACAGAATCGATATCCTTTGGCATCGGTATCGGCGAGGGTATTGGAAAAATGCATCACGCAATGAGGGTTGGGACAATGTCCCAACCCGAAGGCGTGTCCTATTTCGTGATCCGCTTCGGTAAGAACACGACGCAAAAAAAGATTCCTATCTTCCATCAAACCATAGAAGCCATTGGAAAGTCTCGCAGTAGCAATCAGTGCCACATGCGCTACGGGCGAGGCGATACCGAAGACGAAATTGAGCCCATCTTCGAAAATATCTTTGTCTGTCACACCCAGGACTATGCTGTTTGGCATCGC
The DNA here is from genome assembly GCA_027024145.1 of Campylobacterales bacterium. Classification (GTDB taxonomy): domain Bacteria; phylum Campylobacterota; class Campylobacteria; order Campylobacterales; family Nitratiruptoraceae; genus Nitratiruptor. The sequence continues at coordinate 40,424 of JALVTF010000027.1, forward strand.
AAAGGGTATGAGAGCGTGCAAAAGCATCGCCGCGCGGTATTGTCCTCTTTTATCATCATACCACTGCGGCTGCAAAGCAGCAGGAACGACTTTTCGCACTTCGATACCGAAAATTTGCGGCAACTTCTCTTGTAAAAATGAAATTGCTTCTCTATCTATAACCGAAAAATCAACAATAATAAATCTATCGATACACATTCTCTTTCCTACCGTAAAAATTCATTACCGCACGCTTTGCAGTACCAGTTGGGAGCATCCACGCTGCGCGCGATACCGCGCAGTACTATCTCGCCGCTTCGCTCCTTTTGCAAAAGCTCTTCACTCGGCTTTTGGCCATAGACTATCGCAACGATGTGACGGTTAGTGCGGCAGTATTTGCATCGCGGACGAAATGGCTTTGTGCGATTTATTCGTGCCATGCGGAGTAGCGGTTGATTTTATTTTTGAGGATACGGACGAACTGATTGTCGTAACGGCACTGTCCTTGAAGAATAAGATAGATTTTCGTCGGATCGCACTTGTAGGCTCGTAGCATCGTATCGTAATCCACCTCTAACTTCGCTCCTGCCAGTGCCACGCCCACGTATGCTCCCATACTGCGTGAATATGAAAGTATCTGCGCGCTAAAATCGGTCCCCACACTCGCGGCTCGCCCCACGGGACCCACGGCCAAGGAAGCGTCTGCTGCGAGGGTGAGCGAGCCGTTGAGAAGCTTTTGGACACTTGCCATATCGGTAAAGATGAGCACCACGTCTATGCTCTCCAATCCTATTTGCCACCCCAGACTCGCTCCGTAGAGCTTGATAAAAATCGGATCGCTCCAGCCCTGTGGCATGCGCACCAAAAGCACGCCTTTGCCGAAGCGAGCACCTGCTATAAAACCACCTCGGATGAGATCAGGAATGATGGCGATGGCTTTGGCTTTGCGCAGGAGCTTGGGCGGTATCTCTTCTTCGGGTAGTGCCATGAATCTATCGAGTGCAGATGCACTCTTTATGACGATGCTATCTACATTGGCAAAAGAAAATACGGCCAAAAAGAGTAATATCCAAAGCTTTTTCATACTCGTTCCTTAAATGTAGTATAATTATAGCAAATCCATCAAAAGGGGAACGATCAAAGAGAGGTTCGTACAATTCTATCGCCGATTCGCCCGCAGCGACATTGAACGCGCGATAGAGCTTTTTGCGATTTTCGGCGGCTTCGAAGAGATCTGCGACCCCGCCGCTACCGTAGAGGAAAATCTACGCAGACTTTTAGCAAACTTCGAAGCGATCGAATCGTCTCTTCGGCATATAGACGAACATCTCCTCTCCGCCTTCGCCACGGGAGATCGCAAAATAGATAGCGCGATCAAGAAGAGCTTTCTCAATGATACGAGCGGCTACCGCTCACTCCAAGAACTCTTTCGTGCCCAAATGCTTGAAAAGATCCCCTCACGTGAAAAACTTCCGCCCAAAGTCCATCCCAAACAGAAGCGTAAAAAGGAGCTGCGCCGCTATAAAATCCAGAACAAAGTACGCTTCACCAAACCCTTTTATCGCTTTTGGTACCGCTATATCTACCCCGCACGCGATCTGATACTATCTGGACAGATCGAAGAGGTGCTACACTTTATTCTCGCAGATCTCGACAATTTCGTCAGTCTCACCTTCGAAGAGCTCTCCAATGAATTGCTCAAAGAGCGTTTTTGCGAGGTTCTTAGCAGCGGCAGCTACTGGGATCGCAAAGTGGAGCTCGATCTATTACTGGAGCTACCAGACGGCGATGTGATAGTGGGTGAATGCAAATGGAAAAACTCCAAAATTTGCAAAAAGACCCTCACATCACTGCAAAAAAAGGCGGCCATCGCGGGCTTTGCGCCCCGCTACTATGCACTCTTTTCCAAAAGCAGCTTCTCCAACGAACTACTCAAAAACCGCGAGCCCAATATCTTGCTGTTTGATTTAGAAGACTTCAAAGAGTGGAGCGAAGAGGAGGCCTATAAAAAACGGGAGAAGAAGCCCTACTCTTTCGAATTTTAGCTATAAAGGAACAAAAATGCTCTGCAAACAGATTGACTGACACGCTTTGGCCCGATGGGTCGAATGGCGATAGCTTCGGGGTACCCATCGTGGACAACCGCGTGGAAGGAGATCTCGTTTGCAGAGTATTATAAGAGAAATTAGGCCACCTGCACACCGAGATTCGCAGCCTCTTTGGCAAACTCACTATTGACGAAAACCTGCGATTCGATCTCCACCTCTTGAAGTTTGGAGGTGATGACCAGCTTGAGAGGTTTTTTGCCCGGATGCTTGAGTGCTAAATGGTAGAGCTCCTCGAGCCTTGCGATTTCATGGGAGAGATCGAGTTTGATCACCAGCGGCTCTTCGTAGCGCTCCTCTATCGTGGTTTGCACCTTCTCGCCCTTGGCCTCTTCGAGGCTCATGATCTTGTCACAGCGAATGCGGGTGAAACTCTCGTTTTTGGTCACGTAGACCTTGAATGCCACCGGTTTTTCCAGATCCATACGCTCGAGCTCTTCGAGCTTGTCGCTAAAGAGCATCATCTCGATACTGCCGTGCAAGTCCATGATGGTAACGATGCCGAACTTGTTGCCCTTGTTGCTGATTTTGGTCTTGATCTCTTCCACTTTTCCTACAAAGAGCGCTTCGGAAGAATCCGCGATATTCTCCAGATCACTCGAGAGGGTATAGTCGATCTGCTCGAGTTCAGAGCGAAACTGATCGAGAGGATGGCCCGAGACATAAAAGCCCAATGTCTCCTTTTCAAACTCCAAAATCTGCTTGAGCTCATACTCGCCCATATCTTCGAGCTCGATCTTGATGTCGGTGAGCTCCGCCATATCTCCAAAGAGCGAATTCTCGGCCATCTTCTTGGCACGTGCTATCTCGTGGGAAGTCTCGACGATGCGCTCGAGGTTGAGAAGCAAAGTCCTGCGCGAATAGCCGAAACTATCCATCGCTCCCGATTTGATGAGGGATTCGAGCACCTTTTTGTTGACTTTGTTGGGATCGATTCTTTGTAAGAAATCATCGAGACTGCTAAAGGCACCCTCTTTGCGAGCATCCAGGATACTCAGCACCGCAGTTTTTCCCACCCCTTTGATAGCACCCAAGCCAAAGAGGATCACATCCTCTCCATCGATCGTAGTGGCGCTAAACTCCAGAGCCGAGCGGTTCACATCGGGTGGCAAGAGCTTGATGCCCAAACGCTTGACCTCATCGACGTACTTGACGATCTTATCGGTGTTGTCCTGTTCGCTGGTGAGCAAGGCCGCCATGAATTCTTGGGGATAGTAGGTCTTGAGATAGGCTGTTTGGAAGGTGATCATCGCATAGGCTGCGGAATGTGATTTGTTGAAGCCATATCCTGCGAACTTTTCGATTAGCTCAAAGAGAATTTCACTCTTTTTGGCATCAAACCCCCGCTCGCTGGCGCGCTTGACAAACTCTCTTTTGTACTCCTCCATCAAATCGCGCTTCTTTTTCCCCATGGCGCGGCGGATAATATCTGCTTCACCGAGGCTAAAACCCCCGATGGTCTGCACGATCTGCATTACTTGCTCTTGGTAGACGATCATCCCGTATGTAGGCTCCAGGATCTCGCGCAGCTCCTCGAAACTCACCTCTTCGAAAGGATAGTAAACCTTTTTGCGGCCGTGCTTGCGCTCGATGAAGTCATCAAGCATCCCCGACTCCATCGGGCCTGGACGATAGAGCGCTAG
>JALVTF010000028.1 GCA_027024145.1 Campylobacterales bacterium
ACATCATCCGAGGCAACTACGATTCTCCCGTAGAAGCGGCGGTGGACCTCTATCTCGATGTGCTCAATCTCTTCGTCTCCATCTTGCAACTTTTGGGGATTTTGGGCAATGAAGAGTGAGGAAGCGGGGCTCTTTCGCCTCATCGATGCCAATCTCAACAGACTCCGCGAAGGGGTGCGCGTGGTGGAGGATATCCTCCGCTACATAGAAGATAATGCCGACCTCGCCAAACGCCTCAAAGAGGTGCGCCACAAGGCACGCTTCGAAGATCCGAGGCTCTTGGAGTGCCGTGATATCGAGGGTGACGTGCTCAAGCGCTCCACCTCTTCGGAAATGAGGCGCACCGACATCACAAGCCTCAAGCGCGCCAATATCAAACGTGCACAAGAGTCCGCACGTGTCCTCGAAGAGGCTCTTAAACTTATAGACCCAAAAGCAAGTGCGCTTTTCAAAACAATCCGCTACGAACTCTACGATATAGAAAAAGTGCTCTAATCTTCGAAGAAGCTTTCATCGGAAGCGTTGATATCGAAGGTAGTCGAGGCGGTGGCGTTGGTCTCGTTGACTTCGACGACCACTTTCCATGTGCCTTTTTCGCGCCACGGCAAGAAGCGATAGTCATAGACCGAACCGTAAAAGGGTGGGACATAGAAAGTCTTGATGCGATCATCTTTGCCGCTGGGAGAGATCCAGTGAAACCGCACGTGGAGTCCATTGCTATTATCGGATCTGTCGATAAAATAGGTGCATATGATCTTTTCGTTTTGGATAGCGCAGCTCAGACTCCCCGCTGCAAGCAACATCGGCAAGATCAAAAATAGCGACTTTTTACCCATAGAAACACCACTTCAAACTCGAGATAAGGATGCGGATAGGTCTGCAAAAGGCGCCGTAATTGCGCTACAGAAGCTCGCTTGCGACCGCTACTGACACCGCTTCTTTTGATGTAGGTAAACATCTGCTTGGTATCTTCAAAAAAAAGACGATACCGGCGCAATTCATAGTCTACCATAAAGTGACGTGAAGCGAAAGCGAGTATCTCTTCTTTATCATAGATGGGCGAAGAGAGACCGAGGATTTCGTGGATCGTAGCGAAAGTATCGGATGTAAAGAGAGCAAAGGCCCCAAAAGGAGCTGTTTTAGCGATATGGAAAAACGCTTTTTCGAGATTTTTGCTCCACTGCAGCGCAGAAGCGGAAAAAGCGAGGTCGAAAGAGTCGCTCCCAAGCTTTTGCCAGCATCGCGCATCATCGAAATCGCACACGATTTTGCGCACCTTCGACACAGGATGCAAAGCCAGCATCTTTTGTGAAGAGTCGAGGGCTACGAAGCGATCAAACCCCCAGTCGATATTGCGATAGACCTCGCCGCTCCCGGCTCCGATATCGAGAAGAGATCTCCCGCGAAAAGGGGTATTTCGTACCAGATGCTGGGCCACACGGCTCTGGATGATTTTGTAGTTTTGATACTCGTGGGCAAATCTTTCAAATTCTTTGATATGATTCAATAGCGTTTTACCTCATTTTGGGTATAATTGGGCAAAAATCGTAAAGGACAGGGATGACGAAAATCCTTTTTATCGTACAAATCATCTTGGCGGTGATTCTTACTATCGTAATTTTACTACAAAAAAGCTCTTCTATCGGGCTTGGAGCCTATAGCGGTAGCAACGAATCGGTCTTTGGGGCGAAGGGGCCGCAAGGGTTTTTGGCACGATTGACATTCTTTTTGGCGACGGTTTTCGTGCTCAATACGATCTTACTCGGGTATCTGTATAACAAAACTTTCAACAACTCCGTCGTCGAAAAAGTCAAAGTCGAAAAAAACTCACCCATCCCCAGCGTACCTACGCAGCCAAAAGAGTCTGTACCGCAAGCACCTGCACCTGCAACACACTAAAATTCGTCAATGAAGGAGCGACAATGGAACTGAGCGAAGTATACGACTACGCACGTGATCATATGCAAAAGAGCCTCGAAGTGCTCAAGAAAGATTTCAATACGTTGCGCACGGGGCGCGTCACCACGGCCGTGGTAGAAGGTATCAAGGTGGACTACTACGGCACACCAACACCACTCAACCAGGCTGCCAGCGTGGTGGCTGCAGACGCTACCACCATCGTCATCTCTCCTTGGGACAAGAGCCTTCTCGATGAGATAGAGCGCGCCATCCAAGAGGCCAATATCGGCGTCAACCCCAACAACGACGGCGAGCAGATCAAACTCTTCTTCCCTCCGATGACTGTGGAGCAGCGCGAAGCAGAAGCCAAAAAGGCCAAGCAGTTCGGCGAAAAGGCCAAAATCGCCATCCGCAACGTCCGCCGTGACGCCAACGACAAGATCAAAAAGTTCTTCAAGGAAAAACTCATCACAGAAGACGAAGAGAAAAAGGGTCTTGAAGAGGTACAAAAAATTACGGACGAATTCGTCAAAAAAGTAGACGAGCTGGTCAAGCAAAAAGAGCAAGAGATTATGAAGGTGTAGCGAAGACCAGCCGGAGTCTCGGCAAGCAAACTGCTTTGCTTGCGTGTCTGAGCGGAAAGCTGCGAGTATATGCGAATCCGAAATCAAGAATTTCGCAATAAGCATACGAGCAGCTGGGTTACCTCGAAGAAAACGAAGCTGAGCGAAGAGAAGCAAGTTTTTGGTTACCAGCCGAAAGCTTGCAAGCAAACTGTTTATCTTTGCAACGAAGTAAGAAAAGGTATTGGATGCTCGATATCGAAAAAATCTACAAAGAGAGTGGCGCGCTTTTGGAGGGGCATTTCTTGCTCTCCAGCGGCAAGCACAGTCCCAATTATCTGCAAAGCGCCAAAGTCTTGGAAGACCCCAAAGTAGCCGAGCAGCTTGCTACGGAGCTGGCCAAGCAGATCAAAGCGAGCGGCCTTGCGATAGATACCGTCTGCTCGCCGGCTATCGGGGGACTACTGGCAGGCTACGAGCTGGCCAGGGCTCTGGGGGTGCGCTTCATTTTTACTGAGCGCAAAAACGGTGCAATGACGCTGCGCCGCGGCTTTAGCGTGGAGCCTGGCGAGAAGGTGCTTATCTGCGAAGATATCATCACCACAGGTGGCAGCGCCATGGAAGCGGCACGCGAGATAGAAAATCGCGGTGGCGAGGTGGTAGGCTTCGCCGCTCTTGCCAATCGTGGTGTGTGCCAAAGAGAGGGTGGCAAAACAGAGCGTAAACCAGAATGCAAGCTCCCAGCCGACAAACCCTTCTTCGCACTGGCAGATTTCGACTTCCCTATCTACGAACCTACCGAGTGTCCCCTCTGCGAAGCGGGCAGCACACCGGTGAAACCCGGCAGCAGAGGAAACTGATGGCCAGATGGCGCCATATCAAACAGGGAAAAGTTCCCTCTACCACGAAACCCCAGGCGCCATCCTTCACACCGGCTCCCATAGCCGATCGTCTCAAAGCCTTCCTCACCGATACCTTTATGATCACGATGCCGATATTTTATATCGTCATCTACCTTGTGATGGGCTCGCGCGAGGCCTTTCGCGCACATATGGGTGAAGGGTGGCTCTATATCCTCATCCCGCATATGCTTATCGTCACGCTGCTGTGGTGGCGCAAAGGCCAGACACCGGGAATGAAAGCCTACGATATCAAAATTACGCGCTATGGCGATCCCACAAAGTCCATCAATTTTTTCCAAGCGCTCCTTCGCTACATTCTAATGCCTATATCGATCTTTTCGCTTCTTGGCATTCTCATAGCACTTTTTCGCAAAGATCGCCAAACCTTCCACGATATCGCCTCTTGGACGATGCTGATACGCCATGAGTCGTAGACTTTTTTGGCTGCTGAGCGCCTTTTACTTCTTTTTCTTCGCTATCATCGGCGTCTATGTAATCTATATGCCAAAAGTGTTGGAGCTTACGGGATATAGTAGTTTCCAAATAGGCGTGGTTTTTGCCATGAGCCCCTTGATGCGCTTTATCGCTCCCTTTTTCTTTTTGCGCCGCTTCAGCCTCAGCGCCAAAGTCTATCTCGCCGCACTGGGGCTCAGCCTCGTTGCCGGCGTGCTCTTTTATCTCACTATTCACGACTTTTGGCTCTTTTTGCTTCCTAACATCATGCTTGGCATCGCTTTTGCACTCATCCTCCCCTACGCAGAAACCATAGCACTGCAGACCATCGGAAAAGAGCGATACGGCAGGGCGAGGCTATGGGGAAGCATCGGTTTTATCCTCGTAGCACTCCTGCTTGCACGCTTGATGGGCGACACCTCAAACGCACTCCATTTTCTCTTTTTCACCATCCTCGCTACGGCGCTTGTGGGTATATGGTTGGTACGCTACGAGCAAAAATCGCAGCAATCGCACCAGAACGGCGGCTTTTCTCTTCTATCACACTGGAAGCTGTGGGTAAGCATCTTTTTGATGCAAGTAAGCTTCGGACCATTTTACAATTTTTTCACCATCTATGAGAGTGAGCACGGGTTAGATTACACCACCATCAGCTATCTTTGGACCTTTGGTGTCATTTGTGAAATCGTGATGCTCTACTTCCAAGCGCCCCTCATGCGACGAAATCTCCTAACTCTCATCAAATTCTCCACCTTTGTCACCATCTTTCGCTGGCTTTTGGTGCAGTTTTTCCCCACGAATCTCCCTATCCTCTATCTGGCCCAATCACTGCACGCCTTTAGCTTCGCACTCTACTACTCCGCTGCCATCGCCTATCTTTTCGAGATCTATGCCAATAAAAAATTAGCGCAGCAGTTTTTTGGCGGCATCTCTTTTGGGCTGGGAGGATTTGTGGGAAGTATCTTGGCGGGACTCTTTTATGGAGAGTATCTCTTCTTGTATGCCGCCGCCGTCGCGGCGTTGGCATATCTCTTCATAGCCAAAGCGGATTAAACTTTGGGTGCGTAGTAGCAGCGTTTAGGTGAATCGATCTTGCCTTCGGCTTTGAGTTTCTTGATGGCTTTGTCCACCTCTTTTTTATCCACGCCCAGCATCTCGGCGATTTCGCCGGACTTCAAAGGTTTGTCGCTCTTTTGGAGCACTTCGAGGACTTTTTCTTCCATCGTTACCTCCTTTGGATGATGAGTTTTTCAAGATCCAAGCGCCGTTTTTGGGGCCGCTCCATCGCACAGTAGCCAAAAGCGATGAGGAGCGCCACCTTTTGATGAGGCGCAAGCGCAAAAAAGGCTTCTACCTTCTCCTTTTCGAAACCCTCGATCGGACAGCTATCTATCCCATGATGCGCCGCGCCCGTCATCATATTGGCAGCGGCGATGTAGCACTGCTTTTGCACCCAGCACGCTACATCTTGCTGGGCCAAGAAGCTCTTGTAGCGTTCGATATAGGCAGCCGTGGCATCGGCTGGGAGGCCACGGCGTGCGAACATCGCTTGGATATAGCTCTCATCTTGCACCACGCCGCTGTCTGCTACGATGATGAGTAGATGGCTACAGGTGGTGATCTGCTTTTGGTTCCAGCATAGGGGCCGCAGCGCTTCTTTGGTCTCTTGGCCAGTTACGACGATGAAGCGCCACGGCTCCATCCCAAAGGAGCTGGGGCTGAGTCTCCCATACTCCAAAATCTTTGCAAACTCCTGGTCGCTGAGCTTCCTGGCCGGATCGAAAGCCTTGCAGGCGTAGCGGTGCTGCATTGCTAGGGCAAATCTATCCACGATAGATCTCCTCCTTGGTCTCTTCTACCAGTTTGCCGGCCTCCTCGAAAAGTTCGCGCACGGCTTGTGCTACATCTTCATCGCTTTTGCATAGCTGCACTTGCGAAAGGGCATCGAGTTTATCGAAGAGCTTTTGGAGTCTTGCAAGCTCTTTGCGCGAGCGCTCAGAAAGAGCCGCAGCATCGTTGCCTTCGAAAAAGCGGATGCGTTTAGCACGCGCTTCATACTCTTCGCCAAGAATCTTGAGACCTTCGAGATTTTTCTTGGCCTCGGCCAAAAAGGCTGCGAGAGTTTTGAGATGCTCAACGCGCGGACGATTGGTTTCCACATACTCCTTGGCCGCATCAAAAAGCGCTTTGGCTTGGGCGAGATTGGCCGCAGCCGCTTTGTGCAGCAGCGCCCAGCTTACCAAGATGCCAAAGAGGATACTCACCAAAGCCGCCATCGCTACACCGATATAGGGACTTGCATTCATACCGGGCAAGAATTGCTTGTAGAATGCGTAGCTTTGCAGCAGCTGCTTCGCATCCATCTGGGAGGGATCGAGCGTAAGGTGCTGCAAGATAGCTCCCACAATGCCAAGGAGTACGAAGAGCACGATGGCTGCGAGCACGCCCCACAGTTTCGCCGCGATCGCACCGCGTCTGGGCTCGACCACCTCGAAAGACTCCAAAGCATCGGCAGAAACTAAGAGATTGTCGGGATCTTCACATTCGATGATAGGCGTAAACATTTGCTCAGAGAGTCCAGTAAAAGCGTTGAGATTTTCCTTGATACGCGGCACATCCGTCAAAGCGATGGACTCTTGAAGCGTGGTGAGGCTAGCGAGATTGGCGTTGTACTCTTCGATAGCGGCCACAGCATCGGTGCGAAACTCTTCGATGAGCTCTCTCGCTTCCTGGACGATGGAGCGAATTTGTGCGAGCTTGTTCATAGCTTATCCTTTCTTCTGCTTGGCCATACGCTTGCGCACGTGGGGATCGAGGTAGCGCTTGCGCAGGCGAATCGATTTGGGTGTGACTTCTACGAGTTCATCCTCTTCGATCCACTCCAGTGCACGCTCGAGCGTCATCTTGCGCGGCGGTGTGAGTTTGATAGCCTCGTCGCTGCCGGCAGCGCGCACGTTGGTGAGGTTCTTGCCTTTGATGGGGTTGACCTCTAAATCGTTGGGACGACTATGCTCGCCGATGATCATCCCCACATACACCTCGGTGCCGGGCTCGATGAAGAGCACGCCTCGCTCTTGGAGATTAAAAAGCGCATAGGCGAGGGCCTTGCCGTTTTCCATGGATATGAGCGCACCGTTTTTGCGATGCTCCACCTCTCCTACGAAGGGGCGAAAATCGAGAAAGGAGTGGTTCATCACCCCCTCACCCTTGGTGTCTGTGAGAAATTCGCTGCGAAAACCGATGAGCCCACGTGCCGGGATCTCGAACTCGATGCGCACATGCCCTTCATCCATCGGTACCATGGAGCTCATTACGGCACGGCGGCGTCCCAGTTTGTCGATGACCGTTCCGCTGTAGTCTTCCGGTACGTCGATCACCAAAAGCTCGAAGGGCTCGAGCCGCACACCGTTTTCTTCCTTGATGATCACCTCTGGACGCGAAAGGCTAAATTCATACCCCTCGCGGCGCATGTTTTCAGCGAGGATCGTGATCTGCAGCTCGCCGCGCCCACTCACTTTGAAGCGCCCTTCGCCCACCTCTTCGACGCGCATGGCGATGTTGGTCTCCATCTCTTTGAAGAGGCGGTCCTTGAGCTTGTTGGAAGTCACGTGCTTGCCCTCTGTCCCGGCCAGGGGCGAGTCGTTGACACTGAAGTAGACGCTGAGTGTGGGCTCTTCGATATGGAGTGGATCGAGAGGCACGGGATGAGCAGGGTCGACGATGCTATCGCCCACATCGATGTCCTCGAAACCTGCGATCGCCACGATATCGCCAGCTTCGGCCTCTTCGATCTCGAGGCGGTTGAGGCCCAAAAAGCCGATGAGCTTGGTGATGCGCCCCTTTTTTTCTTCACCGTCAGCCTTGATGAGCAGCAACTCGTCGCCTCTTTTGATGCGGCCGTTGAAGATGCGAGCGATCCCGATGCGCCCCACGTAGTTGTCATAATCGAGGGTAAAGACCTGGATCTGCGCAGGATTGTCGGCACTGCCAGTAGGTGCTGGCACATGCTCGATGATCGCTTCAAAGAGTGGCGTGAGGTCTTTGTTTTCATCCTCGAGATTCCACTTCGCATAGCCATCTCTAGCGGCTGCATAGAGCACAGGGAAGTCCAGCTGCTCTTCGCTGGCATCCATCGCTACGAAAAGATCGAAAATCTCATCCACCACCCGCTCTGGCTCGGCTGAGGGCTTGTCGATCTTGTTGATCACCACGATCGGTTTGAGTCCCAGACCGATCGCCTTTTTGACCACGAATTTGGTCTGGGGCATGACGCCCTCTTGGGCATCTACGAGCAGTAAAACGCCATCCACCATCTTGAGCACCCGCTCTACTTCGCCGCCAAAGTCGGCGTGGCCGGGGGTGTCGATGATATTGATCTTGAATTCTCCATAGCGAATGGCTGTGTTTTTCGATAGGATCGTAATACCTCGTTCGCGCTCGAGCTCGTTGCTATCCATAGCGCGCTCGGCCAGCTCTTTATGCGCTTCGATGGTACCAGATTGTTTGAGCAGTTCGTCCACGAGCGTGGTTTTACCGTGGTCGACGTGTGCGATCACCGCGATATTTCTTATTTTTTGCATTCAGTTCCTCTTTTGTGTAATATAGCTCTTATTTTACAACCTTTTTACAAAATATGCGATTAAGGGCAGTAATGATCAAAAATCTCATCTTCGATATGGACGGCACGCTGATCGACAGTTCCGCCATTATCGCCAACTCCATCAACTATGTGCGCTCCAAACTTGGCTTGCCGCCTATGGAGAGCCGTGTTATTTTAGAGGCCGTCAACGACACCTCCATCCATCGTCCCAAATTTTTTTACGGTGTGGAGGAGTACCGTCCCGAACACGTGCAGTGGTTTCGCGAGTACTACGCCAAAAACCACACCACCCAAACGGTGCTCTATACCGGTGTTCGCGAGCTATTAGAAGAGATACGTCCCTACTTTGGCTTAGCGCTGGCTACCAACGCCTACCGCGAAAGCGCCCAGCTCATTTTGCGCCACCTCCACATCGAACACTTCTTCGATATTATCGTCTGCGGCGATGAGGTATCCCATCCCAAACCGGCACCCGATATGATCGAAAAGATCATCGCCTTTTTTGGCTGCAAAAAGGATGAAATCATCCTCATAGGCGACGGCAAGACCGACGAGGAAGCGGCCAAAAACGCCGGCATCGGATTTATCAAAGTCAACTGGGGCTGGCAGCGCTACGAAGATGCTATAAACAGCGTAGAGGAGCTGCGCGAGAGGCTTTTGCAGCTGCACAATCTATAATGTTATCCCATAGAGCTCATGATAGAGCCTCATGGCGTATCGATCGCTCATGCCGGCGATGAAATCGGCTGCCACGCGGTAGGCAGGCTCTGTTACGGTGCGAGTGTAATATTCATCGGGCATGAGGCGCGGATCTTGGGTGAGTGCGCTATAGAGCCCCTTGATACACTGCTTGCCCGCGTGCATCTTGCGTAAAATTTGCGGATGGCGATAGAGCTTAGTAAAGAGGATCTTTTTGAGCATTTTGATCTGCGTCGCAAGCTCCGTGTCGTAGCGTATCGGAAGTGGCTCATCAGCCGGTATAGTGGCGCAAAGCACCCTGTCGCTTTTTGGGATATGCGGTCTAGAAGCTTCGATGAGAGAGATCACCATTTTAGCAATAAGCAGCGAGGTGAAGCGATAGCGAAAGAGCTTGTCACCTCTTGTATACCCTTCCTCTTCGCACTTTTGCATCACCTCTTGGACCAGTTCATTCTTTTCGATCGTCTCAAAACCTATCAGCCCATACTTGATCCCATCGTCGATATCTGCACTGATGTAGGCGATCTCATCGGCTTTGTCCACGATCATGGCCTCTAAGCTCGGATGGCGATCGAGCTTGAAGACCTCATCGTACCAGCTACCTAAAAAACTCTTTTTATAGGGGAATGAATGCTTGAGGATTCCCTCCAAGGTGGCGAATGTGAGATTGAGCCCATCGAAATCTTTGTAGCGTTTTTCAAGCTTCGTAACCACTCTAAAGGACTGGAAATTGTGCTCGAAGCCGTTTTTGCTATACCCATCTTTGATGAGGCGATCGAGCTCGTCGCCACCCACATGACCAAAAGGGGTGTGGCCAAGATCGTGTGCTAGAGCGATCGCTTCGGCCAATGGTTCGCTGAGGCCAAGTTCTCTGGCGATGGTGCGTGAAATCTGCGCTACCTCCAGGGAGTGGGTCAGACGCGTGCGAAAGTAGTCGCCTACGTAATTGATGAAGACCTGGGTTTTGTATTCGAGCCTGCGAAAGGAAGAGGAGTGGATGATACGGTCGCGATCGCGATAAAAAGAGGAGCGAAAATCGTCGATGCTGGGGTGGAAACGCTGGGTACACTTCATCGCTCGCGCAGCCTTTTGAGCTTTTTGCACACTTTGGCAAAATCGATGGTGATGGGACACTCTCCTTCAAGTTTGGCAACCTCTTCGATAAAATCCCCCACTTTGTCGTATTTACCACTTTTAAGTCGAAAAATCCTCGCTTTGCACTCTTTGGGATAGACCAAAACGTAGTACTCCACCTTCTCCTCTTCATAGAGCGAAAATTTCACTCTCTCATCTTTATGGGCGCTCGAAGGAGAAACTATCTCGACGATCAAGTAGGGAGGTTTGCGGATAAAGTCTTCGAGTTTGCCGCACACCACACTGATATCGGGACGCACCACCGTCTCGTTATCGACGATCCAATCCTCTTCGGCTACCACAAAACACTCTTCACAGTTCTCCAAAGCCAAAGAGAGCTCTTTGGCAATCTCTACTAAAATGAGTTGATGCTCACTCACGGGACTGGGAGCCATCGCTATGGGGATACCGTCGATCAGCTCCCAATCACCCTCCCACTGCTTGTAGTCTTCATAGGTGTAGCGAGGAATGTATCTGGCCGTCATAGAGTACCTTTTGCTATAATAGGGCTACTTTGATTATACCAAAAGGCTCATGATGAAGGTGACGCTCTTGCACCACACTCCCCTGCCCGTAGCGGCGCACGCCATTCGCACCTGTTGGCAGAGTTTCGATAAAAGCGACGGGGGAGGCCCCAAAGACCAAGAACTGATCGATCGCGTGGGAAACAAGTACAAACACGCTTCAACTCTCGAGCATCTGGTCTACACTTTCTACATCCAAGGCATCAGCCGTGCCCTACTCCAAGAGCTGGCGCGTCACCGTATGGCGAGCCTATCTGTCAAAAGCACGCGCTACACACTCAAAGAGCTTAAAAACGCCGAGCCTTTTGGCCAAGAGGATTTCGAAGAGGCGAGCCGCTACATCGTCCTTACCGGCAACGAGATGGTGGATCGCGCCAGTATCAAGGCCCTCAACGAACTGCAAAAAGTACTCAAAGCAGGCATCTCCAACGACATCGCCAAATACTGCTTGCCTGAGTGCTACAAAACCGAGCTCACCTGGACCATCAACGCACGCAGCCTCCAAAACTTCCTGGCTCTTCGCAGCTCCAAATCAGCACTATGGGAAATCCGCAAGCTCGCCTACGCCATCTTCGATGCGCTTCCCCAAGATCATAAATACCTCTACGAGCCCTACATCAACCGCGAAGGCGCAGACGCTGGGTATGGGTGATGGCCACGGCCATCGCATCGGTGATATCGAGGGGTTTTATCTCTCTTTTGATACCTAAAAGGCGCTTGACCATAAAAGCTACTTGTTCTTTAGCCGCTTTACCATTGCCCGTAAGCGCCTTTTTGACCTGCAAAGGGGTGTACTCGGCAAAATTGCCGTGCTGTTGGATGATACGCAAAGCTATGGCTCCACGAAACTGCGCCAGTTTCAAGACTGTCTGGGGATTGTAGGCATAGAAGATATCCTCCATCGCCACCTCATCGATAGTGAAATTCTCGAACACCATGTCGATGCCCTCTATCATCTGCGCCAGCTGATACTGAAAGCCTTCGGGCTTGATTTTGATAAGTCCCGCTTCGATGAGAGTGAGACTATTTTTTTCATGTTTCACGATGGCATAGCCGAGATTGCGCGAACCCGGATCGATCCCCAAAATATGCAAGTCCAAACCTTTTTTTCACATATTTGCAACATTTTTACAACGCCCAAAATTCGGTAGGCGAGAAATTAATGTTTCACGAAACTTTCACATATTTTTCACACTGTGAACAACTGCTCTTTTTTAGTATTGTAACCAAATTTCAGGCTGGTTTGGCTACAATTAGAAAAATTATTCACATAATATGAAACTGAATTTTCACATCGAGGTGCAACGTGTTGGGCGAAAAAATTTTGCAGATGCTTGGCGAAGAGATTCCCAAACAGGAGTATGAGCGCTATATCAAAAATCTCGAATTTGATGAAAAGGCCTCCAAAGTCGACTATGCCGTCTACTTGGCACCCAATCCCTTCATCGCAAACTGGGTGAAGACAAAGTATGCAAAACAGATAGCCAAACTCTTCGCACTCGAAACCGGTATCGACACAGAAGTGGTTATCAACGTCCAAAAAGATAGACCAAAACGAAGAACTTCCAAAAAACATGCAGAGCCAACACCCTCTTCGACGAGCACCAAGATCAACCCCACCTATACCTTCGAAAACTTCGTGGTGGGAAGCTCCAACCAGTTCGCCTACACGGCGGCCATGAGCGTGGCCGAGAAACCGGGACGCCACTACAACCCTCTCTTCATCTACGGTGGTGTGGGACTGGGAAAAACACACCTGCTGCACGCCATTGGCAACTACAATCTCAAAGACAAGACTATCATCTACGCCACTATCGAACAGTTCATGAACGATTTTACCTACCATCTGCGCAACAAAACCATAGAAAAGTTTCGTGAAAAGTATCGCAGTTGCGATATCTTGCTCATCGACGACGTGCAGTTTCTCAGTGGCAAGGAGCGTACCCAAGAGGAGTTCTTCCACACCTTCAACGAGCTCCACAACGAACAAAAGCAGATCGTCCTTACCAGCGACAAACCGCCTAAAAAAATCGCGGGTCTCGAAGAGCGCCTCAAGAGTCGCTTCGAGTGGGGACTCATCGCCGATATCCAGCCACCCGAACTCGAGACTAAAATCGCTATCATCAAGAAAAAGTGCGAGCTCAACGGTATCCATCTGGGTGATGAGATCGTCAACTATCTGGCTGCCAATATGAACAGCAATATCCGTGAGATCGAAGGGATCATCCTCAAACTCAACGCCTACTCGACTCTGGTTAATCAACAAATCACTATGGAGCTGGCCAAAAACGTGCTTAGCGAGCAAAAGCGCGAAGAGCAAAAGAATATCACTCTCAAAGATATCGTGGATGTGGTGGCGGCAGAGCTCAACGTCAAACCAAGCGAAATCAAGAGCAAATCACGCAACCGTCAGATAGTGAGTGCCAGACGCATCGTCATCTACCTCGCACGTACCCTCACCCCCAACTCCATGCCCCAGCTCGCACAGTTTTTCGGCATGAAGGACCACACATCTGTGAGCCACGCCATGAAGAAAGTCAAGGAGATGATTGAAGAGGATGAAAATTTTCGCCTCAAAATCGACGAACTGGCCAACAAAATTCGTCACAGCGTAGAGAGCAGCAGTGAATAAAAATTTGTAGATTTTCGCGCGTTTTTTACAATTTCGCGCACTATTTTTCACCCTTTCACACCAAAGTACTACTCTTACTATCTAAAAATATAATAATATAAAGGAAAATTTAACGCAAATAAGAATAAAATATAAGAAATCCCTTAAACGGAGATCGTCATGAAGATAGAGATCAACAAATCCCTCCTCGAACAGGTCCTCGCACAGATGCAACCATTTTTGGAAAAGAAGGATCTGAGCCAAATCACTTCCCACGTTTACCTCGAAGCGAGCGAGAATGAACTCCTCATCAAAGCGACAGACTATGAAACAGGACTCAAAACCACTATCACCGATGTCAAAGTAATCAATCCCGGCAACGCCACGGCGAACGGAAAGAAACTTCTCGATATCATCCGCATTCTCAAAGAGGGAGAAGTCACACTCTCTACACTCGATGACACGCTTCAGATCACACAGAGTCACTCCAAGTTCAAACTCCCTATGTTCGATGCCAACGAATACCCGAAATTTCCCGCTATCGATGCACTTCCTCAAATCGACATCAAAGCGGGAGAGTTCATCTCCTCACTCAAAAAGATCACCCCGGCCATTGACACCAACAACCCAAAATTCGAACTCAACGGTGCACTCATCGATATCAAGGAAGACAAAATCAACTTCGTGGCCACGGATACCAGACGCCTCGCTATTGTGACCCTCGAACAAACCATGGAAAAGAGTTTCAATCTCATTATCCCCAAAAAAGCGATCATCGAAATCCAAAAGCTCTTCTTCGACGACATCTCCATGTATTATGACGAAACATATCTCATCATCAAAAGCGGCAGCTATCTCTTTTTTACCAAACTGATCAACGGGAAATTTCCCGACTACGAACGCATCATTCCCAAATCTCTCAACTACAAACTCGCACTTCCCAAAGACAAGATGGTGGAAGCGATCAAACAGATCACCATAGTCTCCAATGAAATTAAGCTTACATTCTTAAAAGATCGCATCATATTCAAAAGCCTTTCCCAAGAAAACATCGAAGCACAAACAGAGTTGGAAGTGGCCACACCTTTTGAAGAGAAATTCGTCATGGCCGTCAATAGTCGCTACATTCTCGATTTTCTCAACAATATCGAAACAAACAGCTTCGAAATGGGCATCAACGAAGCCGAACTTCCATTCGTCCTCACAAGTGAAAACTTCACAACTATCGTCATGCCCATCGTCATCTAAGGAAGGTAATCAATGAATCAGAGTCAATACGGTGCCGAAAAGATCAAAGTCCTCAAGGGGCTCGAAGCGGTTCGCAAACGCCCCGGGATGTATATCGGCGATACCAGTATCAAAGGTCTGCACCACCTCATCTACGAAGTGGTGGACAACGCCATCGACGAAGCGATGGCAGGCTATTGCGACAAAATCGATGTAACTCTCACGAAAGATGGCAGCGCACGCATCAGCGACAACGGACGGGGCATCCCTGTCGATATCCACCCCACCGAGAAGATCCCTGCTGCGACGGTAGTTTTGACTGTTTTGCACGCGGGTGGAAAATTTGGTGGCGATAGCGCCTATAAAGTGAGCGGCGGTCTGCACGGTGTGGGCGTGAGTGTGGTCAATGCGCTGTCGAAAAAGCTCATCATGACCATCAAGCGTGACGGCAAAATCTGGCGCCAGGAGTTCAAACGCGGAGTGCCCATCACCGATCTCGTGGCCATAGGCGATACCAACCGTACCGGTACGACTATCGAATTTTGGCCAGATGATGAGATCTTTGAGACCACGGAGTTCAAGTTCGATATTCTCGCCAAGCGCTTTCGCGAGCTGGCCTACCTCAACCCCCAAATCACTATCAAATTTACCGATGAGCGTATCGGCAAAAAAGAGATCTACCATTACGAGGGGGGTCTCAATCAGTTCGTCGAGGATCTCAACACCAAGCAGGCTTTGACCAAAACCATCGCAATGCACGATCGCGTAGAAGATGTGGAAGTGGATATCGCACTGCTCTACAATGACGGCTTCGATGAAAAACTCCTGAGCTTCGTCAACAACATCCGCACACCTGAAGGGGGTACCCACGAAAGCGGTTTTCGTGCAGGACTCACGCGCGCAATCTCCAACTACATCGCCCAAAACGCCAACCAGCGTGAACGTAACGTCAAAATCACCGGTGAGGATGTGCGTGAAGGGCTCGTAGCGGTAGTGAGCGTAAAGGTTCCCGAACCCCAGTTCGAGGGTCAGACCAAAGGAAAGCTGGGTTCTTCGTATGTGCGTCCGATAGTCCAAAAGCTCACCTACGAGAAGCTGACGAAATATTTCGAGGAAAACCCCATCGATGCCAAAGCGATCATGCAAAAGGCTCTGGCAGCCGCCAGAGGACGTGAAGCTGCCAAAAAAGCGCGAGAGCTCGTACGCCGCAAAGATAGCCTCAGCGTGGGCACACTGCCTGGCAAATTAGCAGACTGCCAGAGCAAAGATCCGGCTATCAGCGAGCTCTTTTTGGTCGAGGGTGACAGTGCGGGCGGAAGCGCCAAGCAGGGGCGCGACCGTGTCTTCCAGGCGATCTTGCCGCTCAAAGGTAAGATCCTCAACGTCGAAAAGGCGCGTCTGGATAAGATACTCAAATCAGAAGAGATCAAAAATATTATCACGGCTCTTGGCTGCGGTATCGGCGAGGAGTTTGACGAAAACAAGCTACGCTACCACAAGATCATCATCATGACCGATGCCGACGTGGACGGTAGCCACATCCAGACACTACTTTTGACCTTTTTCTTCCGTTTTCTCAAACCCATCGTGGAAAAAGGCTACCTCTATCTCGCCCAGCCGCCTCTGTATCGCTACAAAAAAGGGAAAAAAGAGGTCTATCTCAAAGATGATCACGAGCTCAATAGATTTCTCATCGAAAACGGTGTGGATGTGCTCTTGGATCGCGTCAATATCGGCCGCTATGACTTGATAGATTTTCTCAAAATGGTGGCCCACTATCGTATGATCCTCAAAGACCTCGAAAAGCGCTACGCCCTCATCGAAGTGGTGCGCTACCTCATCGAAAATCGCGATCTGGCAGCGCTGGATAACCAGGCGCTCTACGAAGAGATCAAGAAATTTCTCGACTCCAAAGGCTACAACATCCTCAACAAGCAGATCACCGACGAGGTGCTGCATCTGTATGTGCAGACCGAAGACGGTCTCGAGGAGATCCTCATCGACGACGAGCTCTTTACCAATCCCTACTACGTGGAAGCGGTCTACATCTATGAAAAGATCGAAGAGCGCATCCCTGAAGAGCTGAGAGACCAAGATCTTTTGGAAGTCCTCGAAGAGGTGGAGAAAAATGCCAAGAAGGGTGCCTACATCCAGCGCTACAAAGGGCTTGGGGAGATGAATCCCGAGCAGCTGTGGGAGACCACAATGGATCCCGACAATAGAAGACTGCTGCGTATCACCGTCGAAAACGCAGAAGAGGCCAGTGAAATATTCAGCCTCTTCATGGGTGATGAGGTGGAGCCGCGCAAGAAATACATCGAAGAGCATGCAAAAGATGTGAAACATCTGGATGTGTAAGTGTTTTCACTCCAGCAAGATCGCAAACGCAAATTCCTGTTAGCGCTGCGCACTGCGGTGCCCGTAGCGCTTTTGATACTGCTTTTGGGTTATGCGACTCTGAGCGAGCACCGCTCCATGCTCTACAACGCAGCGATCCTCGCTGCTGGACTCTTCGCTTCGGTATACTTTATCTTCTTTATGATATTTTCCTCTTCGCGCGAGGAGATTCTCGACGATATCACCGATACCTTCGACCGCCACTTCTTCGAATCTTTTCTATCTCGGCATTGCAAACCGGACCGCCACGTTTTAGTGCTGATAAGCGTCGATAACATCAAAGAGATTAATGAACGCTACGGCATAGAAAACGGTGACAAGGTGCTTAGGAAGTTCGCATATCTTGTGGATGATTATTTCGCCCACTTTTTTGGACATGTGCCCATCGGGCGGATCCGTGCGGGAGACTTTTTGCTGCTGGTACCGCGAAGAGGCGATATCGAGCAGATTCTTGGGAAGTTTTTAGAGGAGTTCGACCACAGTTTCATCGACAATATCGAAATAAAACTTTTTGCCACCTCCGAAGAGTGCAGCCACACCGAAATCAGACGTCTGATCGATCATCTGTATGAAGATCTGCACTACTGCAAAGGCCGCTGCAAAACATCCACCAAACGCGACGTGGTGGCCAGACGCAAAAAAGAGAACGCCGACGAGTTCGAGCGCTTCATCCAAGAGCGCGTCATGCATCGCGATATCGCGCTTTTGTACCAGCCGATACTTTCGACCAAAACGGATCGCTACGATATGTGCGAAATCATTGTCAAGCTCGTAGATGAAGAGGGCAATATCATCCATCCCAGCCAGTTTATCCCTATCATCAACAGGCTCGGGCTCGAAAACGAGTTCGATCTGGCAATTGCACAAAGGCTCCTGGAGCAGATCCGCCAGTTCGATCTCCCCCATATAGCCTATAGTCTCAACATCTCCCCCTACTCCGTGCGCAACAGGAATTTCACCCAAAACTTTTTCGCCCTCTTTTTGCGGTACGATTTCGATCCCAAAAATCTCGTTATCGAGCTCTTTGAAAACAGCATCTACAAAGATGTGAAATTTTACAAACGCATCATCGATCTCTATCGATCCAAAGGTTTTGCCATAGCCTTCGACAATTTCGGTGCTTGCAACGCGGCTGTGGAGTACATCAAGACGATCGATGTGGATTTTGTCCATTTCGATAAATTTTTTACCAAACGTATCGAAGAGGAGCGCTACAGGGTGCTTTTAGAAAACTGGATAGAATCGCTCCATGCCCTTGGCATCCAAAGCGTGGTAAAATTCATAGATAGTGAAACGTTAGTGGAGAAGTTTCGCGCTATGGGCGTGGACTATCTGGAAGGCTACGCCATAGCCAAACCAATGCTGCCTGAAGAATTCAACCAATGGAGGGGATGATGAAATATGGTGAAAAAGAGATAAAAGAGTTCGATCCCGATAAGGACCTGGAGATCTGGCCCAACAAACACGAAAAGAACTACCGTATCAAAATCACATTGCCTGAATTTAGCTGCCTGTGTCCACGCAGCGGCTATCCAGATTACGCTACGATGCATCTGGAGTACATTCCCGACAAATACGTGGTAGAACTCAAAGCCCTCAAACTCTACATCAACTCCTTTCGCGATCGCTATATCTCCCATGAAGATAGCGCCAACGAAATCTTCGATACGCTCTATGAAAAGCTCAAACCCCGCTCTATGAAGCTCGTGGCCGATTTCAATCCCCGAGGTAACGTCCACACTGTCATCGAAATCGATAGCGAAGAGATAACAAAACAGCGATGATCTATGATGTAGCGATAATTGGCAGCGGTATAGCGGGACTGAGCGCTGCTCTTAGAGCCAAAGAGCTTGGCAAAGATGTGGTGGTGGTGACCAAGAAGTACCCTACCCAGGCTCAAAGCTCTATGGCCCAGGGGGGTATAAACGCCGCTTTGAGCGAAGAAGATTCTGTGGAGGCGCATATCGCAGATACACTGCGCTCCGCAGCGGGTCTGTCTGATGAGGGGGTGGTACGCTACGTGTGCGAGAGTGCGCCCGAGGCGATCGCGTGGCTCGATTATCTCGGCACGCCATTTAGTCGCAAAGGCGCATCCATCGCTCAGCGCCCTTTGGGCGGTGCGTCGGCTGCGAGGGCCTGTTACGCCCAGGACTATACTGGGCTTAAGATCTTGCATACTCTCTATGACAACTGCCTCAAAGCGGGCGTGAAGTTTATGAGTGAAAAGTTTTTGCTCAATATCATTATTGAAGACAATATCGCCAAAGGGGTGACGCTGCTTAATATCCGCACATCCCAGGTAGAGCAGCTGCTATCAAAAGCCGTGGTGCTGGCTAGCGGAGGATATGCCAAAATCTACGGCGCTTTTAGTACCAACGGCTACGGCTCTTACGGCGAGGGGCTCGCTGCGGCCATGCGTGCGGGAGCGGTGCTCAGCGACTTGGAGTTCGTGCAGTTTCACCCGACAGCTCTCGCAAAAAGCTCCATCCTCATTAGCGAAGCGGCCAGAGGTTTGGGGGCGAAGATCGTAGACGGCAAAGGGGAGCGCTTCTGTGACGAACTGGCCACCCGTGACGAGCTGGCACGCGCCATCTGGGCCAAGATCGAAGAGGGCCAAGAGGTCTATCTCGATATGCGCGGTCTCGGTGAGGAGCTATTGATGCGTGAGCTTCCCCAAGAGCGCAAACTCGCACGCATCTACGAAGGTGTCGATCCGCTGCAAGAGCCTGTGCCGATACGCTCCGCAGCCCACTACTCTATGGGCGGCATCGATGTGGATATCGACGGTAAGACCTCCATAAAGGGTCTCTTCGCATGTGGCGAGTGTGCCAACGCCAAGCTCCACGGCGCCAACCGCTTAGGGGGCAATTCGCTGCTTGAGACCGTGGTGCTGGGACGCCGCACGGGTGAGAGCGCTACAATGTGCCACAACGAAGTGGAAGAAAAAACCTATGAGCGCACCCGTATCGATACCGATTTCGTGCGAGCCGTCTTTGGATTGCCCAATCAGATAGATTTCATGGAGCGTCAGGAGTTTTTGCATAAGGTGCTTTACAACAACGCCGGCATAGTGCGCGAAGAATTAGCTATGAAAGGGGTGCTCTCACTCATCCGCCAGCACCAAAGAGAGCTGGCCTTCATGGGGATTCGCGACAAATCGCCTATCTACAACACCGAGCTGGTGCGCTTCATCGAGTATGGCAATATCTTGGAGCTTGCAGAAGCGATGGTAGTGGCAGCTTTGCAGCGCAACGAGTCGCGCGGTGCCCACTATCGCAAGGACCATCCCGAACCCAAAGAGCATTTCAAAGCCCATTCGCATGTATGGAAAGAGGATGGTGTTTTGTGTGCCGATTTTAAGGAGGTGTGATGAGGCTTCGCATCAGACGCTACCATCCCCACTTCGAGCCGCCAAGCATCGATATGGAGTATGAAATCAGCGGTGGCGGCACGCTTTTGGAAGCCCTCGAAGAGATCAAGCAAAAAAGAGATAGGACGCTGAGTTTCTCATCGATGTGCCGTAGCGGCGTGTGCGGCAGCTGTGCCGTGCGCGTCAACGGCAAGGAGGAACTTGCTTGTACCTACAAGCCCAAAGATGGCGACTATATCGAGCCACTATCGGTCGTGGGGGTATTGCGTGATCTTATAGGAGATTTTAATAGTTCTTTGGCTACACTAAAAAAAGCACATGCCTATCCTGTGCAGATGCATAGTGGTATGAGCGAAGAGGATGAGCGCCAAATTGAGCGCCAGAGCGATTGTATCCTCTGTGTTAGCTGCTACAGCAGCTGTCCGGTGTATGAGACGAACCCTTCCTTTTTAGGACCCTTTGCGCTTTCGCGTGCCTATCGCTATGTGGCCGATAGCCGCGAAGAGAACAAAAAAGCGCATATCGATGCCGTGTTGCAAAACGGTATCTGGGACTGTACGCTCTGTGGCAACTGCACGGCAGTTTGTCCGCAAGGGATCGATCCCAAAAACGACATCGTGCTTTTGCAAAGCTGGGCGGCCAAGTTTGGTCATCTTAATCCCAATCTCGGGAATTTTGGAAGTTTTGGATTGGAGTTTTGATGGAGAGAGAACAGTACGATATCGAGCTCTTCTCGGCCGTTCCCAAATTCATCATCGACGATATCAACCGCTACGGCAAAATAGTGGAATACTATAAAAATATGCCCGCTATGAGCAGTGACGATACGATGAAGTACTTCTACTTCATCATCGAAGGGCGCATCAAGGTCTATCAATTCAACTTCGAAACCTCCAAAGAGCAAACCATCAAAATCCTCTCGCGCGGTGATATGTTCGATGTGATCGTCCTCATGGACGAAAAACCCCACGAGGTGATCACCCACACCTATGAAGATAGCAAGGCACTACAGGTGCCGCTGGAGCGGGTGCGCGAGTGGATCAACACCAATACCGATTTTCGCAAGCTCTTCATGCGCTACGTAGCCGGCGAGATGCGCAATCTCGAAGAGTTAGCCACGGATCTAAGTCTCCTTGATACCTCCACGAGATTTATCAAGCTGCTTCTTAAGCACTTCGATCCACAAAGTGCCAAACTCCGCCTCATCCATGACCTCCCCCACGAAGAGTTAGCATCCCTCATCGGTACGGTCCGTCACGTGGTCAACCGTCACATCCAAGAGCTCAAGAAAGATGGCTCACTGGAAGTGGAGCGCAAAAAGATCAAACTCACCAACATTGCCAACCTCCTCGATAGATTGCAACTAAAGTAGCAGTATAATTTACCAAATCGGACTAAAATTTTATCGACCCAAAAATATCAAGGAGGTTGGAATGAAAAGACTACTTGTCTCATTCGTAGCGGCCGGCCTATTGGTAAGCGGTGCTTTCGCTTCTGCACAAACGAAAGCGGAATCCAACAAAGCTATCGCTCAGGCCAAAGCGAAGGTCCAAAAGGAGCAAAAGGAGCTCCATATCGTCAAAGAGGCTGTGGAAGCCGTGGCTCTTACCAACAAGGTGCTCGCTGAGTTGGATAAAGGCAACAAAGAC
This sequence comes from Campylobacterales bacterium, assembly GCA_027024145.1. Taxonomy (GTDB): domain Bacteria; phylum Campylobacterota; class Campylobacteria; order Campylobacterales; family Nitratiruptoraceae; genus Nitratiruptor. The sequence goes on from JALVTF010000028.1 coordinate 22,029, forward strand.
CAGGCCATCAAGGACTTGGAAAAAGCTATCGGCAAGCTCGAAGTGGTGCTGAGTGCTCCCAAAGCCCCCGCACTCATCCCAATCGATAGCTCCGTAGAGGTGGTCGATTTTCCTGGAACGCTGGACGATATCAAGACAGCGGTTATCAGTGCCAAAGCGCTCCTATCTGAAAACAAGATCCAAGAAGCGCGACGTATCCTCGATACACTGCGCAGCGAAATCGATCTAAAAATCATCAATCTGCCTTTGGCATCCTATCCGGCAGCATTGAAACTGGCGGCCAAGTTCTTGCACGAAGGTCGTATAGATGAGGCCAAGAACGTGCTCAACCAAGCGCTGGCTACCTTCGTGGAGGTGGATGTGATTACTCCTATTCCGCTTCTGCAAGCGATCCATCTGGTAGAAGTGGCCAAAACTGAGGCCAAAAAGGATAAAAAAGAGGCGCTGGATCTCTTGGCACAAGCCAAACATGACCTCAAAAAAGCCGAAGCTCTGGGTTATACCAGCGATTCGGATACTACATACAAGATGCTCGAAGATATGATCGAAAAGGTAGAAAAAGAGGTCAAAGGCAAAAACAGAGCCGAAAAACTCTTTGATGAGCTGATCGCAAAACTCAAAGAGTTCAAAGAAAAAGCCATCAAAACACGCAATAAATAAGGAGAGAAAAATGGCAGTGATAGGATTTCACAAACTCGAAGAGCTCTTTCGCAGAGGCGCGAGCCTCGATATCAAAAAGGGACATGCAAAGGATGTGACCGATATCGTGGAGCAAAAGCTCTACGATCTGCTTCTCATGGGCCAAAAAGCGGCCAAATATAACGGCCGTGACGTGATCTGGAAGTATGACCTGCCCATCACCAAGGGGCTGGAAGAGACGATCAATGAATTCAAAAAGCTCGAACAAGAGCTGGAACTCCAAGACATTCTCGATCGCCTGGCTACCCATCCACCGCTTTTGGAACTGGAGGCTGAATTAGAAAAGGCGCTGCCTGAGATTGTGGGCGGCTTGACGCTTGTGCTTGCTCGTATCATGAAAAAACTGGACGAAGAGAACCGTGCAGTGAGCCATGAACTGATCGAGCGAGCCAAGGAGATCATGGATCTTACACTTTAAAAGGAGCTCGCTATGGTAGGATATCAATCGTATCTGAAGGATAAAAACAAAGAGTTTTTGGAAAAATTCTCCAAACACTCCAAAATCGCGGGAGTTATCTTTCTCCTGCTGGGTCTGGTAGGGATTTTCTATCCCGTTATCATGAGTCTCACCACCGCCTATTTCGTGGCGTTTTTGTTTTTACTCAGCGGCTTCATGATTGCTTTTCACACCTATAATACCGACAAGAAAGATTGGCTGGGTTGGCTCAAAGCCTTCCTCTATCTGCTCACCGGTATTCTCGTGACTATCTACCCGATTCCAGGTGTCGCGGCGCTGGGTATCATCCTGGCGATCTACTTTTTTATGGATGGATTTGCCTCTTTTGCGCTGGCTGGACAGCTCAAAGGCCAAAAGTACAACTGGCTCATCGTCATCAACGGTATTCTTTCTATCATTTTAGGTGTGATTTTTCTTGTCTATTGGCCTTTTGGTTCGCTGGTGCTTGTGGGGCTGTTTGTAGGGATTAGCCTCTTTTTTGACGGTATCGTGCTTCTTACGATGAGCTCAGCCATCAAAAAAATAGACAATACTTCTGATTCTTCCAACCAAGCATAAAGGCTACGGCCTTTATGCCCCCTGCGACAAAAGTAGCAGAAAATCTATCACACTTTCTATAAAATTTCCAAAAAATCACAAAGGAGCAAGAATGGTCATCAAAAAAGAGGCTGCAAAAATTCTTTTGGCACTGCACAGAAGCGATGACAAAATTATCGATGTAGAAAAACTCAATGCCGAAGCTGTAGAGGAGCTGAGTCTCGGTGGACTCGTGCGTTTTCCCATCCCAGCAAAAATCGAGCTCACATACAGCGGTGTGCAGGTAGCCGATGTGCTTGCGCGCGTGGAGGAAAAAATCGAAAAGATAGAGGATTGGAAAGAGAACTTCAAATGGGTCAGTAGCGAAGTGATCGCTATGATCGATGCTGCCATGAAGGGTAAGAATAAAACTACGAAAGTGACCCAAGAGGAGCTGGCAAAGCGTGGTTTCGCTGACGAAAAAGGAGAACTGACCCAAGAAGCCCTCGATCTTTTCAACGCCTACGCCATCACGGAGCCTGAGCTCGTCATCGACGCCAAACTGGCCGAATATATCCGCAAATCCCCCATGGGGCCGACGGACGCACACTATCTGCCTATAGAGGGCAACAATAAAGACCTCCTCGAAGCGATGCGCCTCATCGCCTATAGCGTGCCGCATGGCGATTACTTCACCTTCACCGAGCTTGGCCAAGCCGTCAAAGAGACGCTCACGCTTGGTGGCTGGACCGCTGAAGGTAGCGTGCTCGATATCTCTATCCTCGAATCGATCGCACGTGTAGCGGACGGCGAAGAGGTGGATGTGGATACTCTCGCCCAGCTCGAAGCGCTCGGATACGTCAGCGACGTGGACACCCTCACCAAAGCCGGTGAAAAGGCACTGGAGGTCTATCGTATTTTCAAAGACAAAACCGAAAGAGAGCTGAGATCCTTCGCGATAGAAAAAGAGGAGATAGAAACCCTCAAGACCATCCAAAAAATCTGGGAAGAAAAATACACCTCCAATCCCGAAGAGACGGCAAATTTCGATGAGATCAAAAAAGAGCTTGTGGATCGCAAGGTGCGCGAATACAAAAAAATTATCGAAAAGTATGGCCGCAGACTCGACGAGATGCCTGCCAAAAAGCAAGAGATCGCCAAGAAGTTTGGCGAAGCCAAAGATATGGTCAAATGGTTTGAAGAAAACTTCGATCTGCGCGAATATCTCTACAGCCTCGAAGCCTTCGGGCTCATCAAGGAGGGTGTGGACAGCAAAGGACGCGCGGTTTATTACGTCACGGAGGCCGGTCAAAGAGTCATCGAAGATCAAGCCGACGAGCGCGCCATCCACTCTTGGAGTGTAAAGACGCTCACTATCAGCAACAAGATCTTTAGCTCGCCCAATCGCGAATGGGTGCTCGAGGCGCGCAAAGAGCGCATCCTCGGTACATACGAGCCCAGTAAATCGGGGCTGCTCTATGAAGAGCTGGCAAACGGCGAGAAACTGCCTTTCATGACACGCTATGAGATGGATATTTTCAAAATCATTCCAGACCATGGCATTGCCTGCGAAGAGGTGCTGGACGAGAGCCTGAGTGAAGAGGAGTATACACGCCGCAAAGAGGCTCTCGACAAACTTGAAGCCAAAGGCTTCATCGAGATTTTGCCAGACGGCCATATCGTAGAAACCGAGTTTGGTCGCTTGATGGACGAGGCGATGAGCGGCGTGCCGGAGGGTTTTGGCGCACCTATCAATCCTACCATCTACCGTGTGGTCAAGGCGATTGCCGAGACGGGCAGTATGTATGTCAAAGAGCAAAAAGTGCGTATCTTGCCACAAAACATCAAAGAAGCCATCAAGCGCAGCGGCCTATCCAAAGAGAGCTTCGAAAAGGCCTACGTGGCAGCGCGAGAGGCCAAGTATCTCGGACGCAACAGCGTCAACGAAGCGGGCCTCAAGATGCTCGAAGCCGTAGAGGCGCTCAATAGCTAAGGTGTGCTACTTAAGTAGCACACTTTTTTAGCCAAAAAGGCTATACTATCCCAAAGCCCAACAAAGGAGGGTGCCATGGGAATCAACGAAAAGCTCCAAGAGATCATCGACTCACAAGCAGATGTAGTCAAGAAGGTGGTCGCACTGGTGGGTGAGAGCATCGAAGAGCTCAAAGCCAGAGCAAAAGAGGAGAAAAAGAGCCTCGAAGAGGTAGTCGAAGAGATTGTAGAAACAGTAACACCGAAGAAAAAGGAGGGTGCTATGGGAATGCCGCTTTTAGGAGATAAATTCCCCACATTGGAAGTGCAAACGACACACGGGCCTATGAAATTACCAGATGACCTCAAAGGTAAATGGACAGTGCTCTTTAGCCATCCTGCAGACTTCACACCTGTGTGTACTACGGAGTTTGTGAGCTTTCAAAAACACAAAGAGCAGTTCGATGCGATCAATACGCAGCTGATCGGTCTTTCTATCGATCAGGTGTTTAGCCATATCAAATGGGTAGAGTGGATCAAGGAAAAATTCGACGTAGCCATCGAATTTCCTATCATCGCGGCCACCGATACACTGGCGGCCCAGATCGGTATGGTGCATCCCAACAAAGGTACCAACACCGTGCGAGCGGTCTTCATCATCGACCCTGAGGGTGTGGTGCGCACGATTTTGTACTATCCACAAGAGATCGGACGCAATATCGACGAGATCGTACGTGCCGTCAAAGCTTTGCAAAAGAGTGACGCCGAAGGTGTGGCCACTCCAGCCAACTGGCCCGAAAACGAGCTCATCGGCGACAAAGTCATCGTCCCACCGGCCACAGATTGCGAAACCGCCAAGAAGCGTCCACAAGAGTATGAGTGCTTCGACTGGTGGTTTTGCTACAAAGAGTCCAAATGATGAAGCTCCCTTAAGGGAGCTTTGAGATTCGCCGTGCCATAATAGAAAAAAAGCTTGGCACGATGCGAAGATTCAAAGCGATTCTCTATCGGTTCTTCTTCGGTGATGCGAATATCCACTTCGGTAAGTTTTTACAACACATTTTCAAAGAACAGCTCAACTCCCTCACGATCCGTATCGATTCACTCTCGATATTTTTCTTCTTAGGGCGCTGGCTTCCCTTTTCGGTGGCCATAGGTATCACTACAGGTGTGATAGCTTCGCTGATGGATCTTTTGGTAGTGCAAATCAACGGTATACTCTCGCGTAACATCGTTTACCTTTTCGTCTATCCTCTCATGGTGGCATTCATTACAGGCCAAGTGCTCAAAAAAGACAAAGAGATAGGAGGACCCGGTATCGGCTTTTCCATCCTGCATCTCAAGACAAAAAGATATCTCAAAATTCGATCGATTCTTTACAAGCTTTTCGTATCTGTGCTGACGCTTTCCGGCGGGTTTATAGCAGGGCGGGAAGGACCGTCTTTTTATCTGGGCGTAGGTATCGGCGAATGGGTAGGCAAGGCGTACGGTTTTGGCAAGCGTTTCAAGGATATGTTGGGACTCATCGGTGCAGGGGCTTTTACCGGAGCACTCCTCAAGGCACCTCTGGGTAGCTCCATCTTCGCGATGGAGCTGGAAAATATGTACGATTTCAACTACCGCCCCTTCATCCCTATGATCGTTGCATCGATCGTCAGTTACCTGACATTCTCCTTTTTTCGCGGCAATCACGCTTTTATCCTTTTGCAGAGCAAACCGGTGTGGGATCTTACGAGCATCCCCTACATCATAGCGATGGGGCTTGTCATATCCCTCATCATCTATATCTACACCTTCGTGTTTCACTTTTTACGCAAAGCAGCCTATATCTTCCCTGTCCAAAAGCGTGTCATCGTGGGGACGCTCATCTCGATTCCGTTTTTGGTGCTTCTCTATCTCGTGACACGCAACAGCGATATCCTCTCGGCACCGGCGAACATGAATATCCTCTCCAATCTCGCACAGATGCAGTTTTCGGTCTCCGCCGACATCGCCATCATCATCTTTACGATACTCATCACCAGCTTTACGCTTGGTTTCGGCGTCGTGGGCGGGCTCATCTTACCCGTTTTGATGATAGGAGCGGCTCTTGGCAATATTTTCGGACACATTTTTCCAGACCAACTCATCATGTTTACCCTCGCGGGAATGGGTGCTTCCTTGGCCGCTGCGGCCAAGACGCCTTTGGCTGCGATAGTGATGATTACGGAGATGAGCCACGACGATGTGGTGATACCGATGACTGCCGCGGTGATTACGAGCTATCTCGCGAGTTTCGGGTATAGCCTCTATCTGGGTCAGGAGAACATTTTTCGAGGCAGTCTCAAAGATTTTCGCTCCTACCGTTTGCAGCCGGACGAAAAACACGATGAAGCGTGAAGAGCTCCTACACTTTTTTCTCATTCCCGTAGCTATCGGGATGTTGGGATTTTTTGCGGCCTATATCTTTCGCTATCTGGTGCAAAGCTTCACCCATCTCTATGCGGCGATAAATTTCATAGATTCCCATATTTTCTACATCTTTACCATGCCGCTGCTTTTTTATTTCTCTTCTATGCTTGTGACGAAAATGCTCAAAAATCCCGCCAACGTCACCCTCGATGAGATAGCCAAAAAGGTTTCGCTCACCGTAGGGAAATTTTCTATCTTAAAGGGTCTTTTGGTATTGCTGCTCACATCTTTGAGCATCGGTTTCGGTGTGCCTGTGGGACGAGAAGGCCCCATCGCGAAGCTGGGCGGATTGCTCACCGATATTTTCGTCAAATTTTTCAAAATCGAACGCATCAATATTCCCATCTATCTCAGCGCCGGTATTTCATCGGCACTTGCCGCCACTTTCAACGCCCCGGTAGCGGGCATCTTTTTCGGCCTCGAGATTATCATCGGTAAAATCAACTCCTACATCGTCATTCCTCTGATAGTGGCGTGCATCACGGCGACTTTTCTCGCTCGCCTCTTTATCGGGCCCTACACTGCATTTTACGTACCGCATCTTGAATTTCCGGCTTCACATTTTTGGCTTTTGCCATTTGCCGCGGCACTCTTTAGCGCCATCGCCGCCGCTATGCACATCGGGATCAAGAGGCTCCGCTTCTTTCGGGTCTTGATGCGTAGGCGCTGGAAGCGATGGGTGCTCCATTTGGGACTCTTTGTGGGACTGCTCGTCGCCATCGCTCCGCAGATTAGGGGAGTCGGCTATGAGTATGTGACAGAGCTTTTTGCAGGTCACTATAGCGGCGCGCAGGCATTTGAGATCTTTTTGCTCAAACTCGCGGCCGTCATCGTTAGTATCGGTAGTGGCATATTTGGCGGACTGCTTTCTCCCTCCATTTTTTTGGGAGCCTTCGGTGGCTATTGGTTCGGAGCGATTTTCTCCTTTGCGGGGATAGATCCCAGGATCTTCGCTCTCATCGGCAGCGCCACGGTCTTGGCAGGTATTTCGCGTGCCCCCTTGCGCAGTGCCATCATCATTACCGAGCTGACGCATTCATATCAGCTGCTTTTGCCCATCCTTCTCTCTTCGGCGATAGCGGTCTATCTACTCTCGAAACTGGAGCCGGGATCGTATTTCAAGCGCAGCCTCATACAGCGGGGCATAGATGTGGACAACGTAGCTCTTGTGAACTATCTTCGCTCTTGCAATATCCGTGACTACATCACGAAAACCACTCCCCTTCATCCCGACGATACGATAGAGTTCGCCCTGCGCGCATTCAAAAGGAGAAAAACCAACTACATCCCAGTCGTCGATTACAACAATCAACTGGTAGGAATCGTCTCGCTGCGCGACTTGCGCAAGCGCTATGTTATGCCTAAACATGTGGCGTACGTGGAAGATATCATGAGCAAGCATCCGTTTTATATCACCCAAGATTCGACGGAAGAGGACATTCTCAAAGCCTTCTCCATCCTCAATGTCTCCTACATCCCTTATGTCTCGCGCCAAAAGAAATATATCGGCATGATCGATGTGGATAAACTGCTCAAAGACCTCTCCTTGAAAAAAATGGCTTATAAGATTCGATGAGGATTGCATTACTCACATGTGTCGAAACCAAGATCGGCTATCTTTTGATAGTGCTCGTCACAGACAAATCGTGCCTCGTTGAGTCCGAAATGCTCTAAAATCAGCCTTCTTGTATCTTCATCATCGATGATCTCTTGTGAGCTATACACTATCACCTCACCGTCATTGACGAGCACTCTGCCACGAGGGACGACATCGTAAGAGTAATCCCGAAGTTCTGGGTAAAGATTTTGCAGTGTAAACCAATACTCATAATGACCTCTATCCACATCTTGATGGAGCGCATCTGTCATCTTTTCGCGGTAGCTGTAGATGCGGCCGTGATAGATCCAAAAGATGCCGATTGTCTGCATTACGCTTCCCAGTGCCGAATACCTTTTTCGTCGACGTAGTAGGAAAAGAGAGATAAGAGCATTCGCCACTTAGTCTTATTACACAAAGCATCAAAAAGCGCTCTATGCCGCTCTTGGAGTATGAAAAAGTAGTTGACCTCATCAGAGTGCACCACGCTTATGAAAGGTTTTTCATTCAATTCCTTCCAGATTTTCATCATAATTCCAAAGCGCAGCACTTCACTATCGATAAACTGACGATGCTGATAGACGATGAGCGATTTGCCATCATTCCATAGCGCTTCGATTTCGTCGAAGTAGATGTATTTTTCGGAGTTGGTTCTGTTGTCGCTATTGAATTTGATGCCGTTGTCTGGGTCAGCGAAGATGATCTCGGCACTGTTGGCTTGCTGCTTGAGTTTTGCGAACCATTTATTCCTCTCAGCTTTTTTCGTAGGAACCATATCGCTAAAAAAGGCCACATTGTGTGCCAGTCGCATTTTATCAGGACGCGCATTTTCTAGTGCTTTCACATCTCTTTTTTCGTGATTCTCCTGTAGCCATTCGAAGAGTTCAGGATCTGCTTCGGAATGCTTGCCGTCATCATTTTCCAGATACGCTCTTTTGTTTCCGTCATTCTTATTTTTGCTATTCTTTTTCTCATCCGGTGTCAAATACCATGCCACCAAAAGCGGTATATCCGAATCCTTTAGAAAGCTTCGCAAGAGCATATACTTTTTGAAATCGTGTTCATCACCGAAGTATTGATTTTTCATTGATTTTCCTTAGCTATCGCATCGATGCGATGTATTGTATCTGTCATTTGATTTGCTATTTCTTGAATATGATTGTTGTAGAATTTTTTATCGAAAAGCTCGAAAGTACCGTAAGGTTGTTTACGAGAAGCAAATGTTATTGTTTGAAGATTATAAATTGATGCCTCATCTTTTTCTGTAAAACCAAAATTCTTCCCTTTGAAAAACTCTATGATTGTATCACCGTCTAAAAAATTACCGTTTTTGTCTTTTATCTGCACACCGATCCAAATGCCGTCGCCGTCATTCCAATATCCTGCTACACAATAAACAGTATTACCTCTTATTTCTTTTTTAAAAGCTATGCCGAAATGGTTTGACGTTCCGCTTTTGAATCGTATCTGATATAGTATTTCAATGCTATCGTCTTGATCTCGTAGTTCTCCATCTCTATCGTACCATACACTTGTATTATGGTTCTCCTCAGCGAAAATCTCGTCTCCTTCTTCCCATTCCTGGCTTATTTGTTTTTCTATTTTGTTATACAAATCCCACCAAAACTCATATTCTTTTGCTGCCCATGCTTTTGGGTAATTTTCATAAATATTTGCTGCAGCTTTTATGGTTTTGCTATCTTTTGATAAAGTCTCCACGATTTCTTCTCCTTTTTCTTTATGCTTGTTCGTTAGTTTTTCGATGAGGTTTTTGTATATGAGCAGTGATTCACGGATATTGGTTTTATCATATACTTCTTTGATACATTTTTCTAGCCAGTTATAAATATCTTTGCTAAATGAAATAGTTGTATATTCTACATCCTGGTTGCTCTCATCCCAAGCTTCATCACCAAACAGCGTGAGAAAATAGAGTTTTGCGTCGCTATTATTGTGTTTAATGAATGTGAAATAATCTTTGAGTTGATTTTGGCTATCTTTTGCATATATTTTCATCTCTATAGCGGCGACGATTTTTTCGTCTTCTTCGATGACGATATCGATTCGACGGTCGTTAGTGATAACATATTCGGGCCAAACAGCAGGTTTTTTTAATTTGTTTTTTTGTCCTAAAACATATTTCCAAAAGAGCTGCAAGAAAAGATCTTTTTGGCCATGTGTTCCGTTTGGATCAAGAAGGTCTGCGATGAAGAAAGAGTGAAATGTCTCTTTGGTTCCTACATTGCCTGAGATGAGCATATTGAAATTTCTTAAGGTCAATGCATCGAGCGCTTCATATTGAGCGACAATTTTTAGTACAATTTCTAATAGCGCCTTTTCCATAACTTTCCTTTATCTATTTATCAATATTGTAATGAACATATAAGACTTTTTCAAAATAATCCAAAATTAAAAAATCTCTGATTGCACTTTTTTGAGTCAGGTGCGGTAAAATATCTTCAAGAATTTCTTTGGATACACCGCAAATCTGCATAGATGGCGAGCTCGCATCGAAAGTCTTGCCGTTTTTGGTGAAACTTCCTTTGAAAAAGTTGCCGTAATACCAATCGACTATATACATATCATCTATCGATTTTTTGAAAAATCGCTTCTTTTGCATTTTGTCCATAGCTATGGAAAGGATCCGTTCATCGATATAGGGAGAGAATTGTGAAGGATCTATCTTCGTATCGCTTGGAAACGTTATGACGACACCGAATCTGCACGCTTCGCTCTTTTTGAGATCCCAAAGATCGCGAATGTGCTTTTGCACTATTTGCGAGGCATAGGCTTTTGCGATAGAGGGCGCATTGCGTGGAATGAAGACTCCCAATAGTTCTCTTGTAATGTCGATGTACTCGAGCTGCGGCTTTTTTTCAAAAAAGTATTTAAACATTTAAACTCCTTAGATGGGATTTCCAATTTCTTGGCAGGCTCTTTTCATATTTTCGTAGTAAATTTTCATTTTTCGTCTCCTAAGGCTCTATACATTCGAGGACCGGTTTTTTCACAATTTTTCTTGTAATTGGGAAAGTGTGTATTCAACTGTTTCTAAAAGTTACACAAGTATTGTAGTTATGAAGAAGTATCGATTGTGTCTGTTTTAGGATGAGTAAGACAGAAAACAAAATTGTGTTATAATGTTGTTTATAATAAACAGAGGAGCTATAAATGCTCGATATTCTCTTTCGCAAACAGCAATATATTTATAAAAAAATTGCCAATATTACATATAAACGCTACTTTTTCGATATTGTCGATTTTCGTGAACGCCTCATAGGACTCATAGGTGCTAGAGGTATTGGCAAGACCACTTTTTTGTTGCAATATCTTCGATCTTTAGATATTCCAGAAGAAAAGAAACTCTATCTCAGCGTCGATAGTATCATCACAAGCAATATGAAACTTTTCGATATAGCTGAAGATTTTTCCAATCTCGGTGGAAAAGTAATGGTGATAGATGAGATACACAAATATGAAAATTTTGCGATAGAGCTCAAAGAGATCTATGACTTTTTAGATTTGCAAGTGCTCTTTAGCGGTAGTAGTGCTCTCATTTTGGAGTACAAAAGAGGAGATTTGAGTAGGCGTGCTAGGATTTATAGGCTCAGAGGACTGAGCTTTCGTGAATTTTTGGAGCTCAAACTCAAAAAGCAGTTTCGCACATACTCATTGGAAGAAATTTTGGCCCATCATATTCATATTGCACAAGAAATTACTACTCTTATAAAACCTCTTGAACATTTCAAAGAATATCTGCAGAGTGGATACTATCCTTTCTATTTTGAATCGCCTGAGAGTTTTTGCATCAAACTTGAAGAGACGATCAATGCCGTCATCGAGAGCGATCTTCCTATCATTTTCCATATAGAACCGTCCAATATCCACAAACTCAAGCAACTTGTAGCCTATTTGTGTAGTTCAAAACCCTATGAGCTCAATCTCAGCGCGCTTGCACAAAAAATCGGCATCAATAGAAAAACGCTCTATCACTATATCCACTACCTTACACTTGGTAATATCCTGATGCGTCTAGACGCTTATGGCAAAGGAGATAGCATCTTTTCCAAACCAGCGAAACTCTATCTCGATAATCCCAATATAAACAATTGTTATTGCCTTCAAAGCGAAATTGGAACAATACGAGAAGAGTTTTTTTGCGATATGCTTTTGGTGAGCCATAAGGTGGCATATCCTTCAAAAGGAGATTTTTTAGTAGATGGAACATATACGTTTGAAATAGGCGGCAAAAATAAAGACTTCAAGCAGATCAAAGATATTCCCCACTCTTACATTGTATCTGATGATATAGAAGTGGGATTTGGAAACAAGATTCCTCTTTGGCTTTTTGGATTCTTGTACTAAAGACGACAAAACTTCTGATCCCTTACCCTCACTTCGCTTCAAAAACTAAACTTTGTCTATGCAGCTTTTAGTTCCAAAGGATTAATAAACATCAAGTAAGATAATTTTCTACTGAGAATTCGAATGAATATGCGAACGAAAACAACTTTATTTTGCTCTGTTTTATTGATATACCGCATCGATTACATTGCAACGATTAGCTTCGTTACATTTTGGCTTTGGTATAGTAGTGCAACAAAGGAGAGTCATGCAAAAAGCGTGCAAAGAGTTTATGGATCTTATCAAAAAAGAGGACTTCTACGAAGCGCACGAGGTTTTGGAGGATGTGTGGTTTCCATACAGAAAATCGAAAGAGCCCAAAATCTTGGTGCTTAAAGGCTTCATCAACGCCTCCGTGGCTTTGGAGCTGCAGCGTCTGGGGCGAAGGGAGAATGCGCTGAAGGTGTGGGAAACTTTCGAAAAGTATCGAGCGCTCATCCCTCAGTGCGATGAAGAGATTTTCGATGAGGTAGCCACGTTTTTGGATGGATGCTATGAGCGTTACCCATCATGAAGCGACGAAGCACTCCTTTTGGAGTGTGCGCAAAAACCCGAACTTCTTAGACTGGAGCAAGCAGCCGATCCCTTTCAAGATCTACGGCGACTATCCACTGGTGCCGCTGGATTTAGATGCGCCGCTCGGCAAGTGCATCTACTATCTCGGCGGTATCAACGCCAAAAAGAGCTATCCCGGTGTGGAGTACTACCTGCGCACCGTTCCCAGTGCGGGAGCCCTCTATCCTACCGAGATCTATATACAGATGCGAGGCATGGAGGACTTCGCAGACGGTATCTACCACTTCGATGTGGCAAACGCGGGGTTGCGGCTGCTCTACCCGCTCCAAGCAGATGAAGGAGTGGAGATAGCACTGCGCGATAGGCGCAAAGTGGAAGGGTGCATCGTTTTGTTTTCGAGCATATACTATCGCTCCAGCTGGAAGTATAAAAACAGAGCATTTCGCTATTGCCTCCTCGATGCGGGACATGCTCAGGGTGCGCTGGAGATGAGTACGCAAATTTTTGAGCATGCCTATACGCTCCATTACGATTTCGATAAAGCGCTACTCAATGAGAAGTTTGGATTTAGAGATAGAGAGTTTTTCCTCAGTCTCGCCATCGTCGGACGGCGTAAAGCCGAGCGCGTGCAGCGGCTGGGGATAGAGCTACCGTTTGTAGACGGGACGGGGAATTTCGAGCCAAACGAAACGATAGAGGCGGCCTACCACGAGACTATGGGGCTGCAGAGTTGCCGGCCTATGCTGCGCCATCCTCGCTTTACATTTATGAAGGAGCGCTTGGAAGAGGCGATTATGAAGCGTCGCTCCATCAGGGAGTTTAGCGCGCAGCCGATAAAAAAGGAGCAGTTAGCGTTCATCCTCGAAGCGATGCGCCAGCCCATTCCCAGTGACTGCGACGATAAGGTGCGCATCTGGTACGTCATCAACCGCGTCGAGGGGATGCAGTGCGGACTCTACTTAGATGGCGAGCTCATAAAGGCAGGTGACTTTCGCCAAAAGGCGGGGTACCTGTGCCTCGAGCAAGCGCTCGGTAGTGAAAGCGCCGTCACCTTCTTTCTTACCAGTGGCGCTCGCAACTACCAGCCGCTCTACCTCAAAGCGGGGCACATAGGCCATCGCTGCTACATAGCCAGTGAGTATCTGGGCATAGGCTGCAGCGGTATCGGTGCCTACTACGATGATGAGGTGCGCGAGTTTTTGGGAACCCAAGATATGGTATTATATGCCTTAGCAATCGGTAAGTAGGAGTGTGGATGCGACGTATGATGTTGGTGGCGGTACCACTTTTGCTTATGGGAGCGAACGAAGCGAAAAAGGCGGAGTATTTTCATCTTCTGATGCAAAAGCAAGACCCCTATACATTCGATAAAAAGGCGCGCCTGGAGCTGCAAAAAGCGAAAATAGCCGCAAAGACCAAAGAGCGCGTCGCTACGATCGAATATAAAAAAACCGTCGAATCTGCCAAAATCCACAAAGAGGCGCTTCAAGCACGTGCACAAGCGGAGGTGGAAAAATCCAAAATACTCATACAGCCGAAAATCAATGAAGCGCAGGCCAAAAAGAGCTTTTTTCGCTATCTTTTCTGGCTGGGGCTCATAGCTTTGGTGATTTTCGCTTGGCTCTTTCGCTGGTACTATAGCTACAAAAAACGGATGGAGCTGCAAAAGATGGAGATGGAGCGCCAAGCTCACGAAAGAGAGTTAGCACTGCGTGAAAAGGAGCTCCATGCACAAATGGCCGGCAAGCTCATCGACGCTTTGGCCAGTGGGAAACTGACGAAAGAGCAAGAGGAGAAACTGGTTCGCTTGGCCGGTGGAAGCGACAATCTTTTGGAAAAATAGATTTGGACTTTTAAGAGGTCGTAAAGCTTAACGATTCGATTTTTGAGTAAACGAAGGTGAATCGAGAGATGCGCTAAGAAGTTCGGTGGCCCAAGGCCACCGAGAGATTAGATGCCGAGGGCTTTGCACACTTGGAGCGTCAATGCGCCTTGCGCAAGACCGTGATCTTTTTGATACGCGTTGACGGCGCGTTGTGTAAGAGGTCCGTAAATACCATCGATAGGACCGTTGTAGTAGCCCAGTTTTTTGAGTTTTCTTTGGAGATTTTCTACAAGACCCGGAGTGAGGTTTGTCTTACAAACGACAGGCTCCCATTTATATTCGATATCGCGCACTTTCACACGTTTTGTCACGTAGCCATATTTTGGTGGGATTTTTTGTGTGATAACTTTTGCGGGTTCGAGCAGTTTTTTGACTTTGATAGTTTTGTAGACTGCAGGGATTTTGACCACTTTCGTACCGGCAGGTTTTACGAGGACACGTTTCGTGATGGTTTTATAGACTGCAGGGATAGTGATTTTTTTGGTTACAGGTGGCTCTACCATCACTTTTTGGCGAATAGTCTTATATTTCGCAGGTACTTTGACAAGACACATTATTTCGCCGGTTTGCGGATTGAATCTTTGGCTCATGACGTTATTGTTGTTGCCTTGATACAGTGCGTTCCCTCTTTTCCAAACGGTATGTTCAGGCTCTACGAGGACTTTTTTTGTCACCCATTTATATTTCGCAGGGCGCACGACAACGATTTTTTCCGTCGCAGGTTTGACGAGGACTTTTTCTGTAACGGTTTTATATACAGGTGGGGTAGGAACGATTTTTTCACCTGCTTCGCGAACGAGAACGGTTTTTTCTACCCACGTATATTTAGGTGGAACGGTGATGACTTTTTCGCCGCCTTCATCGATGAGGACGCGAACTTTTTCCATTTTATATTTTGGTGGGATGACGACACGTCCGTAACACATACCGGGTTTTGCATTGGGAGGAAGGAGTGTCATGCCGTTTTCAGGCAGTTGCACGACATTGGAGTTTTGTTGCTGCTTGGACATTTTGCAGCGTTCGGCCTCTTGTTTGGCTTTTTGGAGTTCTTGCTCCACTGCAGAGAGCTGCTGCTCTTTTTGAGAGAGTGCTTCTTGGCGCTGTTTTGCAAGCTCGGCACACTCTTTGACAGTTTTACACTCTGTAGTGGCCATTGTGGTTTTGTTTGCACACCCTGTAAAGAGCATCAACGCAAAGGCACTAGAGAGTAGCGTTACCTTTTTTACCATTACGGTCTCCTTGTGAATAAATTAGTGCGATATTATTGTAACGCAGTAATGTCCCGAAAACGTTGCAAGAGTGTTGCAGTAGATGAGGAAGAAGATGGCCGCAACTTAGAGTTGCGGACCGGCTTTGGAGTAGTCGAAGTTACCGTAGCCTTCGTAGCGTTTGAAGTTTTCTATAAAGAGTTTGGCCAGGTGTTCGAGCTGTTTATCGTAGGCCTCTTTGTCCTCCCACGTGTTGCGAGGGTTGAGGATGGTGCTGTCGACACCTTTGACGCTTTTGGGCATTGCGAGGTTGAAGATAGGAAGCGTTTCAAATTCGGCATCGTTGATAGAGCCATCGAGGATGGCGTTGATGCAAGCTCTCGTGGCAGGCAGGCTCATGCGTTTGCCCACGCCATAAGGACCACCAGTCCAGCCAGTGTTGACCAGATAGACATTGACACCGTGCTGGTCGATCTTTTCGCCCAAGAGTTTTGCATAGACCGTCGGATGTAGCGGCAAGAATGCTTCGCCGAAGCAGGCGCTAAAGGTGGCCACAGGTTCGGTGATGCCGCGTTCGGTCCCTGCAACTTTTGCAGTGTAGCCGCTGAGGAAATAGTACATCGCCTGTTCTTTGGTCAGTTTACTCACCGGCGGCAAAACGCCGAATGCGTCGGCGCTGAGGAAGATGATATTTTTAGGATGGGGACCGCGCAGGTCCTCTTTGTGTTTGCAGATGTGGTAGATGGGGTAGCTCACACGAGTGTTTTCGGTTTTAGAAGCATCTTCGAAATCCACTTCGCCGCCCTCTTTGACCACTACGTTTTCGAGCAGCGCGTCGCGTTTGATGGCGTTGTAGATGTCGGGCTCTTTCTCTTTATCGAGGCCGATGACTTTGGCGTAGCAGCCTCCTTCGAAGTTGAAGACCCCTTCATCATCCCAGCCGTGCTCGTCATCACCGATGAGGCGTCTGTTAGGATCAGCACTCAATGTCGTTTTACCCGTACCGCTGAGGCCGAAGAAGAGTGCCACGTCATCTTTTTCGCCGATATTGGCCGAGCAGTGCATACTGAGCTTGCCCTCCAGCGGCAGCCAGTAGTTCATCATCGAAAAGATACCCTTCTTGATCTCACCGCCGTACCATGTGCCGCCGATGATGGCTACGTTCTCTTCGATATTGAAAACGATGAATACGTCGGAGTTGAGACCATGCTCTTTGTAGCGGTCGTTCTTGAGGTTGGCGGCTACGTAGAGGGTGAAATCGGGGTGGAAGTTTTTGAGTTCTTCTTCGGTGGGGCGGATGAACATGTTTTTGACGAAGTGTGCTTGCCAGGCGATCTCGGTGACGACGCGGATCGCTTTTTTGCTCTCGTCACTGGCTCCCGCGTACGCATCCATCACGTAGAGCTCTTTGCCGCTGAGGTACTCTTTTACCTTTGTAAAGAGTTCGTCGAAGATCTCTTTGGAGATGGGCTGGTTGATCTCGCCCCATGCGATATGCTCTTCGCTGGGCGGCTGCTTGACGAAGTATTTGTCTTTGGGGCTGCGACCGGTGAATATGCCGGTATCCACTGCTACAGCGCCTAAATTCGTCTCCACGCCTTCACGCTGGCGGATCTCATGCTCGTAGAGCGTTTCGTAGTCCGGGTTGTGATAGACCTTTTTGATATCCTTGATGCCGAGTTTGTCTAAATCATTGACTTGCATCGTGACCTTCTTTAGAGAATTTGTACTCGAATTGTAGCACTTCTTTGATTAAATTTACAAAAATCAGTGCTCATGGGTCGCTGCATATTCGGGTGTGCAGAAAATCCCGCAGTGGCACTTGCCCTCTTCGGGGACCTCTTTTTCGATGGCCGGTTTGCAGGGACAGATGCGATCATCGGCGCTTTTGAATTTGCCGTTTTCTTCGATTACCATAAAACAGGGGCAAAAGCGCTTGCCGTACATCAGTTTGTTGCGCGCCAGACCCATCTGGATGCCTTCGTTGATTTCTGGGTCTGGGTTGTAGACCCATCCAAACTGTTTGCAGACCTTCTCGGTAAATTTTTTCGTTTTTTCCAATTCATCCAAAAATTCTTGGCTGCTCATATCCACTTCGCGACGTTCTGCCATCTTCTCTCCTTTTTCGTCAATGGTAGCACGATGTTTTTTTAATTTGTTTTAAATACACCTACTCTACCCCCGATTTAGAATCGATAAAGTAACACTCCTCGAGTTCCTGAGCGTTGCCCTTTTTATCGAAGCGCGTGATGATTTGGCGTGAGCCCTTGATGATAGGTGCGACCAGGATACCGTCCTCCGTGAGCTGATCGAAAATGTTTCGGGGCACTTCAGCCACAGCGGCCGAAAAGAGGATGCGCTCATAGGGTGCGAACTCCTTCCAGCCCAGCATTCCGTCGGCATAGCGGATGTGGACGTTGTGGATGCCGAGTCTTGCGAAGCGCGCTTTCGTTTCTCGCACCAGCCGCTCGATGCGCTCGACGCTAAAGACGCGGCGCACGATGCGGCTGAGAATCGCCGCTTGGTAGCCGCTGCCGCAGCCGATTTCCAACACGCTATCGGCGCCTACCGGTTCGAGGTATTGGGTCATTTTAGCCACCGTCATGGGGGAGCTGATCCACTGCTGTGATGCGATAGGGAGTGCATCGAGTTTGTAGGCATGGAATGTGAGACCTGGCGGGACGAAGAGTTCGCGCGGCACACTGGCAAACGCCTCTTTGATTTTTGGATGCAATCTGAAGCGCTCGTCTATTCGTTGTGCCATAGTGGCGCATTTTTGGCGCTCTATCGGTGTGATGTTCATAGGCCTATATCCATGTAGCGTCGCATCTTTTTAATGGCGCTAAGATCGATGTTTTTTGTAAGTAGATTCTTGCGGTCATCACGATACGGCACGCCGAAAGGATCGATAACGGCGCTGCTTTTTGCCATATCGTCGTTTGCGCTGTCGCTGGCGATGAGGAAGCACTGATGCATGAGCGCCAGAGCTTCCGTGAGCTGCTCGAAGTGGCGCTTGCGCAGTTTTCCCCACATGGCAGGGACGAGAATAACGTCCGCTCCCTTGAGGCGCTGCCATATTTCGATGAAGCGCAGCTCGAAGCAGATAAGCAGTCCAAAGCGCAGCCCCTCTATCTCGAAGAGTTTGATATCTTCCATCCGGCCGGCGGTGAAGTAGTCTGTCTCGCCGCCGAATTTGAAGAGCTTGACTTTGGGCTGTTCGTAGATGAGCTCTTCTTTGTAGAGGACTTTGGCGTAGTTATAGAATTTGCCGTCTCGCTTTTCTATCTGGGTGTAGCAGATGATGCGGTTTTTGGAAAGCGGGAGTAGCTCTTCGAGGGCTCGCGCACTAAAGGCGGTCGCTTCGTCGAAGCGCTCATAGGCAAAGCCCGTGAGCACCACCTCAGGAGCGACGACGATGTCGCCGCTTTTTGCTATGAGCTTTTTGAGATGTGCGAGGTTTGCCGTAAAATCCTCCCCCGTTTTGCACTGAATGGCACTAAAAGTCATCAAAATCGAGGCTACCTTTGGAGTAGTTGGTGACGTTACCTTCGAAGAAGTTGGTCTTTTGGTCGTTGAATTTGCTAAAGTCGTCTACCCATTTGATGGGGTGCTCCACGTTGTACATAGGTTCGAGGCCCACACGTCTGAGGCGATCGTCTGCGAGGTACTTGATGTACTGCTCGATGATTTCGTCTGTCAGACCCAGAATCTGCCCCTGCGTGATATATTTACCCCAGCTGGTCTCCAGATCCACCGCGCCTTCGAACATCTTGTACACATCATCTATCAGTTCTTTGGTAAAGAGTTCGGGACGCTCTTTGCGCACGGTGTTGATCATGTTTTGGAAAATGAGCAGGTGCGTCACCTCATCGCGTTGGATGAAGCGGATCATCTGCGCGCTTCCTAACATTTTGCCGCTGCGAGCGAGCGTATACATGTAGGTAAAGCCGCTATAGAAGTAGATGCCCTCGAGAATCTGGTTGGCAAACATCGCTTTGACGATGTTTTCATCCGTGGGGTTGGCTGCGAGCTCTTCATACACTTGTGCGATATAGTCGTTTTTTTGTTTGAGTTTGAGATCTTCGCGCCACAGTTCATAGATCTCGTCGGTGTTTTGGCTGATGCTATCCACCATCACGGCGTAGCTTTGCGAATGCAGCGCCTCTTCGAAGGCTTGACGCACGAGGATGAGGTTGATCTCGGGAGCCGTGATGTAGGGGTTGACGTTGTCAATGAGGTTGTTGGTCTGGAGGCTATCCATGAAAATGAGTTGTGCCAGTACTTTGTCGTATGCCAACTTCTCTGCATCGGTGAGGAGTTTGTAATCCCTGGCATCCTGTGTCATATCCACCTCTTTGGGAAACCAGGTGTTGGCCAGCATCATCTCCCAGAGGTTGTATGCCCATTGGTACTTGATCTTATTGAGTTCGAAGATTCCCGTAGGATTGCCACCGAAGACCTGCCTTTGGTTGACGCTTTCGTGGGATGCGGGGTTGTAGATCTTTTTACGATGGTATGTCATGGCTGCCTCCTCAAAAGCTTTGCAAACTCTTGTGCACAAAAGTCTGCAAAACTCTCTTATGTATAATGTGAAAAATATTTTAGCATAATCACAAAAGAAGTTTTTGATTTTCATCATAAAAAAAGGATAGAAATGGCTGTAGCTACCACATTTGGGGCATCGAAGATAGATCGGGATGCACCCGAATTCGCTGAAGGTGTGGCATTAGGTAAACTCTTAGCTCAGCGGGGCTACATCGTCAAGTGCGGCGGCTACGATGGACTTATGGGTGCTGTGAGTCTGGGAGTGAAAGAAGCCGGCGGAGAGTGTATCGGTGTGACGCTGGAGGCTTTTGATAGGATGCGGCCCCAAAATCCCAATCTAACACGCAAAATCGTGGCCAAAAGCCTCTACGAACGTTTGGAACTTTTGATAGAGGGAAGCGAACTTTTCATCGCCCAAAAGGGAAGCGTAGGGACGCTCAACGAGATTTTCATGGTGGCGGCCCTCAAGTATGGAGGTTTGCGTCCCGATATGCGTATCATTCTCCTTGGAAAGCACTATAGAACGCTCAACTGCTTCGATGAGAATTTCAAAAGAGTCGTGGAGTTTTGCGATTCGCTCGAGGAGCTTGCAAAGAGGATTTAGCCCTCTTTGCGCAGTGCAGTGAGCCACTCTTGCATCGTCTGGGTGGCTTGGGGATTGGGAGCTTCGAGAAAACTGAAGATGAACTTGTCTTCATATTCTGCGATTCCGATGCTACGTGGACGCACACCCAAAACTTCCGGTTTGGGCA
>JALVTF010000029.1 GCA_027024145.1 Campylobacterales bacterium
AAGATAAAATTGTCGCAGCCCTCAAAGGTTACAAAGCAGGCACGAGAAACGTCCATGGTATGGGTGCTTTGATGAAAGGTCAAGTAGCAAGCCTCAGCGACGCAGACATCGAAGCGCTCGCAGACTATATCTCTAAACTCAAGTAAGCTTCGGGGCCCTTGGCCCCATTAGACAAACCTCTGAACCCACTGCACAATTTGGGGTGCTGAGAGCGCTCCGGAAATTCTATCCAGCTCCTGTCCATGACGAAACGCTATCATCGTAGGGATCCCTCTGATACCAAAAGGTGCGGCTAACTGTGGATACTCTTCAATATTGAGCTTGGCAAAGCGCGCTTGGAGAGGGAAATTGGCAGCAGCCGCTTCGAAATTGGGAGCCATCATACGGCACGGTCCACACCAAGGCGCCCAAAAATCCACGATGACGGGAATATCGTTTTTCGTAATCATCGCTTCGAAATTGGATGGGTTCAGTTCCACAGGATGCGTATCCAATAGATCGTAGCCGCACTTTCCGCATTTCGCTTTACTGTAATGCTCTTTTTTAGGAATTCTGTTGACACTCAGACAGTTGGGACAAACGACATTGATAGTCTCCATTTTCACTCCTTTTTTCTTTAGATTGTAGCCTAAGTGACGCAAATGTTTCGCTACTTTTGTAGCATATGTTATAATGGAAAAAATGGCAAGGATGCGCCATGGACCTCCTCAAAGATATCCAAGCCCTCGCTGCCACTTCTGCTCTGCGTCCTTCACCCACCGTGAAAGTGCTTAAAAACATCCGTAAAAAGCGTCGCCAGGTACTGGAAAAATATAAAAAGAAACGGCGCAAAAAACGTAGCGGCGGCCATATCGACATTTATGTGTGATGTGCTATAATCTCAAGAAAAAAGGGATGCTATGGGAAAAGTTCTCATCATCGGAGCCGGCGGTGTGGGCCGCGTGGTAGCACACAAATGCGCACTCAATCCCGATACCTTCCAAAACATTACGCTTGCTAGTAGAACGCTCAGCAAATGTGAAGAGATCCGCCAAGAGATCAAGGATAAGTGGAACCGCGATATCGACATCGCACGTGTCGATGCGGACAACGTCAATGAGCTCGTGGACCTCATCAACCTCGTCAAGCCCGACCTCGTCATCAACGTAGCGCTTCCGTATCAAGATCTCACCATCATGGAAGCCTGTATGGAGACCAAAGTGGACTACCTCGATACGGCAAACTATGAGCATCCAGACACCGCGAAGTTCGAGTACAAGCAGCAGTGGGCATTAGATGAGCCTTTCAAAGAGCGCGGCATCATGGGGCTTTTGGGTAGCGGATTCGATCCAGGAGTTACCAACGTCTTCGTAGCGTATGCCCAAAAGCACTACTTCGACGAAATCCACTACATCGATATTCTCGATTGCAACGCCGGTGATCACGGCTACCCCTTCGCCACCAACTTCAACCCAGAGATCAACATCCGCGAAGTAAACTCCAAAGGGCGCTACTGGGAGGAGGGCAAATGGATAGAGACCGAGCCAATGGAGAAAAAGATGGTCTGGGACTATCCCGAAATCGGTCCCAAAGATAGCTACCTGCTCTACCATGAAGAAGAAGAATCCCTCGTCAAACACATCAAAGGGCTCAAACGCATCCGCTTTTGGATGACCTTTAGCGAAAGTTACCTCACGCACCTAAAAGTCCTCGACAACGTCGGGATGACACGTATCGATCCCATCGAAGTGGACGGCTGTAAGGTAGTGCCGCTGCATGTGCTCAAAGCGCTGCTGCCAGATCCTGCGAGCCTGGGAGCCCGCACCAAAGGCAAGACCAACATCGGCGTGGTCTGCGAAGGGATCAAGGACGGCAAACGCCGCAAAGTCTACATCTACAACATCTGCGACCACCAAGAAGCCTACAAAGAGGTCTTCAGCCAGTGTGTGAGCTACACCACAGGCGTGCCCGCCATGATCGGAGCCAAGATGATGCTGGAGCGCAAATGGTACAAACCCGGCGTATGGAATATGGAGCAGTTCGATCCCGATCCATTCATGGAAGAGCTGAATCGCCAAGGGCTACCGTGGTGTGTGCTGGAGATGGATCCAGATGAGACGAGGGAAGTGCGATGAAAAAGATAGCGATATTCGCAGCTTTTGCGCTGCTGGCACAAGCGGGATGGATGGATACGGTAGGGGATCTTACCAAACAGTATGGCGGTGTTACGGGTCAAAAAAGCGTAAACAGTGGCAGCGTCAGTAGCACCGAAGAGACAAGCGCCGTCAAGGATGCCCTGAAAGTGGGTATCGATGCAGCCATCAAGATGCTGGGCAAAAAAGATGGCTTTTATAAAAATCCCCGCGTGCACATCCCCGTGCCCGACAATGTCAAGCCGGTAGCTGATACCCTACGCAAGGTGGGGATGGGAAGCTATGTGGACAAATTCGAGCTCTCGATGAACAGAGCCGCCGAAGAGGCGATACCCGAAACCTCACAGATCCTGTATGATACCATCAAAGGCCTCAGCGTCGAAGATGCCAAACGCCTGATTTTTAGCAACCGCGACGATGCCATCACCGAATACTTCAAACAAAAGACCGGCAAGCGGCTGTTAGCGAAAATTACCCCTATCATCAAAAAACATATGGAAAACGAACAGGTCACCCACTACTACCAAGTGATGATGCACTACTACAATAAAAGTGTGGGAGCCTTGGGCAATAGCGCGCTACTCAATACGGCTCTGGGGGCCTTCGGCAAGAGCGCACCCAAAAAGGTGACGGAAAAAGATCTCACCTCCTACGTAGCCAATCGTGCACTCGATGGGCTCTTTGCCATGATCGAGAAGCGTGAAAAAGCGATCCGCCACAATCCAGCATATCGCACCACAAGGACGCTGCGTGACGTTTTCGCCACCTTGCAGTAAGATAGCATCCATCCTGGGTCAGATCCCGACCCCCTGCTATGTGCTGGAAGAGGAGCTCTTGGAGTACAATCTCCAGCTTCTGGGTTCCATCCAGCAACGAAGCGGCGCCAAAATCATCCTCGCTCTTAAGGGCTTTGCGATGTGGAGCACATTTGGTCTCGTGCGCCGCTATCTTCATGGCGCCACGGCCAGCGGGCTATGGGAGGCCAAACTCGCTTTCGAGGAGCTTGGCCGCGAGGTGCACACCTACTCGCCCGCTTTCAAAGAGGATGAAATAGATCTCATCGCCAAGATGAGCGACCATATCGTCTTTAATTCTCTGCATCAATTGCAAAGCTATAAGAAGCGCGTCAAACAGATCAATCCCTCCATCTCCATCGGCGTACGCATCAATCCCGAATTTAGCGCCGCGCCCGTGGATCTGTATAACCCCTGCGCTCCTTTTAGTCGCCTCGGCATCACACGTGCCAATTTTACTTGGGACGATGCGATAGAGGGGCTGCACTTTCATGCCCTGTGCGAAGAGAGCGCCGAATCGCTGCAAAAAGTCCTGCAAGCTTTTGAAGAGAAATTTGGCGAATTCATCCATCGCTGCAAATGGATCAATTTCGGCGGCGGCCACCACATCACCAAAGAGGGGTACGACACCCAGCTTCTCATCCAGCTCATCAAAGATTTCAAAAAACGCTACGACGTGGAGATCTACTTAGAGCCAGGTGAAGCGGTGGGATGGCGCACGGGCGTGCTGGTGGCCACGGTGGTGGATATCATCGATAACGGGATGCAAATAGCCATCCTCGACACTTCTGCCGAAACCCATATGCCGGACGTCTTAGCCATGCCCTATCGCCCAGAAGTGCGCGGAGCCGGCAAGCCGGGGGAAAAGCCCTACACTTATCGTCTGGGCGGCAACAGCTGCCTCGCAGGCGACGTGATCGGAGACTATAGCTTCGATGCACCACTTGAGCGCGGTCAGAAGCTGATTTTTGAGGATATGATCCACTACACCTTCGTCAAAAACACCACCTTCAACGGTATTCGGCTTCCAGCACTCGCGATTTT
This sequence comes from Campylobacterales bacterium, assembly GCA_027024145.1. Classification (GTDB taxonomy): domain Bacteria; phylum Campylobacterota; class Campylobacteria; order Campylobacterales; family Nitratiruptoraceae; genus Nitratiruptor. Next base: position 3,971 of record JALVTF010000029.1, read on the forward strand.
GCGCAAAAACGGCCAGTTCGAGGTGGTCAGAAGGTTTGATTATTGCGACTACAAGCACAGACTCTCATGAAGATAGCCCTTCTCCTTTTTGCCATCTACGTAGCCTTTGGCCTCTATCTCTATCTCTTTCAAGAGCGCATCATCTTTCGCCCAGACTTGGCGCCCAAGGAAGTGGAATTACCAAAAACGGCAAAAGTGATGATGGTAGATGGCATCGAAGTGGGTATCATCGACAAAAAGAGCCCCACCATCCTCTTCTACTTTGGCGGCAATGCCAACAACGCCTTGGAAGCGTTAGGCCTTTTTGCAGATCTCCCCTATAACGTGGCAACTCTCAACTACCCTGGTTATGGACACTCTGCGGGTAGTCCCAGCCAAGAAGCGATCTTTAGTGCAGCTACGAAGGTCTATGAAAAGTTCAAAAACGCTCACAACATCATCATTGGAAGGAGCTTAGGCACCGGCGTGGCAGCCTACATCGCAGCGCACCATCGGGCCGACGGCCTCATCCTCATTACGCCCTATCACTCCATCACGCACTTAGCCAAGCTTCGCTATCCCATCTACCCCGCTTCGCTTCTCGTACGCCACCCCTTCGCCACCTATCGCTACATCCAAAGAGTGGACGCACCCACCTATATCATCGCTGCCGAGCATGACGACACCACACCGCCGGCGACGCTCAAAAAGCTCTTACCGTATATCAAAAACCTCAAAAAAGTCATCACCATCCCCGGAGCGCATCACGGCGATATCTTGCAATTTCCAGCGACCAAAGAGGCATTAGATGCTATCTTAAAAGAGCTATCGCCTCCTTCATAAGCTCGATGTGGTAGTTCTCTTGATTGTCGATGTAACTAAAGAAACGGCTCAGCTCCTCATCTTTGATAGAGGTGGCCAGCTTCTTGCACTCCTCTTTAGCCGCTAATTCCTCTTCGATTCCCTTTTCGAGGAAACTTTTTAAATCTTCGAACTTGTAGACCTCCTTCATCACGGTGCGCGGTAGCGTGAGGATACCGAGTTTTGCCATGAGCACGCTAAAAGATTTGAGATGGTAGATCGACTCATAAATGAGATCTTCGAAGATGGAGTAGAGCCTCACGGAGTCGGTGTGCATCGCCGAGTAGAAATAGGTAACGATGAGTTCGTACTCCTTGTAGGACTCTTCGAACAAAAACTGCACCAGCGCCTGAAGGCTCACGCCATCTAAGTTTTCGTAGCGAAGCTCCTTGGAAAAGGCGGTGATTTCGATGGGATCACTCTGTAGCATACGCTCCAAGGCATTTTGCATATACGCTTCATCGCTTTGCATCCTCTCATAGAGCGCTCCCGCGCCATACGCTCGCTCCACATCGCGAAGCGATTCAAGCAGCGCTTCGTAGATGCCGTGGGATGTGACGTGGACGATAGGCACCTGCCCTCTATCCCAGTCAAAATCGAATCCCTGGCGCACCATATCTGTGGCCAGCCATTTGAGATGGCGCAACTCTATAGCGGCAAAGTCCAGCAGCCTATCGAATTCCTCTCCCTTAGGCAGAGCGAAAGCGCCGTAGAGCATGCGTAGCCAGAGTTCATGTTTTTTGCGAAAGAGCTCTCTCATTTTTTCTCCTCTTCAGGCACCGGACAAGCGAGTGTCACCAATTCGATGTGCTCTTGTTCGATCCCTTTTTTGCGATCTTCGTAGTCCAAGACCGCAGCGATGAATGCTCTGGCCACTACCTCGCCGCAGGCAGCATCGGGTGGGGGATTGTCCTTGATTTTTTCGAAGACCGCTTGGGTAAAATCGAGCCCTTCTTGGATCGTTTTATTTTTATACTCCTCGCTAAAGAGCGATCCGCTCACGAGCGTCGTGCCGCAGCCGTTGGTCTGCCAGGAGATATCGGTGATCTTTTGGCTATCGGGATCGATTTTGAGATAGATCACCACCATCTCTCCCGTCTGCAGGTTTTTGCCGTACCCCTTGGCATCGAATTCTTGCATCTCGCCGTAATTTTTGGGATGCATCATCAGTTCGAGATATTGAAACTGCTGACTATCGATTTGCTCCATACTCCACCTTTTGCTACAATCTTGTGGTATTATAGCCTAAAAGGCGCACTGATGAAGAGAGAAAAGTACCTACGCACACGCTATATCCGCGAACTGGAGCGCTTCGTCAATCGCATCGTGGATTTTTTGCAAAAAGAGCACTCCAAAGAGGAGCTCATAGCGCATATCCACACAATCTTCCGCCCCCTCGAAGAGATCGAGAAGGTGTATCTGAGCAGCGAATATACCAAAGAGCTGGAGCGCTTCGCAGAGCGCAACGCCAATCTGCATCTAAGCGATAAATCAGGCGAAGAGATACGTGAAGATATCTTGAAAGAGGCGAATCTCTTGCGAAAGCTCAAGAGGAAAAAGAGCTTTCGCAAAGCAAAACACAAAAAGCAGTTTTTAGAAGATTGAGAGCAGTACCCCTGCTGCTACGGCCGAGCCGATAACGCCTGCGACGTTTGGTCCCATCGCATGCATCAAGAGCACATTGGTAGGATCTGCTTCCATACCCACGCGGTTGGCCACGCGTGCCGCCATAGGCACCGCACTCACACCCGCAGCACCGATGAGCGGGTTGACAGGCTCTTTAGAAAATTTATTCATGATTTTGCCCATGATCACCCCTGCAGCCGTCCCGATAGAGAACGCCACGAGACCGAGGATCAAGATACCGAGGGTTTCAGGCACGAGGAAGTATTCGGCTGCCAGCTTGCTACCCACACCGAGTCCCAAGAAGATCGTCACGATATTGATGAGCTCGTTTTGGAGTGTTTTAGAGAGTCTCTCCACCACACCCGATTCGCGCACGAAGTTTCCAAATGTGAGCGCACCGATAAGGGGTGAAGACTCTGGAAGGATGAGGATAGTCAGCACCAAAACCGTGAGCGGAAACATCATCTTCTCGAGCTTGCTCACTTTGCGGCGCGTGGTCATTTTGATTTTGCGCTCCTCTTCGCTTGTAAGCGCTCTCATGATAGGCGGCTGAATCACAGGCACAAGTGCCATGTAGCTATATGCCGCCACGGCCATCGCACCCAAAAGATGCGGAGCTAATTTACTAGCGATGAAGATCGTCGTCGGACCGTCCGCACCACCGATGATGGAAATGGCTGCAGCATCTTGCAAGCTAAAATGAAAAATACCAAGTTGTGAAAGGATTACCGCACCTACAAGTGTCCCGAAAATCCCAAACTGCGCAGCCGCTCCCAAAAGCGCCGTTTTGGGGTTTGCCAAAAGCGGCCCGAAATCGGTCATCGCTCCCACGCCCATGAAGATGAGGATCGGGAAAAGCTCGTTTTCAATACCGGCTTTGAAAAGCTCGCCGATGAAACCGCCATCACCGATGATATTGGCCAGAGGGATATTTGCCAAAAGCCCCCCGAAACCGATAGGCAAAAGCAAAAGCGGCTCGAAACCTTTGGCGATAGCCAAATAAAAGAGCACGAAACAGATAAAAATCATCAAAATGCGGCCGACACTTTGCTGGAATTTGCTGATTTTATCGCCGCGAGCGTTCTTGACGCCCTCTTTGGGACTCAAAAACGCATAGATACCCGTTTGTTTGTAGAAGTTTTTCAAAAGCGTGCCAAAACTTTGGCTCTGGGTCTTTTGTTGCTCCACTTTCTGAGGCGCAGCGGCATGTTCGATAGCCGCGAGGGATGCGATAGGAATCGCGAAAATCGAAAGCGCGAGCAGAAATGTTACGATTCTCTTCATCGCTTACTCCATAGTCGCTAGTACTTGGCCCTCTTCGACCGTATCGTTAACCTTCACGGCGATATGTGCGATCACGCCGTCTTGGGGTGCGGGAATGTCGATCTCCATCTTCATAGATTCGAGAATCATGATCTTATCACCCGCTTTTACTTTGTCACCCGGGTTGACGAGGATTTTCCACACAGTCCCGGGTACTGCGGACTTGATCTCCACCATACCGCCGGCGGCTTCGCCTTTGCTGGCCTGCTCTTCGACGATTTCAGGCTCTTTGGATGCAGTGGCCTCCGCTTGAGGCTTGACCTCCACGTTGCCTTCTGCGATCTCTACCACAAATTTCTCTCCATCCACGATAACGGTATAGATTCCGCTTGTTTTGCTCACTTTCTCTTCCTCCATTTCGCTTTTTTTTCTGACCATCAACGGGCTTTCGCCTTTGAGGAACGCAATACCCTTGTCACCACACGCGGCGGCGATGAAGATGTTCTCTTCGGTGGTTTCGATATTTTCCTCTTCGAGTTTTTTCTTCCAGTATGCGATAGATTTGGTTTCGTCGCGATCGGCGATATCGAGCGGGTTTTCGGTAGTTGGCTCAAGGCCCAGCTGCTCGCTTGCTAACTTCACCACTTCTGGATCGGGCTCGACAGGCGTTTTTCCAAAATATCCCAGCACCATGCGGCCATAGCCTGGAGCTATCTTCTTCCATGGTCCGAACATCACGTTGTTGAAGGCTTGCTGCCAGTAAAACTGGCTCACAGGTGTGACGCTGGTTCCAAAACCACCCTTTTCGACAACTTCGCGCATCGCTTTGATCACTTCTGGGTATTTGTGCAAGATTTTATTGTCGCGCATCATCTGTGTGTTGGCAGTCAGAGCCCCGCCTGGCATCGGCGAGAATGGAATGAGGGGGCTCACTTGCGTCGCTTCGGGTGGGATGAAGTAGTCCTCGAGGCAGGATTTGAGGGTCTCTTCGTATTCGAGCACCTTTTCCATATCGAGACCGCCCAAGTCGTAGGGCTTGTCTTTGACGGCATGGAGCATCGTGATGATGTCTGGCTGGCTCGTTCCACCGCTCACTGGTGCAGCTGCCAAGTCGATGCCGTCCACACCGGCCTCGAGAGCCGCCAAGTAGCACGCCACACTCACACCTGCCGTCTCATGAGTATGGAGACGGATGTGTACGTCGTTGCCGAGGATCTTGCGTGCTCGTTTGATAGTTTCGTACACCTTTTGGGGACTGCTGGTACCGCTAGCGTCTTTGAAAGCGAGGCTGTCAAACTCGATGCCGCGATCGAGGATTTCTCTAAGCTTCGCTTCGTAAAAGTCCGGCGTATGTGCACCGGTGCATCCTGGAGGCAGGTCCATAATGGTGATGACCACTTCGTGCTTCATACCGTGCTTTTTGATGCACTGAGCGGAGTATTCGAGGTTGTCTACGTCGTTGAGAGCGTCGAAGTTGCGCACCGTGGTGGTGCCGTGCTTCGCGAACATCTTAGCAAACAGATCGATGAGCTCGCGGCTACCAGTATCGAGCATCACGGTGTTGATACCGCGCGCTAAGATCTGGAGGTTCGCTTCGGGGCCTACTTTTTCTCTGAAAGCATCCATCATATCGAAGGCGTTTTCACGCAAATAAAAAAAGAGGCTCTGAAAACGAGCGCCACCGCCAAACTCAAAATGCGTAATACCCACCTCTTTGGCCGCATCGAGCGCAGGCAAGAAATCTTTCATCAGCACCCTACCGCCAAAGACAGACTGAAAGCCGTCGCGGAAGGTGGTATCCATTACATCGATATATTTCTTTTTGCGAGTTCGTGCCATTGTCACCTCTTTTTACGATTTTTTCATATGATGCAAAGCCGCGGTGATAGCTGCGACTTTTTTGAGTTTGTCACGTTTGGATGTTTGCACAGCTTCGCTTTTGGGAGACTCTTCGAAGCTTTGGGGGAAATACTTCAAAAGAATCTTGTGCTGCCAATCAAGCACCACCACCATGAGATACAAGAAGATGTAAACGATTCCCATCCCGAGAATCATATACTTGATGGATTCCATTATCATGGGCGACTCCATTGAGATGTTTGCCTAATTTTATGCAAAATTAGCTTATAATAACTTTTGAAATTTCTTATCGCTCCTCTGAAGCGATCATTATAGTTCAAATCTACACAAGGAAGTGCGATGGACAGAGAAAAAGCGATG
>JALVTF010000030.1 GCA_027024145.1 Campylobacterales bacterium
GGGCTTTCGACGGGACAGCATCTGCACTATGAGGTGCGTTTCGATAAAAAGCCGCTCAATCCCATCAATTTCATACGCTGGAGCATCCAGAATTTCTCCGCTATCACGAAAAAAGAGAAGCACGTGCCGTGGGAGTCGCTCATCAAAGCGATCAAGGCCTCCTTCATAGAAAACAAAGCCTCCCAGAGTCTGCAAGAGCGAAATGCCACCGAGACCAATAGCTCGTTAGGATAAGCATAGAGCACGAGGGCTTTTGCATGCACTGCGCATGCAAAGGCTTTTAGTGTGCTCTGTTTGGTGAAAAATCGAGGCCCAGCCGTTGGAAGCGGCTATCTTGCCGGGCCGTGGGGCGTTCATGGAGAAGTTGTGCCAGGTTTTGGGGCATGTCGTGGACGAATTTTTGGGTACGTACCACATGGCCTTTGGCATCGTACCAGACCTGTTCGCCCTCTTTGTAGTTGTTTTTATACATCACTTGCGTGACCAGCTTGCCATCGTAGCTGTACTCTTTTTGCCAGCCCTCCTTCTTGCCTTGCCTGTAGGGTACCGTGAGGGCGAGATTGCCGTTGTCGTAGTACTCTTTGTAGACTCCCTCCCTTTTGTCGTCTTTGTACCACTGTTTGGATTTGATTGTGCCGTTTGGGAAATATTCGATTACCCAGCCGTTGCGTTTACCTAAGGTGTAGTGGATCACTTTGATGACATGACCCTGTTTGTCGTACCATACCATTTTGCCGTCGCGTTTTCCATGGACGTAGTTGACTTTGTATGCAAGGCCGCCCTCTGCGTAGTAGACCCGTTCCTCTCCGTCCTTGATGCCTTGGCTGTTGGGGGTGCGTGTGCCGTCGATATAGTGCGTTTTTGCAGCTATTTTGCCGTTGGGAAAATAGGAGACGACGGTTTGGGCTTGCAGCAGTGCGGCTGCGAGCATGAGCGGTACGATACGTTTCACTGCCATCTCCTTTCGACTCCCCCAAAGGGGAGTGTTAGTTATTTCCAGCTCGTTTTGACGATGCGAGCGGATTTTTTATATGGATATTTCTTAACAAGTTCGTCGATACCGAGTTTTTGGTCGCCCGGTCTCATGAAGTGCGCCAATGTGACTGCCGCCCAGTAGTCGTTGGCATATTTGGTGCCTTCGAGTTGGACAGGAACACCTTTTTTGTTGACGGTGTGGCAGGCCGCACATGTGACGGGACCGGTGTATTTGCCGTCAGGTGAGTACTGGAGCGCTTGTTGGTGCGTCGTGACGTCTACGCTTCTCTCTTTGCCGTCGAATCTCGTGGAATAGAGGCCGTGGATAGATTCGTGACAGGACTGACATGCGATATTACCGTGCGCTTTGGAGTAGCGATAGAGCGAATATTTGTTGGGCAAATCGATCGGGAAGTATTTGCCGCCCGTTTCGCTCTCCACGAACGGTGCCACGTGACAATCCGCACAGTGCGGTTCACTTGCTGCTAGCCACCAGTCACTACCGGCTGAAGCTGCATGGTATGGTACCGCAGAGCCTTTTTTGTAGTTCCATGGTTTGAGGTCGAGTTTGCCATTTTTACCCACGTTTTTGACAAGAATCGCATCTTTGTGATCGGTGTAGTACTTCATCACTTCGTTATCGCCTGTGGTTTTCGGATCGGCGAGGGCCGCGAAGCGTTTCATGCTACCATGTGCAATGGCGCGCACCATCTCTCTGAGCGTTTTGTTGCGCAGCGTTCTTCCCTCTTGGGTGCTGTCATGTTTGATGTCGTCGTAGTTTTGGAACGCTTGTGCCACTTTGTTGTGACAGTTCGTACAGTAGAGCCCGCGCAATTTTTTTAGAGGTTTACCATGTTCGTCACGCATAGAGACATGGTGGAGCTGCCACTTTCCGTAGGCGTTGAGGAAAAACGGGGGCTTGGCGTCAGGGTTGGAGTGAGCGTCGCGTCGGACGTAGCAGCCGCCACCAGAATTTCTGATGTCCCCTTTGCTAAAGCGCCCTTCGCCGTAGCGCGTGGTCACTCTATACGGGTTGGTGTCGTCGTTCATGTTGGGGTTTTGGAAGTGTGTTGGGTGGCACGCCTGACATGCCTGGCTTCTGCCCGCACCGTCAGGCATCGGCACCATACCCAGGTGGAAACCGTGGATAGCTTCTGTCAGGGGCTTGGCTTTGACCACTTTGTAGCCGGTGGCTGTCGGGCGCGGTTCTTGCAGGTTTCCCGAGATGTTGTCGCCGTGACAGTCCGCACAGTTGACCATACCCACTTTACCGAGCCTGTTGCTCGATGCGTTGGGGTTGTAATCGGCTAAAAAGTGTGTACCGTGATGTTTGTCGTGGAGTGAGAGAATGTTGATGCTCGCTTCGGCGAGACGCGCCATGTAGACACTTTCATCGGGATAGCTCATCCAGTATTTGTACTCTTCGTCACTATATTTGAGCCCTTCGTCGCGCGCCATCTGTGCCGCTTTTCCGTCGCGCGAGTGACACGCGTAGCAGTTGGGTATGTCCACAGGGTTGGTACCGAAATATGTATAGATCTGGCCGTTTTTGGAGTGGAGCGGCTTGCCGGTACGGTCGTGGATTTCGACGGTGGAGTACTGGAAAGGCTGGAAATCTTTTTCCGTGATGCTCCGGATCGTCCCTTTTCTGGTACTGTCGTTGAACGCCGTTAGAGGCAGTCCCAGTGCATCCCAGACATGGGAGGATGTGAGAATCAGCTTGACGTTTTTGACCGCGGGGACCAGGGTATCGGTCATCACCACGTTGCCGCCGTCTTTACCCGCATAGTCGAGATATCCTCCGGAGAGCGCTTTTCCGCTTGGGCCCGCATCGATTTTGACCGGGATCTGGCGTCCTACGCGCAGACGATCTTTTTCAGTCGCCCCTTCGGGGATGGTGCCTTCGAGGTCTTTATAGATAAAGAGGTGGGTCCAGACGTAGTTGGCCACGTTGTCGCCCGGTGAGTCGAGGTGGCCGTCCCCGTCCGTGTCTTTACGGACCGACCAGTACTTCATCTTGTTCCCCTCGCTGTAGCTGTTGTCGCGTACATAGTAGTAGAGCTTGATGTTATCCTCGGGCGTGAGGAGTTTGGGCAGACCTCCGTCCTTACCCGAGCGCACTGCTTGTGCCTGGATGGAGTTGTAGGGCGGAATGACACAGCAGTAGTTCATGTCAAAGCCCACACAGTGCATGCCGAGTTCGTAGTTGATGAAGACGTTGTAGTCGTTTTTCGGTTCGTATGCGATGATTTTCCTTCCGTTATCTTGTTCGAGCATCACTTTCGTGAGCTTGTCCAAAGAAAACGGAGGATTCTTGTCGTATGCATACGCCCCGATAGATGATAGCGCAAGAGAGGCTACCATACTCAGGAGAGCAAACCTGTTCCTCTTCATAATTATCTCCTATCGAATGGGATTCAAACAATTATTACAATTTTTAATTTAACGTTATCTTAAAACCGATATAAAAAAATAAATAAATTTTATAAGAAATGGTAATTTATCATAAAACCAAGTTATAATGATAACGATTTTCAGGTAGCTGGCGCTTCTGAAGAGGTTCTAAAATATTGATTTTTTCATTCAAAAAATTTGAGAGAAAATTTTTTACGAAGCGATACAAAACGTATCACATAAGGATATCTGTTCTATTTTTGCTTTTTTGAGAGTATGCTACAATATATGAAACTGCAAAAAGGCACACGGAATGGGAATTTTCGACAAGAACGACACGCGTAAACCCCTTGCCAAGGAGACTACGGTCGTTTCGCAAAATACGAAAATCGTGGGAGAAATCTCGCTCGAATCGAATCTGCATGTCGATGGGGATGTGGAAGGGACTATCCAATCTTCAAGTGTGGTCTCCGTAGGAAAATCTGGGCAGGTCAAGGGTGAAATCTATGCCCAAAAGGTACTGGTCAGCGGGCGTGTCAACGGTAAAATAGATGCCAAGGAGATCGAGATCGTCACAGGAGGCAGAGTCGTAGGCGAAATCTATGTGGACAATCTCGTGATCCAGAGTATGGGTGTTTTTAGCGGTGTTTCACACCAAAAAGAAAAAGAAGAGGTGGAGGTCCAAGAGCCCTCCCAAATAGAGCTGAAGGACTCTTAGGCGCCGAAAATCCCTACGGCCCATTTGGTGACGAAGTAGCCGCCCACCATCAGCCAAATCGCCATAGTGAGAGCCAAAAGTACCGGCTTGATGCCCGCTTGCTTGAACTTCTCTACACTTGTCTCCATTCCAAGCGCCGTCATCGCCATCGTCAGCAAGAAGGTGTCTACTTGGTTGATACCGTGAATGAGAGGTTTGAGGCTTTCGATATTGACGAGAAACGAATTGACCCCAGCCATGGCGATAAACCATACTGCGAACCATGGAATCGTAATCGCAAATTTTTTCTGACCGCTTTTTGCTGCACTCGTTCCACGGGAGATGAGGATGCCGAGGATGATGAGCAACGGTGCAATGAGCATGACGCGTGTCATTTTGACGATCACGGCGTTGTTCATGGAGATGTCGCTCACCGCGCCTCCTGCGGCTACCACCTGCGCCACTTCGTGCACGGTGCCGCCTACATAGATGCCATAGATCGATGGATCCATGTGCAAGATTCCGGAGCGATAGAGTGCAGGGTAGGTAAACATGGCGATAGTACCGAAGAGCACCACCGTTCCTACCGCCACGGCGCTTTTGTAGGGTTCGGCCTTGAGCACGGGTTCGGTAGCCAGCACTGCAGCCGCACCGCACACGCTCGATCCGGCAGCCGTGAGCACCGCCGTGTCGCGGTCGAGTCCGAAAAGCTTGGTGCCTGCCCACCAGCCGAGGATGAAGGTGGAACTGAGCATCACCGTCGAGACTGTCAAACCCGCCAATCCCACTTCGGCGATTTGCTGGAAGGTGATGCGAAAGCCATAGAGGATAATAGCGAAGCGTAACAACTGTTTGGAGCTAAAGACGATGCCGGGTACCCACTCTTTGGTGATGTGGCTGCGCAAAGTATTGGCATAGAACATCCCGATGATGATGCCGATGATGAGGGGACTGATGGCGAGGGATTTGATGAAGCTCACTTGGGAAATTTGGATTGCAGCGATGGTAAAGAGGGCTACAAACAAAATCCCGTTGAGGGTATATTTGATGTTTTCTTTGGTAAATGCCATTTCGCTCCTTTATATATTAATGCTCGTATTATAAAATTTTCTCTATAATAAGTAAAATAAATAAAAAATTATTATATCGATAAGAATATCTGAAAAGGCTCACAATGCGTATCACACTCCGCCAGATGGAGATATTTTTGGAGGTGGCAAAAATCGGTCATCTCACACAGGTGGCACAAAAATTTGGTCTCAGCCAATCGGCCGTCTCTATGAGTCTCAAGGAGCTCGAATCGATCCTTGGGTGCAAACTCTTTGAACGTGTCCAAAAGCGCCTCGTCCTCAACGAAAAAGGGCGGGCATTTTTTCAAGAGATTGAACCTCTTATCTATCGGTTGCAGGATATCGAGGCCGAATTTATGTCTATGGAGAATAAGGGCAAGCTTATCATCGGATGCAGTACCACAATCGCTGACTATATCATGCCCAATATCGTATGCGAGTATATGCATCAATACCCCGAAGTCAAAATCACCCTCAAAATCGGCAACACCGCAGAGATCGCACAGATGACCCAAAACGGAATGATCGATATCGGCTACATCGAAGGGGAGATCGCATGCCCCTACTGCATCAAAACGCCTATCGGCAAGGATGAGCTGGTGGTCGTCACAGGCGATAAGAGTTTGGCGCGCAAAAAAGAGCACTTCATCGATACACTCGTGGATAAAAAATGGATCTTGCGTGAAGAGGGAAGCGGTACCAGAAGCGAATTTATCAAACAGCTCGACAAGGTGGCGAGTGATTTGAACATCTATCTCGAGCTACGCCACACCGAAGCGATCATCAGCGTGCTCAAGGAAGTAGATGAGAGCCTCAGCTGTGTAAGCAAGATTGCCGTGCGCAAAGCTCTCGAAAACGGCGAGCTCTTTGAGCTCAAAATCAAGGGCTACGAATTTGGACGCGATTTTTATCAGATATACTATAAAAACAAATACCAAAGTGAGCTTTTCAAGAAGTTCAGTCTCTATGCCAGAACGCGATTTGCGCAGATATTAGGAGACAAATATGCGTAACCTCTATGAAGATGTGGCCTTCTTAGACCGCAAATGCTACGACATCTACAACCTCACAGAAGACCTGCTGATGGAGCATGCCGCCGCGGCGTTGGCTGCAGCCGTGCGCTATGTGGCCAAAAAGGGTGCGAGAGTACTCATCGTTGCAGGTCCCGGTAACAACGGCGGTGACGGTGTGGCATGCGCGAGGCAGCTACTGGGAGAATACGATGTGCATCTTTTCATGCCCTACGGTGCCAAAAGCGAGATGTGCAAGCTCCAGATTGACCGCTACTACGCCTGTGGCGGGGAGCTTAGTGAAGATATAACCGAAGCGGATGTGGTAGTGGACGCGCTCTTTGGCACGGGGCTTTCGAAGCCTTTGCGTGAGGATGCTGTGCATCTGCTAAGGCACCTCAATGCGATGGAGGCCTACAAGATCGCCTGCGACATCCCAAGCGGCCTCGACGCGCTGGGCAATCCCCATCCTATAGCCTTCAAGGCCCAAAATACCGTCACGATGGGCGCTCCGAAATTGGCGCTGTATATGGATAACGCCAAAGACTACGTGGGAACGATCGAGGTGGCGGATCTTGGGGTGAGCAGTGCGCTCTATGAAGAGGAGAGTCCTTATAAGCTCTTGGAACGCGCAGATCTGCATCCTCCCTACCGCGCGCAGCAAAACTCCAACAAAGGCACCTACGGGCATCTGGCGCTTTTGGCTGGCGAGAAAGAGGGTGCAGCCATTATGGCGGGGCTGGCTGCGCTGCGCTACGGCGCGGGGCTCGTGACGATCCTGACCTACGAAAATATCAGCGTGCCCTATGAGCTGATGCACTCCTCCCATCTGCCTCCAAAGACCACGGCACTGGCTGTGGGAATGGGGCTGGGCATGGAGTATAGCGACGAGGATCTGCAAAAGTTTTTGGACAACGATTTGCCGCTGGTGGTGGATGCCGATCTTTTTTACAGCGATGCGATGCGTAAGATTTTGGAGCGCAAAAAGGTGGTGCTCACCCCCCATCCCAAAGAGTTCGCCTCGCTTTTGCAGGTGTGCGGACTGGGTGCATACAGTGTCGCCGAGATTCAGAGCGATCGCGCGGGCTTTGCCAAGAAATTTTGCGCTGCCTACCCCGATGCGGTGCTGGTGCTCAAAGGCGCCAATCCTATCATCGCCCAGGGTGAGAGCCTCTACATCAACCCCTGCGGCACCAATGCTCTGGCAAAAGGGGGTAGCGGCGATGTGCTCACGGGCCTCATAGGAGCGCTCCTGGCGCAAGGCTACGAGCCCCTGGAAGCCGCCATCCAGGGCAGTCTCGCCCACGTGGTGGCTTCTACGAAAGTGGAGCGTAGTGACTACGCCCTCACACCGAACGATCTGATTGAGGCCATCAGCCGCCTATGAAGCGTATCGTCATCCTCTTTAGCGGCCGCGGCACCAACCTCGAAAATATCGCCAAGAAGTTAGCCGGCCGGGTGGAGATCACCGCAGCTATTACCAACAATCCCGCAGCCGACGGGATCGAGCGTGCCAAGAGACTGGGCATCCCCGTCGTTATCATCGATCATCGCGAGTACGCTACGCGCGAAGCTTTCGATGCGAAGCTCGTAGAGACGATCGAGGCGTATGCTCCCGATTTGGTGGTATTAGCAGGTTTTATGCGTATCCTCACTCCCGTCTTTACTTCGCGCATCAAAAACGCTATCAATATCCACCCCTCCCTGTTGCCACTCTTTCGCGGTGCCAAGGCGATAGAGCAAAGTTTTGCTTCCGATATGAAGGTAGCCGGCGTGACAGTGCACTGGGTGAGCGAGGAGCTCGACGGCGGTACCATCATCGATCAGGCCTGCTTTCACAGAGAAGATGAGAGTTTCGAGGAGTTTGAAGCGAAAATCCACGCCTTAGAGTATGCGCTCTATCCCAAGGTCATAGCAGCACTCTTGCAAGAGCGATACCCCCAAAGAGCGTGAGGGTCACTACGAGCGTAAATTTCGTCACGCTCCAGCCAAGACTCCTGCCGCCCAACCAATAGACGATGCCCAGTTTGACTAATGTATTGGTATAGCTGGCGGCCACGATACCTGTGAGGGCAGCTATCTGCCCCAGGCGCTGCTCTTTGGCCATCTCCGATAGACTCAGCGTGATCGCATCCACGTCTGTAATGCCCGAAATCACCGAAACGATGTAGACGCCGATGTTGCCGTAGCGATTTTCCACAAAGGCGATGGCACCGTAGATGACGCCAAAGAGGATACCGAACTTGATCGCTTCGCTCAGCTGCAGCGGATTTTTTTCAAGCTGAGGATTGTGAAACTCCAGCTCGGTGGTAGGAGCCGTTTTATACAGATAGTAGACATAGACCGCTCCAGCAGCGGCTGTGAGCAGATAGGGGATGGCCACGATTTTGGCCAGATGCGCATCGATGATGAGGGTTTCGACGAAGACACGGATGAACATGAATGTCCATGAAATAGCGATGCCGGCCGTATAGACGGGGATGAGCTCGCCGCGCCCGGGGAAGATATCGGCGAGTGTGATGGAGACGGCTGTGGAGGAGATGAGACCGCCTGCAGCTCCCGTCACCAGCACGCCGTGCTTTTGGCCCAAGACCTTGATAGCCACGTAGCCCACGAAGCTCAGAGCCGAGATGATGATGGCCATCACCCAGGTTTTGTAGGGGTTGAAGAGGTGGTAGGGGCCTATCATCTTATCAGGAAGAACCGGCAAAATCACGAAGGTCATCACCAAAAGCAGAATCACTGAGTTGATATCGGTGGGGGAGATATGGCGTTCCAGCTGCTGGAGCTTGGGTTTGATCTCTAAAAGCACGATGATGAGCACGGCTATGAAGATGGCGTAGTTTTCCAGACCGTACCAGACCATAAGACCCAGAAGGTAGGTGATGAAGGCGGCCGTTTGGGTGGTGACGCCAAGCTTGGAGAGTTTCGTGACTTTGAAGTAGTAGGTCATCGCGATGAAAGCTGCGAGGGTGAGGGTGACTACGAGCACGAAGCCGGGTACCTTGCTTCCCAGCCATCCCGCCATGTAGCCAGCAAGGGCGATGAGGGCGAAGGTGCGGCTGCCCATGAAGAACTCTTCGTTTTTGAGGATATAGGTCAAAGAGCGCTGCAGACCTATCATGAGGCCTATGAGGAGTACCGTTACGATCGCTTCGATGAGTGCTACATCCATCTCCATCACTGCTTCCTCGCTGCTTTGTGTTCGAAGATTTTATAGAGTTCCATCATGATAAATATCGGCACGGCGATAGCGAAGATGAGTCCCCAATCCTCTAAGCGCAAAGGCACGGTGTGCAGCATACGCTGCAGCGGCGGGAAGTAGACGGCGGCCACTTGCGAGCCGACCGTGATGCTCCAGGCCAGCAAAAGCCAAGGATTGGAGAAAAATCCGATAGAGTACATCGGCAGCCGGAGCGAACGAAAATTGAAGACATTCATCTTCTCTAAAATGATGATAGCCGTAAACGCTACCGTCTGTGCCAAAGCCACGTTGTGTGTGGCTATATAGTGGTGGAAAATCCAGAGTGTCCCGATACCGATGTAGGAGCCAAGAAGCAGCATCATCAAGATATTGCGCCGCTCTAAAAAGGGAGCGTTGATGGCGCGGGGAGGTCGCTGCATCACATCGCGCTCGGCAGGCTCTACTCCGAGTGCCACCGCTGTCATCCCATCAGTGACTAAGTTCATCCACAAAATCTGTACCGGCAGCAGCAAAAGGGGTCCGCCAAAGAGGATATTGAAAAA
>JALVTF010000031.1 GCA_027024145.1 Campylobacterales bacterium
CACGCAGCTGTTCGATATCCACGGGACTTGGCGCATTGGTGAGCAAGCATTGCGCTTTTTGGGTCTTTGGAAACGCGATGACGTCGCGAATATTGTCACGTTTTGCCAAGAGCATCACCAAACGATCAAGACCGATGGCGAATCCTCCATGCGGTGGAGCGCCGTATTGCAAGGCATCGAGCAAGAATCCGAACTTCTCGCGTGCTTCCTCGTCGCTGATGCCAAGGATTTCGAAGATTTTCTTTTGGATCTCGGGTTTATGGATCCTGATGCTGCCGCCGCCGAGCTCCACGCCGTTGAGGACTATGTCGTACGCTTCGCTAGTCATCGCTTCCACATCTTCGGTATCGACGTTTTTGGGCATCGTGAAGGGGTGATGGAGCGCTTTGATTTTGACTTCGCCCTCTTCGATCTCGAACATCGGAAAATCGACGATCCAGACGAACTCATAGCGCCCATGGTCGATGAGACCGAGCTTCTTGGCCACCTCGGTTCTGAGGCGTCCCATATAGTCGAGCACCGTCTTTTTGGGTCCTGCGCCAAAAAAGATGAGATCACCTTCCTTGACACCAGTGCGCTCGATGAGGGCCGCTTTTTCCGTATCGGAGAGGAATTTTACGATAGGTCCTTGGAGCTCGCCGTCGGCTTTGACTTTGACCCAGGCCAGCCCTTTCGCACCGAATTTCGCCACGAAGTTCGTCAGCTCGTCGATATCCTTGCGGCTGAGCGCCTCTGCACCCCCTGGGACCGGCAGTGCTTTGATGCGGTTGAGATTTTTGTACTGGGCGATATCGCGAAAGACCTTGAGCTCCGTGTTTTCAAAAATATCGATCACATCTACGAGCTCGAGACCGTAGCGCAAATCCGGTTTATCGCTGCCGTACTTTTCCATCGCTTCAGAATAGGGCATACGGCGAAAGGGAGGATGCACTTCGATACCTGCGGCCTCGAAGACAGATTTGATGAGACCCTCTGCGATCTCGATCACTTCATCTTCTGTGCAAAAGCTCATCTCCACATCTATCTGGGTAAATTCCGGCTGTCTGTCGGCGCGCAGGTCTTCGTCGCGAAAACATTTGGCGATCTGGAAGTAGCGATCAAATCCCGCCACCATCAAAAGCTGTTTGAAAAGCTGCGGCGATTGGGGCAGAGCGTAGAACTCTCCTGGATAGAGGCGACTCGGCACCAGATAGTCGCGCGCGCCTTCTGGCGTGGATTTTGTTAGAATCGGTGTTTCCACTTCCAAAAAGCCGTGCATATCGAGATAATTTCTCGCAGCGATAGCCACTTTGGAGCGAAGATGAAATGTATCAAACGCCTCTTTAGTGCGAAGATCCAAATAACGGTATTTGAGGCGAATCTCTTCGTTGACGTTGCTGTCACCTATGATAAAAGGCAGCGGTGCGCTCTCGTTTTCGATGGTGAGCTCATCCACCACCACCTCGATGGTACCCGTTTTGAGTTTGGGATTTTCGAGACCTTCACCGCGTTTACGCACTTTGCCTTTGGCGATTAGCACATACTCGTCGCGCACGCGTGTAGCGACCTTGTGTGCCTCTTCGCTGTCAGTTGGGTCGCACACGAGCTGGACGATGCCCGTTTTATCACGCAGGTCTATAAAAATGACGCCGCCGTGGTCGCGGTAGCTGTTTGCCCATCCGCATACGATGACCTCTTGGCCTACGTCCTTTTCGCTGAGTTGTGTACAGTAGTGGGTTCGCAAGCTCTCATCCTTTGAAAATTTTGGGCTTATTATACAAAAATAAATCTTAGAGCCCCTCAAGGGAGTATGGTAAAATATACACAAAAAAAGAGAAGCCATGAAGATAGCGTGTGCCGGAATTATCATAAAACCTGGTGGAAACGACCTGAAAGATATCTATACCGATATCGTCAAAGCCTTCGAAAAAGAGGGCATCAAAACCTATATCGACCGCTCCAGTGCAGAGATCATCGGTGAAAAGGGAGGCAAGAGTTTCGATGAGTTGTGTGCCACCTGCGACATTTTGGTCTCCGTGGGGGGTGATGGGACGCTTATTAGCGTCGCAAGGCGCAGCTACGCCTACCATCGTCCGGTACTGGGGATAAACGTGGGGACATTGGGCTTTTTGACCGATGTCTATCCAGACGATATCGAGCAGTTTGTTAAAAAACTCAAAAAAGGCGAGTATCGCATCGATACGCGGATGATGATCGAGGTGTCGATTTTGGGCAAAAAAGAAAAGATAGTCGCATTCAACGATGTAGTCTTTACGAGACCCGCGGTATCGAAAATGATTCGCCTCGATGCCTTCATCGAAAATAATCTACTCAACAGCTACTACGGCGACGGACTCATCGTTTCCACTCCCACGGGATCGACGGCCTACAACCTCTCAGCCGGCGGTCCGGTGGTCTATCCCTTTACGGACGATTTCATTCTCACGCCCATCTGCCCGCACTCTTTGACACAGCGTCCTTTGGTACTGCCGGCGGATTTCGAGATCAAGGTGGTCACACAGAGCAAATCCGCACTCATCATCATAGACGGGCAGGATATGTACGAATTTACGCCAAAAGATATCGTCATGATCAAAAAGGCCGATATCGGAGCCAAACTGATCCACCGCAAAGAGCGCAACTACTTCGACGTGCTGCGTGAAAAACTCAACTGGGGCAAATAGTTGATAGAGCGGCTGTATTGTAAAGATTGTGTCAGTTTCGAAGAGGTCTCTTTGGAGTTTCGGCCGGGACTCGTGGTCTTTACAGGACCGAGCGGAGCCGGCAAAAGTGTGCTTTTGGGTGTGATTTTGGCGCTTTTTGGGTATAGAAGCGTCGAAGCGAAGCTCAGCGAGATCCTCATCGCCAAAAAGCTCGATTTGGATACTTACGGCATAGAAAGCGACGAGATCAACGTGCTGCGCGCTGTAAAAAAGGAGAAAGTACGCTACTTTTTGAATACGCAGGCACTTTCGAAACGTACTGTGCAAGAGATTTTCGGATCGTATGTGAGCTACCTGCACCAAAAAGATCAAGATTTCTTCAAAAGCGAGCATATCCTACGGCGCATCGACGAAGCTATAGACGATCCATCCTATCAGAGTTTGCTGCAAGACTTCGCACAAAAATTTCGCAACTACAACAAGCTCCAAAGAGAGCTTGAAGAATTAGAAGCAAAAGAGCGCAACGTCCAAGAACATAAGGAGTTTTTGGAGTTTGAAATAGCCAAGATAGAAAAGATCGCTCCCAAAGAGGGTGAGTACGAAGAGCTCATGCAGATAAAAAAGGAGCTGTCGAAAAAAGAGAAAATTACCGAGGCTTTGGCACGTGCTGAAGGTATCTTCGAATATGAGGGCGCCGTAAGCGAAGCGCTGGAGCTCTTGGGGGAAGAGAGCGAAGCTTTCACTGCGGCGTTGCAGGAGCTCCAAGAGATTTTCGCCACCCATCGTGCACGCTTGGAGGAGCTGGAGTTTGTGGATATCGAAGAGATCTTGGCACGCATCGAGGAGCTTTCGAGCCTGCGCAGGAAGTATGGCTCGATAGAGCAGGCTCTCGAGGCACTCCAAAGCAAAAAAGAAGAACTCGCTCGACTCGAGAATCTGAGCTTCGAAAAAGAGAAACTCCACAAGCGTCGCAGCGAACTGCATGCACAGGTGCTCGAACTTGCGGATCAAATATCCCAAAAGCGTAGGCAGTATGCTGCGAAACTTTTGCAGCAAATCAATGAATATTTAGCCGCTCTCAAACTCCCCGAAGCCAAAATCCGCTTCTTTTCACAGGAACTGGGAATACAGGGAATCGATAGGGTGGAGGTGCAGCTTGGCGATGTGCCTTTTGCGAAGATCAGTTCGGGTGAGTACAACCGTCTGCGTCTTGCGTTTATGGCTGCCCTTGGCAATAAAGACCAGGATGGCGGTGTCTTGATCCTTGATGAGATCGATGCCAACATCAGCGGAGAGGAGTCGATGGCGGTGGCCAAGATTCTCAAACGGCTGGCTCGCTCGTATCAGATCTTTGCTATCTCGCACCAGGCACAGCTGGCTTCACAAGCGGATCAGCACTTTTTGGTAACGAAAGAGCAGGGTAAGAGCAGTGTCAAAGAGCTGCATGATAATGAGCGCGTAGCCGAAATCGCACGCATTATCAGTGGCGAACATATCACCCAAGAGGCCAAAGAGTTCGCAAAGAAACTTCTCAAGGAGCAGAGTTGATTGTCGATACACATACGCATCTGGACCATCCTAAATTTTATGAAGATGTAGACGAGGTCATCGTGCGAGCGAAGCATGCTGGCGTAGAGCGCTTCATCATTCCAGGTGCAGATCCTAAGGATTTGCCAAGAGCCGTGGAACTTGCCCAAAAATATCCTGAGGTTTTCTTCGCCGTGGGCGTCCATCCGTATGATATTAATGCATATGAAAAACGATTTTTAGAAGAATACATCACACATCCCAAATGTGTGGCGGTAGGGGAGTGTGGACTTGATTACTACCGCCTCCCAAAAGATGATACGCAAAAAGAGGAGATAAAAAAGCGCCAAAAAGAGGTGTTTTTGGATCAAATCGCTTTAGCCAAAGAGTATGACAAGCCTCTCATCGTCCATATTCGCGAGGCCAGTGGCGACGCATATGAGATTCTTCGTTCAAATGCTCCCGAGCGTGGCGGAGTGTTGCACTGCTTCAATGCAAGTCCTATCCTTTTAAACCTTAAAGATCGCTTCTATTACGGCATCGGAGGAGTGCTAACCTTTAAAAACGCTAAAAAACTTGTCGAAATCTTGCCGCACATACCGCTCAATCGGATACTCATCGAAACGGACGCCCCCTATTTGACCCCCGAACCCTATCGCGGCAAAAGAAACGAGCCTGCCTACACTCTCTACGTGGTTCGCAAGATTGCCGAACTTTTAAATAAGAGCCCAGAGGAGATAGAGGCACAAACTACTCGCAACGCTAAAGAATTGTTTGGACTCCAATAGGGTATAATAATAAGATTTTATCCCCTAAAAGGAGCTCAATGCGAGTAGTTGTGCTATTGTTGTTGATAGCCAATCTCATGTTTGGTGCTTACAGCGTGGATAGCGACTATCGGGTAGAGGAACATATCGTCTCCAGCCTCGATCTCCCCGAATCTTTTGTGCAAACGAAGCGCTTCAAGAGATTTGCTAAAAAGTACGATATCTACAAAAAGATCCACCTCTTCGATCCCAAGGACGTCCAGACCTATTTTATCCCCGATTTGGTGCGTATCATCGACGCCCAAAACGTACCGGACGTCTTTTTGTATATGGCCATGGCGGAGTCGCGTTTCGCCACGCATGCGCGCTCCAATAAAAGAGCCGTGGGCATTTGGCAGTTTCTGCCCGAAACGGCGAAACGATTCGGACTTCGTATCGACCGCTACGTGGATGAAAGACGCGACCCGTACAAATCCACCAACGCGGCTATCCGCTACCTCAAATATCTGCACAAGATGTTCGGCAAATGGTACTTGGCTGCACTTGCATACAATGCCGGTCCCGGTGCCGTCAAAAAGGCGATACGAAGGGCGGGTACGGACGATGTGTTCGTGCTGCTCGATCCCAAAAAGCGCTATTTGCCAAAAGAGAGCAGGTTCTATCTCTATAAGATCGTCATGCTCGCTCTCATGGCGAACAACAGCGACTATCTCGTCAGCCGCGATCTGGGCTATATCATGACGCGGGGCGACGCCTACGACATCATGCCCGTGGAGGTGCACGGCGGCGAGTATCTGGGCAATATCGCACGAGCCATCAACGTGCGCTACAGCTTTTTAAAAAAGCTCAATCCCCATCTTCGAAAAGCCATCACGCCTCCGTATGCATCCAAGTATTCCATCTACATTCCGCGTCTGAAATATTTCGCTTTTGCCAAACACTATAAACCACAGCCTTTTCGTGGTGTCGTGACACATACGGTGCGCAAGGGCGAGAGCCTCTATCTTTTGGCACGGCGCTACGGCGTGGGTGTGAAAACCATCATGCGCTACAACTCTTTGCACACTTCGCGCCTGCGTATAGGACAAAAGTTGATGATTCCTCTGCGAGCCTCTGAACAAGCGACCAAAGTGGCACGAAGAGGCAAAACGCATGTCTATCATGTCAAAAAAGGTGACACACTCTACGCCATCGCGAAGCGTTTCGGTGTGGATACTAAAAAACTGCGCGCATGGAACGATAAAAAGAGTGACATGCTAAAAATCGGAGAGAGAATTGTTGTCCTACAGTAAATTTGCCACAGTGGCGCTCGCGGCCCTCCTTTTTTGGGGCTGTTCGAGCAAAAACGAAGTACCGTATATACCTGCAAAACCGGCTCATCAGAGCTACGGCACACCTAAAGGCGGTGCGCGCATCCACAAAGCCACGATGCGCCCCTACACGGTCAACGGCGTGACATACTATCCCACCGTCGTGGCGGTAGGCTGGAAGCAGCGAGGGATTGCGAGCTGGTACGGTCCCAATTTCCATGGCCACCAGACCAGCAACGGTGAGATATACAATATGTACGAATACACCGCCGCCCACAAGACACTGCCCATGAACACCATGGTCAAAGTCACCAATCTGCGCAACGGCCGTTCTACGATCGTGCGCATCAACGACAGGGGACCCTTCGTTTCAAACCGCATCATAGATCTCTCCTACGCCGCGGCGAAGGATCTGGGAATGATAGGCACGGGGACTGCACCGGTGGAGCTCGAAGTGGTGGGATTCGATTCGCATATTCAAAACGTCGCCGGCAAAACTCCGTCACAACGACCGGCTCCAAGTGTTACCCAAGCTCCCGTCCAGGAGGTGGTGCTCAGCGATTTTGCCGTGCAGATCGGCTCGTTTCGCCGCAAACGCGGTGCACAGATAACCAAAGAGCGCAACGCTCTCGTGGATGGCCGTTATAAAGCGATAGTCAAAGAGTTTATCGTGGACGGTGCGCCGCTGTATCGCGTGTGGCTTACAGGATTTCGCAGCGAAGCCGAAGCGCGTGACTTTATAGCCCAGGGGCGCTATCCCGGCGCCTTCGTAGTAAGGAACTGAAATGGTGCAAAAATCGCGCACGACCAAAGAGACCTCGATCCAGGTAGCATTCGCACCCTACGGGAGTGGCAAAGCCAAGATCGATACAGGCATAGGATTTTTCGATCATATGCTCGAGAGTTTTGCGAAACACGGCGGATTCGACCTGGAGGTGCATTGCAAAGGCGATTTGCATATCGATCAACACCATAGCGTGGAGGATGTGGGGATCGTACTGGGTGAGGCGTTTCATGAAGCCATTTTTCCCGTCCAAAACGTCGAACGTTTCGGTGATAGTGTGGTGGTGATGGATGAGACGGCTATAAGCTGTGCTCTGGATCTTTCCAATCGTCCCTACCTCGTCTACGAAGTTCTTTTGGAAGGCAAAATAGGCGATTTCGACGCCGAGCTTGTCGAAGAGTTCATGCGCGCTTTCGTATTCAATGCCAAAATCACCTGCCATCTGATACAACTGCGGGGCAAAAACAGACACCACATCGCCGAAGCCACTTTCAAGGCGCTGGCCGTAGCTCTCAAACGTGCCTTGCGACGTACCACAAGCGGCGTGCCGAGTACCAAAGGGGTGCTGTGATAGAGCTTTTGGTTTTGGATGTGGACGGATGCATGACCGATGGTAGCATCACCTATACCAACTCTGAAGACGAGCTCAAAAGCTTCAACGTCAAGGATGGTTTCGCGCTGGTGCAGTGGAAGCGTCTGGGCAAGAAACTCGCCATCATCACCGGCAGAGAATCAAAAATTGTCGCTATCCGTGCATTGGAGTTGGGAGTCGACTATCTTGAGCAAAATGTCAAAAGAAAAGAGGAGCGTCTGCGTGCCATCTGCGAAGAGATCGGTATCGGTCTGCACCAGGTAGCCGCTATCGGAGACGATCTCAACGACTACAGACTTTTGCAAAGTGTCGGCATCTCGTTCGCGCCTGCCGATGCGTATGAGCTCATCAAAGAGAGTGTGGATGTGCTCCTTACGCGCCCTGGCGGCAAAGGAGCCGTGCGTGAGATGGTGGAGACGCTTCTCAAACGTGAAGGACTTTTCGAAGAGTATCTCGCTTTTTGGACGCAAATGTGAGAATCTTTTGGATTTTTGGAGCGCTTGCAAGTTTTATAGTTGTATGGATAGTGCTATTTAAGCCTTTCAATGTCCAAAAAATGCCAAAATCGCAAACCGAGGCAACCTTCAAGAATTTTCGCTACTATGAACTGACTCCCCAAAAAGTGCGCATCTTCGTGCAAGGAGATGTAGCCGTCAAAACTACGAACGGCCTCACGATACAAAATTTTCGCATGCTGCAAAATGGTGACACGCTCGAAGCGAAAAAAGGAGTCTATACACAAAACGCGATTCATCTTTTTGACGATATCCTCTACCGCCATGATGAATACAACCTCACCACCCAAAGAGCCTGGTACGACAGTGTAAATGAGATTTTACACATCACGACACCATTTACCATCACCGCGAAGCGCATGCAAGCTATGGCGCAAAAAGGCGTTCTTTATAGAAAATTGGGTACAATGAAAGCCCAAAGAGTACAAGCGACTATCGAAGAAGAGTGAGTATGAAAAAAATCCTGTTTTTGTGTATGGCGACGCTCCTTTTTGCATCGAAGATGCAGATCACTTCACAGCGATTTGTGGGTGATCAGAAAAAACTTCTCTCCAAATTTATCGGCAACGTGGTGGTCACGCGTCTCAAAGATCGCCTCACGGCAGAGGAAGTGGATGTCTACTTCGATGCGAATAAAAAGCCCCAAAAAATAGTCTCTATCGGTAATGTACACTTTACTCTCTATGACAAAAATAACAAATACTACAAGGGCCAAAGCGACAAAGTGACCTATTTTCCCAAGAAGAAGTTCTACATTTTCGAAGGGCATGTACATATCACGCAATACCCTGACAATAAGCAGATTTTTGGACAGAAGATGCGCCTGGATCTGGTGCATTCCCATGTGGAAGTGGAAGGTGCTAGCAAAAAACCTGTGAAAATGATATTTGATATCCAAGAATGATACGTCCAGTCAGTGCGAAATTTGTCACATCGGCTCCGTCCATAGAGCAGGCACCGCCGGCGAGCTTGAGCGAGGTGGCGTTTTTGGGTCGTAGCAATGTGGGTAAGAGTAGTCTGCTCAACGCCCTCGTGGATCGTAAGGGTCTCGCCAAAGCGAGTGCGACGCCGGGAAAGACGAAATTGATAAATTTTTTCGACGTGGAGTATAAAATAGGGGATGAACGTTATCCTCTGCGTTTCGTGGATCTTCCGGGCTATGGCTACGCAAAGACGAGCAAGAGCCTCAAGAGTGCGTGGCAAAAGAGTTTGACGCAGTTTTTGGCCAAGCGTGATGCGATCCGTGTCTTCGTCCACCTGGTGGATGCACGCCATCCAGAACTCGAGATCGACAAGCAAACGGACGCCTTTTTGGAGTCGATCAAAAAGGGCGATCAGAAGATCGTGCGTGTCTATACCAAGATAGATAAACTCAAACAAAAAGATATCGCTCGCCTCAAAAAGCTCGATCCCGATGCGATTTTGGTTTCGTCGTTGAAAAAAAGAGGGATAGAGCGTTTGCAAAAAATACTCTTGGAGCACGTTTTTGGAAAAGATATTCTATCGTAAACCCAAACTTACCGATATCCCAGCGATGCAAGCGATCGTCGCAGATGCAGTCAAAGATGGAATCATCTTGCCACGCAGCGATGACGAGATAGCCACCAATATACGCTCCTACATCGTGGCCCAGAGTGGTGAAAAAATCGTGGGTTACGTGGCCTTGCACATTCATAGTATGCGACTGGCGGAGATTCGCAGCCTCATCGTCGATGCTTCATATCGCGGGCAGGGTATCGGCAAGGAGCTGGTGCGTCAAGCGCTCGAAGAGGGGAAAGCCCTTGCTGTCCAAGAGGTACTCTCGTTGACCTACGATAAGAAGTTTTTCGAACATTTAGGATTCCAAGAAATAGCAAAAGAGGATATTCCGGAACATAAAATATGGCAAGATTGTATAAAATGCATACATTTTCCCGTCTGCAACGAAATAGCGATGATGAAAAAACTTTTCTAAAAAATATACTTGTTTTTGTCGCTCTTTTTCTCTACGAGACTCTAAGTACTATCTATCCCTATTTACCGCCGCTTTTTGGACTCGCGGGCTGGAGGATAGCCACTTCACGGGATCTGGGTGAGAAAATTTTGTGGTCGGTGTATCTTTACATCTATGAGACGGACCATGGCCTTGTGTGCTGTAACCTTCTTTTAGCGGCTCTTGGGGGTATATTTTTCTATCGGCGATTGCGTCATTTTATCGGATGCTACAACTGTCTTAAAATCTTGCTGACGCTCTTTTTTTACCTGATAGCTGCGATACTGTTAATCTTTTTGTCCTATATTTTCAATGCGCAGATCAATCCCGATATGACGTTGATTGTCTATTATCTCATTCTCGATATGGTCGTGGTGCTCTATGCGAAGTAAGCTTCTTATACTCTTTTTTTTGCTTGTCTGGATAATCCTGCTCAGTCGCGTCTATTATATATCTATCAAGTCCAACAGCTACTACGAAACACTTGCTGAGCAAAACATGATAAAGACCGAATGGATCGTGCCTGTGCGCGGTGAGATTTTCGATCGCAACAACATTCCACTCGCTGTCAATACGATAGGTTTTAAGATTAAATTCGCTCCCCATCTCGAGCGCAAAAAAGATCTTGTGCATCTTGCACGCCTTGTGCATAGCTGCTTCGCGGATATCAATGCAAGCAAAATCATCAAACGCTATCGCCGCTACGATTCACCTTACAATCACGATTTTATCGAGGTGGTGCATTTCATCCCCTATGCAAGGATGCTGCCGTTTCTTACGAAACTGCAGCTAAGCGGTCTCATCGAGATCGATCCGACGTTCAAGCGCTACTACCCTTTTAAAGATGTGGCCTCGCATGTTTTGGGATATGTCTCACGCACAAACGCGCAGGAAGCCCAAAAGGATCGCGTCGCGAAAATCACGGGAATCGTCGGCAAGAGTGGATTGGAGCGCTACTATAACGACTATCTCGAAGGAGAGCTCGGTTTCAAAAAGGTCAAAGTGACAGCGTTCAATGAAGAGATAGGTGTCTTGCAAAAAAAGCCTCCTGTGCAAAATCGCCATCTCTATCTCTCTCTTGATTTGCGCTTGCAAAAATTCATCCAATCGCTCTTTAAGGATAAATCTGGTGTAGCCATCGTGATGCAAACAGACGGCAGTATCCTCGCTGCAGGCAGTTTTCCCGAGTACGATCTCAATATGTTTGCAAACGGGATATCTAAAGAAAAATGGCGCGCACTCATTACCGATCTCGATCACCCCTTTACCAACAAGCTGGTCCACGGGCTCTATCCTCCAGGCTCCACTATCAAGATGGGCGTGGCGCTCGCTTTTTTGGATTCGCGCAAAATTACCCCATTTACCCCCTTTTACTGTAGTGGCGCTTTGAAGTTGGGACATAGGAAATTTCGCTGCTGGAAGCGGTGGGGACATGGGGAGGTGCGGCTGATAAAGGCGCTGCGAGAAAGCTGCGACGTCTACTTCTATGAAGGGAGTCTCAGAGTAGGAATCGACAAGATCGCACACGATTTGCACAAGATGGGTCTGGGGCGAAGGACGGGAGTGGATCTACCACACGAATTTATAGGAATCATCCCAGATAAAGAGTGGAAAATGCGTAAATACGGTATGCCCTGGTACAAAGGCGAAACACTCGTCGCCGCGATCGGGCAGGGCTACGATCTGGTCACACCTATGCAGCTAGCGCGCTATACCGCACTTCTGGCCACCGGCAGGCTGCCCACACCCCATTTCGTGCGAGCTTTCGTAGACGAGAAATACCAGCCGCAATTTCAAGATGTGCTCACACCACTCCAAAAGAGAATGCTTCCCTACATCCGTCGGGGAATGTATGAAGTGTGCAACGACCCCAGAGGTACTGCCACCAAACATCTCGATGTTCCCCTGCTTATCGCCGGCAAAACGGGGACCGCGCAGGTGGTGGGTATTCCGCAAGACGAGAAGAAGCGGATGAAGGAGAAGGATCTGGAGTACTACACCCGCTCCCATGCCTGGCTGACCACCTACGCTCCCTACCATCATCCCAAATATGTGGTCACGGTGCTGGTAGAACATGGCGGTCACGGTGGAGCCGCGGCCGGGCCGATCGTCTCGGCGATCTACAACAAAATGATAGAGCTTGGCTATTTCAGTGCGCGTGATAGAGTGCAAAAACGGCCAAAGTAGCCAAGAGAGCGATGCCGGCAGATTTGTTGTAGAGTTTCGTGGCGGTGATGAAAACGAGCATGAATGAGGCGATGAGTGCTGTGAGGATATCGAAGGCGTAGGCGTGCATATCGACGTTCAGAGGATGGACGACGGCTGCAGAGCCAAGAACGACAGTGAAGTTGGCTACGTTGGATCCGATGATATTGCCGATGCTCATGTCGGCCTTTTTATTGAGCGCTGCCACCACGCTTACTACAAGCTCAGGCAGGCTCGTACCGAAGGCTACGAGAAAAAGACCGATGACCCACTCGCTCACACCGAGAGTGCGCGCGATGTTGCTAGCACTTTGTACCGCATAGTCGGCTCCATAGACCACCAAAAGAAAACCCACGGCCAAGAGCAGCAGGGTAGGAGGCCAGTTAAACTTCTCCCTGGATAGCTCCTCGTCCACCTCTTCTGCAACAAGTGTAGGCTCGCCGGACAAAAAGAGCAGATAGCCGCCCATGAGAGCCAAAAACACTAAGCCCTCTATGCGTGAGACCTCGCCGTCATAGGCGATGAGCAAAAAGAGAAAAATGGGAAAGAGCGCCCATGCGCTATCCTTGCCGAAGATATCGCGCGCCGGTTTGATCTGTTTGGCAATCAAAAAGACGATACCCAGTACCAGTGTGATATTAATAGTCACGCTTCCTATGACGTTGGAGACGGCCAGGTCGCTTTTGTGATGAAAGCTCGCCGCAACACTCGCCGCCATTTCGGGCAAGGATGTGCCAAATGCGATGAGGGTGGCACCGATGACAAACTCGCTGATACCAAAATGCAGCGCTATTTTTTCCGCTTCTTTGATGATGAGATCGGCTCCCTTAATGAGAGCGGCCATAGCGATGATGAAGATGATATAGTCCATTACTCCTCCGTACGAACGATCAGGCTTTTGGGAAGGCCGAATTTTTCGATAAGTTCTTGCTCTTTGGCGCGCATCTGGCCTTCATCTCTTTCATGGTCGTAACCCAAAAGATGCAAAAGCCCGTGGATAAAGAGCAGTGCCAGCTCCTCCTGGGGCGAGTGGCCGTAGTGTGTGGCTGCTTCATAGACCTTATCGACACTGATGACGATACTTCCAAGTGGAGCACCAGGGGTATCGGCATAGGGGAAGCTCAGCACATCGGTAGGCTTGTCGATGCCGCGATGGAGGCTATTGAGCTCGCGTATCTCTTCGTTATCCACCAAGAGCAGTTCGATATCTTTGTCGGTGAGGCTTTGTGCGATAGTTTCTACAAGCTTGATGTCGAAATGGTGCGAGGTGTGATTATCCAGCTCGATCATACGAAGTCCGTTTTTTCATGCAATTGTACCACAAGCGGGAGTTTGCTACAATTAGCAAAAAAGGATGGCGATGCGAAAAGCTCTGTGTATCATCAGTGGTGGCATGGATAGCGCCGTGGCTGCCTACATAGCCAAACGCGAAGGATACGAGATAGTGGCTGTGCACTTCAACTACGGCCAACGCACCGAAAAAAGAGAGCTGAAAGCCTTTCGCGATATCGCTGCGAGCTTGAATGCCAAAACGTACGAGATAGACCTCCCCTTTTTCAAACAAATCGGGGCTTCGGCGCTGACGGACGAGTCACTCGCTGTCCCCACAGAAGGCATCAAACCCGGTATCCCCATCACCTACGTGCCCTTTCGCAACGGGATATTCTTAAGCATCGCTGCAGCCATCGCGGAAAAAGAGGGAGCCGAGGCTATCTATATCGGAGTGGTGGAAGAGGATAGCAGCGGCTATCCCGACTGCAGAGAGAGTTTCATCCAGGCGATGCAGCGCGCCATCAATTTAGGCACCAAAGATGCTACGCATTTGGTGATCAAAACACCGCTCATTCATCTGAAAAAAGAGGATATCGTGGCGTTAGGAGCGAAGCTTGGCGTGCCTTTGGAGCTTACGTGGAGCTGCTATCAGAGCGAGGAAATGGCCTGTGGCGTGTGCGATAGCTGCAGACTTCGCCTCAAAGGCTTCGAAAAAGCGGGGATAGAAGATAAAATCCCCTATAAAACTACACCAGCTTCGTAGCCTCTTCGCTTCTTTTGTCGGCGAACTCTACATGCACGAACTTTTCGCTTTTTGTTTTGAGCTCTTTGTTGAGGTGATCGAAAAACTCCTTTTTGATCTTTCTTTTCTGATCAGGAGCTACGAAAAGCAGACGTATTTGCGATTTGTGCGAAGGAAGCTGATAGACATGGAGCTCTTTGAAGCGGTTTTTGAGCTGCTTGAGAGGGGGCAGGAGAAAAGCCATGGGATTGTGCAAAAATTGCTCGCGTTTTGCTAATTTGGGATCGATGAAAGCTTGCAATCTCTTTGTTGAAAAGGTGCGATAGAAAAACTCGAAAATAAACGTCACTATCAAGACGATGAGAGAGGATTTGAGATTGTCGGGATGATGCAGGTAATTGTATCCTACCAGTACGGCTATGGAGACGAGGCAGAGGAGAAACGCGAAGAGGCTTATCCATTTGTTGGAGTCGGTCTCTTTGTAGAGTTTGAAATTGACATAGTTGACGCTGGCAAAAATGATTAAAAATCCCAAGCTCCCCGCGATGGAGATGTTTTCGAGATTGAACGTGACGGCAAAGAACATCGAAAGTCCAGCCAGAATCAAGAGCCCTTCGCTTCCTTGCTTCCAGACGCGTCGCGTGAAGTTTTGGGGTAGTCCTCCCGTTTTGGCGATGAGGTAGCTCACACGCGCGCCGCCGTAGAGCGTGGCGTTGATAGCGGAGGAAGTCGAGAGCAGTGCGGCTATGCCAATGAGGATGAACCCGAAGTCTCCCAAAAATGGCTTGGCAGCCACGGCCAAAGCGAAGTCGCTGTACTTTTGGACCTGTTCGTAGGTTAGATTCGCTACGGCTACGGCGGCTACGAGGACATAGACGATGATCGTGGTAACGACGGCTGCATAGTAGGCTCTGGGAAGATTTTTGGCCGGGTTTTCGATATCGGCTGCGGTGTTTGCGATGAGCTCAAAGCCCTCGTATGCGAGAAAAATGATGAGGCCTCCCGTCATGATTTTAAACACCGATTCGTAGTGCTGGGGAGAGAGTTTGCTAAAGTCGCCCGTGAAAAAGCCAAGACCTGCGAAGAAGAGCAAAATCGCCACCTTGACAAAGACCATGATGTCTTCGGTCTTGCCGCTTACGTAAGCGCCTAAGAAATTGAGCAGCGTAAAAAAGGCGAGAACGAAGATGATGAAGAGCTTTTTATAGAGCGCTATCTCGTGGCCGAAAAAGAGCGCATCGGCGTAGCTACCGAAGGCATAGGAGTATAGAGCCAGCATGATGATGTAGCTGGCAAGCAAGAGCGTATTGAGATAGGCGCTCAGAAGATTGTTGCCAAGACCCTGGACCAAAAACTCTACCGTACCCCCTTCGCTGGGGTAGCGCACTGAAAGTTTGGCATACGAATAGGAGGTGAGCAGTGCTATGAGGCCTGCGAACAAAAAGGCTATCGGTGCGGCACCGCGAGCGAGTAGTATCGTCAGTCCCAAAACGGCGAAGATACCGCCGCCAATCATGCCGCCTACGCCGATGGAGTAGGCCTCCCAAAACCCTATTTTCTTATCCATCGCGCATTGTGAGGTAGTTTTTCAGACCCAAGCTCGTCCAAGCACGGTTGTGCATCCAGTATGGCTCGATATTGGCCCACACGCGCTTGAAGTCGCTCGATTTTTTGCTCTGCTCCTCTACGACTGCAAAGAGCGCTTTTTTGGCGGCTTCTACGATCTCTTCGGGCCAGTTGCGCAGCTGCACGCCAAGTTTTTTAAGTTCTTGCAGTGCTTTGGCGTTTTTATCTTGGAAGTTGTAGACCATTTTGGCGTTCATTTCATTGGCACAGCTGGTGATGAGGGTCTGCACATCTTTTGGCAGGCTCTCCCAGCGTTTTTTGTTGAAGGTAAGCTCTAAGACACTGCCCGGTTCGTGAAAGCCGCTGTAGTAGTATTTAGCCACTTTGTAAAATCCCATCTTGATATCGAGAGCTGGACCCACCCATTCAGTGGCATCGATGGTACCGCGATCAAGAGCCGTGTAGATCTCACCTGCTGCCAAAAGGATGGCGTTGACGCCTAATTTCGCCATCACTTCACCACCCAGGCCGGGGATGCGCATCTTGAGCCCCTTGAGGTCATCGAGGCTCTTGATCTCTTTGCGAAACCACCCGCCCATCTGCACATCGGTATTACCGCCAAGGAGGGGATAGAGATTGTATTTGCCATACATCTCGCGCCACAGTTCCAATCCTCCGCCATAGAGCATCCAGGCATTCATCTCGTTGGAGGTAAAGCCGAAGGGAAAGCCCCCAAAAAGAGCGAAGGCCGGGTTTTTGCCTTTCCAGTAGTAAGGTCCTGAGTGAAAGGCATCGATTTGCCCAGCACTACAGGCATCGAAGACTTGGAGTGCGGGTACGAGCAGGTTTTTGGCAAAGACTTTGATCTTCACTTCCCCGTCGCTCGCTTCGGCAACGCGCTTGGCAAATTCGTCGACGCCTTCGCCCATGATGGGGAAGTTCGCCGGCCAGCTTGTGGCGAGTTTGAGTTCGATCTTTCGCTTTTTGGCGACGTTGAAGGCATGGACCTCTTTACGCTTGCAGCCAGCGAGCATCGTGGCGGTGGCTGCGGCTGAGGCTATGAGAAAGGATCTTCTTTGCATGGCTATCCTTTAATAGAGTGCTGCGATGACCGCATAGGATGCAAAAAACATCAGGTGCGACACCCCTTCGATGTAGTTGGTCTCACCATTGTCCGTGGTTTTCCAAGCCAGGATGATTGTAAGCAGCAGAGCTCCGATTTGCAATGCGTTGAAATCGAGCGTAAAGGGAATATGATTGAAATAGCTGAGCGCCATGAGAGCCGGGACGGTGATGAGGATCGAGACGGTGCTCGCTCCCATGGCGATGTTGATGACGCGCTGGATCTGGTCGTTTTTGGCGGCTTTGACGGCCGTGATGAGCTCGGGTGAGACGCTTATGATGGCGATGATGAGACCAGCGAGGCCTGCGTTGATGCCAAGATCGCTAAAAACAGCTTGAGAATCGTGCGCGAAGACTTCAGCCATGATGCCTACGCCAAAGATAAGTACGAACATCGCGATGAAATTGACCCAGTTGGGAAGTTTTTCGAAAAGATAATCATCTTCGTGCTCTTCGTCCTCGGCCAATTTCTTGCGCTTTTTGAGACGCAAAATACGGCTGCGGGCGGTGGATTTGAAAAAGTGGGAGTGGGTTTTGGTCTGAAAGATGTAGATGGTGATGTAGTATAAAAAGAGCATTGTGGAGATAATGATGCTTGCTTTCATGAGTTTCGTATTGCCATCGGGAGTGAACGCCAACAGGCTCGGCACCAACAAAGCGATGGAAGATATAAAAAGAATCGTGGTGTAGGTGCTCGATGTGTCTTCGTTGTGCTCTTGCTCGCTAAATGCGAGGCCTCCCACGAAGACGGCGAAGCCCAAAAGCACGTTCATATCGACGATGACAGCGGATATGATACCGCTTTTGACAGTATTGAGGGTCTGGGGTGTGGCACTGTGACCACCAGCGGTGAGTATCATAAAAAGCAGCACGATCTCCACGGCTACCGCACTGAAGGTGAGGACGAAACTGCCGTATGGTTCACCCATGCGTTCGGCCAAGATTTCGGCTACTTCGCTGATGGTGACGGAGAGAGCCACGATGGAGAGTGCTGCGCTGAGTGTTGCCAGATAGTCATGATGTGTATGGTGCATGTAATATGCAGCGATCGCAGCGAGGATACCGAGGACGATATCCCAGTAGTCTTCCACATAGTCCCGAAAATCGGGGGAATAGTCACTTTGCAACGAGAATACTCCTTATAGCAATCTTCTCTCTTCGCGCTTGCGAGCGAGGGTGGAGAGATCGAACTCCTCGCACAGGGCGAAGTGAAAGTCTGCATTATACAAAAAATGCGCAATCTTTTCTAAGCTAATTGTAGCAAAATTGCTTTGCCGGCAAGAAAATTGTACGAAAAGTTTTTTCGCCCAGGGGGCCTGGCACATTAAGAATTCATGCTCGAGCCCCAAAAGATGGCATGTAGGCTCTGTAATTATCACGCGCTGAGTTTTTCCAAACTCTACTTCATGGAAATTGGAGTCGATGAAGTGGGGACGAAAATGGCGAAAATGCTGCAAGCGCCAAAGATTGTATGCAAGGTCGAATCTTCGCACCAAAGTGGCTACACGTCCCAGAGCGTGCACGAAAAGCGGTGAGATAGGGAGCCTTTCGTAGTAGGTATCGAAAAGGTGCAGGGATGTGGCAAAGAGATATTCCTGTTCGATACGCAGTGGCGTCGCATCGAGAGTTTCGGCTTGTAAAGCCAGCCTCGCAAAGAGTTCATGGGGTGCTGCGAATGCTTCAAGCGTGGGTGCCTGTAGCGCTTCGATCGCTTGGGGTAAAGAAGAGTAGAAATGCCATGCCGGGTCTAAAACCACGAGTCTTGCGATATCGAGCTCTATGTCACCCAGGGCGAAGCGCTTGCATTTTTTTTCCAAAAGCAGATAGCGCAGTGTGCGAAGCATCGCCTGCTCGAGGTTTTCAGTCTCTATCCATGCAATTTCGGGATCGCTCATGGGAATTGGGGCTTCGCATACGATTGCGTAGGCGCCGTTGGCTATCGCGTCTTCGACGCTTTTGGGATCGGATGCGAAGAAGAGATCGCCTCTATGCACCTGTTTGGCATCTGTACTGAAGTGATATATTCGAGAGATGGAAGGGGTGTTGCGAAGTTTGGCACCCGTAAGGCCCAAGAAATTTTCGAGCCTCATTGAACGGGTGTTCCCTCTTTTTTACGCGTTTTTGGTCCTATGAGTGTGAGTCCGTTTTCGTCGCGAGCGGCCAGAACCATCCCCTCACTGAGGATCCCCATCAGTTTCGCCGGCTTGAGGTTGGCCACGACACACACTTGCTCGCCCACGAGCTCCTCAGGCTGATAGAACTCTTTGATACCGGCTACTATTTGGCGTGGTCGCTCTTCGCCCAAGTCTATTTGCAGTTTGAGGAGTTTCTTGCTTTTTGGGACCTCTTCG
This sequence comes from Campylobacterales bacterium, assembly GCA_027024145.1. GTDB lineage: Bacteria > Campylobacterota > Campylobacteria > Campylobacterales > Nitratiruptoraceae > Nitratiruptor. The sequence goes on from JALVTF010000031.1 coordinate 19,368, forward strand.
GCTTCTATGATTGTACCCACTTTGATGGATACTTTGAAAAATTCGTCGATGGTGATGACATTGTCTTGGCTTTTGGGTTGTGCCGGCTCTTTTTTAGGCTGACTCTTTTGCTCTTGCATGAGCGGTGTTTCGATTTTTGGAAAGAGGGGTGGTACTTTTTTGATGGTGCAACGCTCTAAAAGCTCTCGATTTTCTATAAATTTTGCGAAACTCTCTTTGTCGATGGCAAATCCCAGAGCATCTGCGATGGTCTGTGTGGTTTTTGGCATCACAGGATGCAGTAGGAGCGCGACTTTGGCTAAAATGTTGGCTACAAGGGCTATAAGAGCCATCGCCTCTTCTTCTTTTCCCTCTTTCATCTTCGTCCAGGGGGTGTGACGATCGATCGCCTTGTTTGCGATGGTGAGAATCTTCCAAAGCTCTTCGAGGTAGCGGTGCCACTTCATCTCTTCGGCCAAAGCATCGAGACCCTCGATGATTTCTTGCATCGCTGCAAGCTCTTTAGCATGGAATTTTTCTACATCTTTGCTGTCGATGTGAAAGTCGAAATATTTCCCGCTCATACCGATGATACGGTTGAGCAGGTTGCCAAGATCATTGCCTAAGTCGTTGTTGATGCGATCGATCAGTGCCTTTTGGCTAAAGTCACCATCCTGGCCGAAAGGAACCTCTCTGAGCAAAAAGTAGCGAAAGTTCTCGAGGCCATAAGCATCTGCTACGGCTTTTGGGTCTACCACGTTGCCTTTGGATTTGCTCATCTTTTCGCCGTTTCTGGTCCACCAGCCGTGTGTGGCGATATGTTTGGGAATAGCAAGATCCAGACTCATCAAAAATGCAGGCCAGTAGACTGCGTGGAAGCGCAAGATATCTTTGCCTACGATATGGTAGTCTGCCGGCCAGTAGTGCATAAGCGCTTCATCCGTGCCATATCCCAGAGCAGTGACGTAGTTGAGCAGTGCATCGAGCCACACATACATCACATGCTTGGGATCATTGATGGACTCGGGCAGTGGGACGCCCCAGTTGAAGCTGGTGCGGGTGATGGAGAGGTCTTGCAGACCACCTTCGACGAAGCGAATCACCTCGTTTTTCTTCGATTTTGGCAAGACGAACTTCTCTTCGTTTCTATAGAGCTCCAAGAGTTTATCTTGGTATTTGGAGAGGCGAAAGAAGTAGCTCTCTTCTTTGACGATGCTCGTGGGTTTGCCGCAATCTGGACAAAACTCGCTGTCGATGAGCTGCGATTCTGGGAAAAAGGATTCGCAGCTGATGCAGTAGTGCCCTTCATAGGTGCCTTTGTAGATGTCGCCTTTGTTGTACATGATTTCGAAGGCTTTTTGGACACCTTTGATATGGTCAGGATCAGTAGTACGGATGAATTTGTCGTAGCTAATTGCAAACTCGTCCCAAAGATTCCTGAACTTCGCACTGATCTCGTCTGCATACTCTTTAGGGCTTTTGCCTCTTTTTTTCGCGGCCTCTTCGATCTTTTGGCCGTGTTCGTCGGTGCCTGTGAGAAAGAAAGTATCGTAGCCCCTGAGGCGAAAGTAGCGTGCCGCGGAGTCTGCGATGATGGTGGTGTAGGCGTGCCCTATGTGGGGCACGTCGTTGACATAGTAGATAGGTGTGGTGATATAGCGTTTCATACACTCTCCTTAAAATTCAAATCCGCCGCCCTTGCCTTTGTTCATACTTAGATACACGGCGTCTACATATTCGTTGCGTACTTTGCAGCCGATGATCTCTTTGCACTTGAGGCAAGAGTCCACCTTTTTTTGCTCCTGGCACTTTTTGAGCTCTTTTGTCTTTTCAGCGAGCATCTGCTCGTAGCGATCAAGCTTTTGCATAGTACTCTTTGACCTTGTCTATTTCGTAGCGGCTGCCAAAAAAGCAGGGTGTCGTTTCGTGAATGTCGCCGCATCCCAGTTCCAAAAGGCGTTTGCCGCTGTCATCGATGGCGTAGCCGCCGGCTTTTTCGTAGATATTGGCGAAAGGAAAGACCTCGAAGATTTTGCGCAGTTTTCCTTTGGGTTTGTCTTCGGTGCCGGGATAGCTAAAGAGGCCGCCTCCCTTGATGAGGATCTGATGCAGATCTGGCACCATCCCGCCGGAGTAGCGCAGGCGATACCCCTCGGCAAAGAGCGATTCTACTAACTCTTTATGGTGAGGGTACCAATATTTTTGTGTAGCACCAGGAGCGTTGAGCTTGCCTTTTTCGGCCAGTGCAAGCTCTTGCATAAAGACGAACTCCTCCCCCTCGAGCCTGAAGCGCTCGGCCTTGATAGTGGCTACCACCAACTCCGTGCGAGGACCGTAGACTACATAGGCGCTGGCCACGAGATCGGGACCTGTGAAGCTGCCTTCGTAGATGCCAAAAATCGATCCTACACTGAGGTTGACATCCACGAGGCTGCTGCCATCGAGAGGATCGTATCCCACTAAGTACTTGCCTGATTCGTTGATAGTTAGGGGATCGCTCTTTTCTTCGCTGGCGATCGTTTTTACGGAAGTTGCGTGAGAGAGCTCCTCTTCGATGATGGCGTCGCTGAGCACATCGAGTTTGAGCTGCTGCTCGCCGGAGCTGTTGGAGCTTTGGGCGTAGCCGAGTTCCTCTTCGTTGATCGCTTTGCGAATGCGTATGGCACTGCGTTTGATAGCTTCGATGATTTCGGTCATTTCACACCTCTTTCGCGTTTGCTTGGATCCAAGAGAGGATCTGTTTGGGGTCGTTGAGATCGAGTATTTCTATATGTTCAGGGATAGTGGCGCGATCTACGCTCTCATCAACTGCCACGGCCTGGATGTAGTCGAAGTAGCCAGGATCCACCTGCCCACGAAAAACGCCGATGCGCGGCAGAGGCAGGTATTTGAGCCCTTCGACCAAAAGATAGTCGAAATTGCCCAGCATAGCGATTATCTCTTTGATATCGCGATGGCGATGGGAAAAGTAGGTGGTGCGGGTAGGGGAGGTGACCACCACTTCCGCCCCCGTTTGGAAAAATTTGTAGCTGTCTTTGCCCTCTACGTCGAATTGCGCCTTATCTTTGGGGTCGTTTTTGACGATGGCGACACGATGCTGGGGCAGCAAGAGCTTGGCCACTTTGATGATGATAGTGGTTTTGCCACTGTTGGAGGGGCCTGTAAAGGCGACGGCTCTTCTCAAGGGCTCCCTTTTTTTCTTGCTATTTTATCCAATAAAAAGTTAAGAGTAGCTATAATGGTGCAAAATCACCAAAGAGGACGACGATGCTAAGAAAGCTGCTAATTGCTGGCATTTTTTTGCTGTTTGCAGGCTGTAGTTGCAAAACCACCAATTTTTTGGCTCCCGATAGAACCTATAGTGAAGCACTACGCTATACGCAACAGGGAGATATCGCCATTTCGCTGGAAAACAAGGCTCTCATCATCGCTACCTACCTCAATCCTATCAAAAAAAGCACCAAAGGGGATGAGGAGTTTTTCGTACGCGTCTACATCGATAACGACATCGACGACCCCAAAAGAAGCGGCCTTTTTCATCCAGGCTACACGCTCACGCTCAACGGCAAAAAGCCACTTGCCATCAAAGCGGTGGATAAAAATAGCGAACTGGCAAAATCGATGCCGGCGGTGCTGCCTTGGTACAAGCTCTACGTGGTGCGATTTGCGCACACCGAAGCTACTACTTTGCGATTGGAGTTTGCGAACGCAAAGTACGGCAAAGTGGTTTTAACCTACCCAAACTTTCTGTTAGACTAAAGGGAAGCTGGAAGATCTTCGCATAGAGCGTGAAGTTCTCCATCACCTTCTTGCCATAGTGTCTATTTTGTCCGGATGGATTGAGTTCCATCGCAAGCACCGGATCGTATTTGCAAAATAGCTCGATGAGATTGCGTCTTGTAAATCCGATGCCTGCATTGTATGCGTAAGCGATAAGGAGCGGATGTACAAGATGACGCTCTAAGTAATCGAGATGGTGATTTGCAAAGCGCACCGCCACATCTTCTTCGAACATCGAATCCAGATCAAAATCGCTTACATTGAGCTCTTTTGCCGTATGGCGTGCCAAAAAGGGCATAAACTGCAATGGCCCCAGGGCGTAGGAGTAGGAGATGGTGCCTGGGATGAAGAGGGACTCCTGACGCGCGAGGGAATAGAGCAAAATTTTGCGCGAGGCGTTGGCATCACCGAGGAGCGATTCGTAGGGAGTGATGAGATACTCTTTTTTGTAGCCATCCATTTTGGTTTGGACGATTGCATAGAGAGGCGCTCCCTCGATATTGTCAAATCTCTTTGCAAGAGCGGGGAGGTCTGGTTTTTTGGCTTTGCGAATGAGTTTGTAGAGCCTTGCGGCTTCGAAGGGGTCGCTGAGATTGAGGTCGCTGTGGCCTTGGGGTGAGAGCAAGGCGAAGTTTTGGAGGGGCTTTTTGAGCTTTTCGGCGGCCAAAATCTTGTAGATATCGATACCGGGAGTTGCCAGAATATCTGTCAGATACCTGCTATCGTGCGTGGTACGATAGAGCCAGTAACGCGCGCGGTTCTTGTGGCGGCGTTTTGTGGCTTTGGCGAGGGAAGCTCGCAAAAATTTGCCGGCCAGCGAGCCAAAATCGTGCTTGATGGCGTAGATGGCTATCCAAAAATTGGTCTGGGCGTCGAGTGTGTCGGGATCGAGCAAAAAGAGGTTGTAGCCGATGTTGCCCAGATCCTCCAGGACGATATGGCGCACGAAGGAGCGAAATCGCCACGATTTGGTGAAGCGACGCATCGTCTGTACATCTATTTCGTAATTGAAGTAGCGAGCGCGATTGTTCCAGCCTGCGGCGTTGAAGTAGTAGAGAAAATCGTTTTCGAGAGCACCGAAAAAGGGGTACTTGGTAGCAAGAGGCTGCAGTTTCTTGGCGATGGGAAATGCAGCGATCTTTTGGAGAAGTTCTTTGCGCTCATCTATCGGTAGCTGCAAAAATTTGGCTACGGAGATGGAAGCTGCGATGCAGGAGGGATCTTGGTCCGAAAGCTCCTGCGCTTTCATATCGAGGCACGCCACAATGTGCGAGATGTTGGCATCGCCTCTTTTTTGCGCGTAGCGGCGCAAGATTTTGCGGTTGACATGGAAGCTCAGCTCCAGGGCTCTTTGGGCCTGGGCGGGGGTGATGTTTTGATCGAGGTAGCGCCAGATATAAAAATCTCTTTCTATGCTGCGGGGTTTGGAGGCCAAAAAATCGAGGGTGATCTGGCGCCCAAAAAGAAAAAGGGGCAAAAGAAGCAGCAGCAGCCTCATCCAGCGAGCCTGTAGGCTAACTGCAGCATCAAACGCACAAAAAACATATCGAAAAACTGCAAAGCGATGATGAGAATCAACGGTGCGAGGTCGATACCTCCAAAAACCGTGGGAATGTAGCGACGTATCCAGGCATAGACAGGCTCTGTGAGACGATAGAGCGTCTGGACGATCGGGTTGTAGGGGTCGGGGCGCACCCAGCTAATAAGCGCCGCGATGATGACGACCCAGATGTAGATATTGATCACCATATGGATGATTTGTGCCAAGGCTTGCAAGAATGTGGCTATCACTATCATCGTAGTACCTCTTTGATGTGGTCTTTGAGATAGGGGTAGAGTGCAGAGATTTCTGGACCGTGCTGGGCACCTGTGAGGAGGATGCGCAGCGGTTTGAAAAAGCGCTTGCCTTTTAGGCCGCTGTGTTCCATAAGCTCTTTTTTGAAATCATCGAAACTTTCTGGAAGCTCCATATTCAAGATGATATCTTTTAATATGAGAGCCTCTTTGTCAAATTCGCCGAAATCGCGCTCTTTGCCAAAGATCGCATCGAGCTTGGCTTGGATCTCTTTGAGGGTGCTGGCCTCTTCGAGGTAGATGCGAGCAAGTCCCGCGAGGCTTGGATGAATCTCCAAAGCTTTTGCAAGTTCAGCGTCGCTAAGGCGTCTAAGATGCTCACGGTTGATGAAGCGCAGCTTCTCGATATCGAACTTGGCAGGCGCTTTGGAGATGTTTGCCAGATCGAACCACTCTATCGCTTCATCGAGCGTAAATATTTCCGTGGGTGTTTTGTTGCCCAAAAGTATCAGATAGTTGGCGATAGCCTGGGGCAAGAAACCTTCTTCTAAAAGCCACTTGACGCTGGATGCCTTATCGCGTTTGCTCATCTTCTTGCCGTCACTGCTGAGAATGATGGGCAGATGCGCATAGGCGATCTCTTTGTCGTAGCCCAGCATCCTTCGCACGTGGATTTGCTTGGGCGTGTTGCTTACATGATCTTCGCCGCGGATGACGAGAGTAATATCGTAGAGCATATCGTCTACGGCACAGGCGAAGTTGTAGGTGGGGCGGCCGTCTTGGCGCAGTATCACGAAGCTGTCCACTTCGTTGGGAGCGAAGGTGAGCTTGCCTTTGATGATGTCTTCGAACGTGATTTCGGCTTGGGGCTTTTTGATGCGTACCACGAAAGGTTCGCCCCGTTTTTTGGCCTCTTCGATGCCGATGTGCTCGCATTTACCGCTGTAGCGGTAGGGATGCTTTTGCTCTTTGGCCTTTTGACGTTCGGCTTCGAGCTCTTCGGGTGTGCAAAAACAGGCGAAGGCTTTGCCTTCTTCTAAAAGTTTGGCTGCGAAGTTTTGATGGAACGAAAAGTTGGCGCTTTGGTAGACCACCTCATCGTAGGTGATGCCAAAAGCATCGAGGATTTGGAGTATTTCTTTGTCTTTTCCTTCGATATTGCGCTCAGTATCCGTATCTTCTATGCGAATGATGAAGCGCTCGCCGCGCTGTTTTGCTACAATAAAGTTCAAAATCGCCACACGGAGATTGCCTATGTGCATATCGCCTGTGGGGCTTGGAGCAAATCTGAGCATTGCCTCCCTTTTTTTGATTTGTGCTATTGTATTATAAAATGCATAAAAAAGGAAAAGTTTGCAACGACGCTTGGTGAGCAATATCATTTCGCGAGGTTTTGGCAAATTTGCCAGCCACAGATTCCACCCCGTTTTGCAAAAGTTTATCAACCGATCCTATGTGCAGCTCATGGGACTCGATATGGATGAGTTTCGAGACCCCGCACATTATGAGTCGCTCAATGCCCTTTTTACACGCGCGCTTGCAAAGGATCGTCCTATTGAGGATGGGTGTATCGCTCCATGTGATGCTTTGGTGACAGAGTGCGGAAAACTCCAAAAAGATAGAGCCCTCCAAATCAAAGGAATGTCCTATAGTATCGACAGTCTCTTGCGAGAGTGCGATGCATCGGTGGTTCATGATGGAGAGTATGTCAATTTTTATCTCTCGCCGCGCGATTACCACCGCTACCATGTTCCTTGCGATATGCGAGTACATCGGGTGGTGCATATCCCGGGCAAGCTCTACCCGGTCAATCTGCGGTTTTTGCGCAAGAAGTTCGATCTTTTCGTCGAAAACGAGCGGGTGGTGCTCGAGTGCAGTACCCAAGGGGGAGGACGCTTTTTTATGGTGCTCGTAGGTGCGCTCAACGTGGGAAAAATGACACTCGTTTTCGAGAGCCGCCTCCAGACCAACCATACACGTGAGGTAGCCATTTTCGAGTACGAAGATCTACTCATGCAAAAAGGGGAGCTTTTGGGCTATTTCAAAATGGGCTCGACGATTCTGCTCTTTTTCGAACCGGGACTTTTTATCTCATCACTACAGCGTGGCGACAAGGTGCGCTACGGACAAAGAATAGGAGTGCTCCATGAAAAACAATCTCAATGAAGAGGTAAGGCCAGAAGATGTCCTTATCGTAGAAGCCGAAATACTGCCCGACGGACTGGGTGGCTGGGTGCTTCGCTGCCACAACACGGAAACGGGCGAAGAGAGGATGTGCAAAAGCATCGAAGAGTACAGCGACTTTTTGAATGCCTGCGTCTATACCACCAATAAGAGCAATTTCCAGGCCGTCTGGCTTGAATCACCCAAAGCCACACCTGCGATGATAGCTGACGTACGTGCACAATTGATGGCCTTTTATGAGAAAATGGAGGGCTCATTTTGATTCGATAAGAAAAATGTATTATAAAGGAGAGGAGCGCAAATGTTAAAAATGATAATGATTATCAATTTAAGATTATACTAAGCTTATTTTCTCTACCATTGTAACCAGATTTTGGCAGGAGAGAGAGTGAAGAGAATTTCTGTACTGTTTTTGGCTATCGCTTTTGGATGGGCGCAGGAGTCGCTACGATCGGCACTTGGCAAAAACGAAGAGAAGCTCCATCTCCAAGGAGAGCTTCGTATAGGATGGATAGCCGCGACGAATACCAAAAGCACTTTCGCTGCAGGAGGCCATCTGCATGCCGCGACACCTTTTTGGCATGGTCTACGTGCATCCTTGAGCATCTATAGCGTCAACGATTTTGGATGGGGGCCTTCGAGCGCCAATGAGGATTTTTTCGGCTCCGATGCAAAGGGTTACACCTTCGTAAGCGAAGCGTTTGTGGAGTATGATAGAGGTATCGAAGTCAAAATAGGGCGTCAAAACATCGAAACGCCTCATGCCGATAGCGACGACATTCGCATGGTACCAAACTACTTCGAAGCCGTCACGGCCAAAGCTACCCTTCGGGGTACAACGCTGCAAGCTGGCTACATCACGCGCATGGCGGGTTGGGAGAATGGCGCAAATCCTGCAAAATTCGTACGCCTTGGAAAAGTTTTGGGGCTCGGGCAAAAAATCGACGGTATGGGCTATATGGAAGTGCAAGGCTCCGTGGCTGGCTATGCCTGGCAAATATGGGGATATAATTTGAGCGACGTAGCGCATATATGTTACATCGAAGCGGCCAAAGAGCTGGAATGGGGCGATGCAAGTGAGCATGTCACTTTACAGCTCGATGTGGCACGGGGTGCCGGAAGAAAATATATGGGATATCTCCATTCCAAAACGGCAGGCATCATATCGCAAACGACGTACAAAGAGTGGACATGGACGCTTGCGGCCAATAAGGAGTATGGCAAAAGCGCAGCCTTCGGGAGTTTCGGGGGAGGGCCTTTTTTTACCTCCATGGAGGATCTGACCATAGATACACTTGCGAGCAAGGAAGCCAAAAGTTACGTCTTAGGAACGGAGTATGGATTTGCCAAAGGGAGTATAGGCGCTATGGCTGGAAGATTTTTTGATGGGAACTACGATGCAAAAGAGTACGATCTCTATGCGAATGTGACGCTTCCCTATGGATTCGTAGGTGATTTTGTCTTTGCGAAGGTGGTCGCGCCTCAAGATCGCTACATAGCACGATGCATCATCAAAAGGAGCTTTCAATGAAGCTGTCACAGATGCATATCGGCCAAAGCGGCATTATCCGCAAAGTGCGAGCCAATGAACCTATCAAAGGAAGACTCTTTGCCATGGGTATCACAAAAGGCAATCGCATAACGCTTCTGGATCATACTCTCAAAAAGGAGACTTTCGAAGTGGATGTGGAAGGTACCCGTGTAGCGCTGCGAAAAGAAGAAGCGGATGCGATAGAGGTGGAAGATGAAAAAGATTAGAGCAGTGATGGTGGGACAGCCCAACGTGGGCAAGTCCTCTATCATAAACGCCCTTACAAACGCACGCTTGCACGTGGGCAATTTCGCGGGTGTCACCGTCGAAAAGAAAGAGGTGACTCTCACATACAAAGAGTATGACATCGATATCGTGGATCTGCCCGGTATCTACTCCCTCAACGCCTACACACCCGAAGAGCAGGTGAGCAAGAACTATCTTCTCGATGAATCGTATGACGTGATCATCAACGTAGTGGATGCCAACGTCTTGCAGCGCAATTTGATTTTGACGCTGCAGCTTTTGGATATGAATCCCAAAATGATCTTAGTTATCAATATGATCGATGAGGTGGAAAAACAGGGCGGTATGATCGATGCCGTGAAGCTCTCCGAACTCATCGGCCGTCCTGTGGTCTTGGCTTCGGCGAAAGAGAGACGAGGCGTGGAAGATATCATCGAGATGCTCATCGACGAGTTCGAACGTCCCGACAGACAACGCAAAATCTACTACGACGAGCGTATCGAAGAGGAGATTGAGAGGTTGAGCGAGATCTTGCTCAAATCACCCAAATTTATAAGTGCCGATATGGCACGTTTTTTCGTGGTGCGCCTTTTGGAAAAAGACCCCGATATCTACAAAATCGTCCACGATCTACCGATTTTTTTGGAGTTGCACGAAGAGCTTGGTAAGAGCATCCATCGTCTCAAACTGGGGTTCGATGAAGAGAGTGCAGCCGATATCATCGCTAACGAGCGCAACGCTATCGCCAAATCGCTGGTGATGCAGTGTATGCAAGCACCCAAAAAGGCCTCACTCACCGACAAAATAGACAAAATCTTGATCCATCCCATCTTTGGTCTGCCGATATTCCTCTTTTTTATGTGGGGGCTCTTTCAGCTCACTTTCGAGATAGGTTCGCTTCCTGTGGACTATCTCGACGCCACCTTTACCAACTTCGCCAACTGGCTCAAACAGATTCTACCACCCGGCGATATCAACGCCATCATCACCGATGGTATCGTGCCTGCGGTGGGATCGGTGATCATGTTCTTGCCCAATATCTTGATCCTCTTTTTGGGTATCAATCTTTTAGAACAGACCGGTTACATGGCCAGAGCCGCCTTCTTGCTGGATGGCTTTTTGAAAAAATTCGGCCTGCAGGGCAAGGCCTTCATCCCTCTTGTCAGCGGATTTGGCTGTACGGTGCCCGCCTATATGGCTGCACGTACCCTCAAAAATCCAAAAGATCGCCTCATCACTATGCTGGTGCTGGGATTTATGAACTGTAGCGCCAGACTCCCTGTCTATGTGCTGCTCATCGCCGCTTTTTTTCCTACCACCAATGCGGGCAACGTGCTTTTTGCCATCTACATCAGCGGTGCGATTTTGGGACTCATCGTAGCGAAGATCCTTCGCATCGTGCTTTTCAAGGGAGAGCCGGAACCCTTCGTGATGGAGATGCCGCCCTATCGCTTTCCTTCTCTTAAAGCCCTCGGGATGGAGCTGTGGCTCAAAGCGAAGCTCTTTTTGAAAAAGGCGGGTACTTTCATCGCTGGAGCGGCGATGATTATCTGGTTTTTGAGCAATTTCCCGCACAATCCTCAGCTCATCAAGCAGTATGAGCAAAAAATCGCACAGGCTCAGACAAAAGAGCAAAAAGTAGCCCTCGAAAACGAGCTGGCTGCGAAAAATCTCGAATACAGCTTCATCGGTCGCATCGGCAAGATGATCGAGCCTGTCTTTGCACCCCTTGGATTTGACTGGCGCCTGAGCGTAGCGACTATCAGCGGACTGGCCGCAAAGGAGGTGGTGGTCTCTACCCTTGCCACTCTCTATGCCGTGGGTGATGCCGATGAGAAGAGCTCTACGTTGATAGAGCGTCTGAGGCAAAACATCGATTTTAAGACAGCGATAGCACTCATAGTGATCATCATGATATACAGCCCTTGTGTGGCGGCCATGAGTACATTCTATGCCGAAGTGCCGCGGTGGGCATGGAGAGCGTTCTACACCATCTATCCCAATGTGCTCGCTTGGCTGTTGGCCTATAGTGTGTATAATATACTTGCGCTATTAGGTTATTAAAGGATCGATTATGAAGAGGATTTTCGTTTCTTTGCTTTTCGTCTTCCTTTTTTTAGGATGTACGAAAAACCCCTATACACACAGAGAGCAGCTCATTCTCATTTCGCCGCAGCAAGAGCTTCGCATGGGGCTCAGTGCCGAACAGCAGATACTTCACAAAGCCAGACTTTCCCACAATCCATACTATATCGCTATGGTCAATCGCGTCGCTTCTCGCATCGCGCGTGTGGCCGAGGCAGAGTTTCATCCCCACTATCAATGGGAATTCCATGTTCTTGAGTCGAAAAAGATCAATGCCTTTTGTCTTCCGGGAGGCAAGATCTTCGTCTATACGGGGCTTTTGAAACTCGTAGACAACGATGACGAACTGGCGGCCGTCATAGGCCATGAGGTGGCGCACGCCATTTTGCGACACGGTAGCGAGAGAGTCTCTATGGCGATGCTGGGACGCATCGGGCATGAACTGCTCGCACGTGGACTACAAGTATCGGGCCATCAATGGGGACCTCTGTATGATTTGGCATACGGTGTCACCGCCCAGTACGGTGTGCTCTATCCCTTCAGCCGCAAATTCGAATACGAAGCGGACCAACTGGGACTCTATCTCATGTACAAGGCCTGCTACGACCCCAATCAAGCTATTCGTTTTTGGTACAAAATGATGAAGGCGTCGCGCGTCCATATTCCAGAGCTTCTCTCCACGCACCCCTCGGATATGCACCGTATCGAAGCGCTCAAACGCTATATCGTCAAACTGCGCCGCATTCCGCGTAACTGTCAAGCGAGAATTCAATGAACTTTTGCTACAATCTCCCATTAAAAAAGGATAGCTGATGGAGTGTGATTTTCCTCAATACAATGCCGGTATGGATGAAATCAAGGAGATTTTACAAAACGTCAAGACCATTGCCGTCGTAGGGCTCTCACCCAATCCCGCAAAAGATAGTCACAAAGTGGCTGCCTATTTGCAAAGCGTGGGCTACAAAATCGTACCCATCTATCCCAAAGAAGAGGAGATTCTTGGCGAAAAGGTGTACCGCTCTTTGGCAGAAATCCCCTTTGCCATCGATATGATCGACGTTTTTCGCAAGCCTGCGGCCGTGGGTCCCATCGTGGATGCGGCCATTGAGCGAGGAGATGTGAAAGTGGTATGGCTCCAAAAGGGCATCGTCAACAACGAAGCCGCCAAGAAGGCTCTGGATGCCGGGCTCAAAGTGGTGCAAAACCGCTGCACCATGGTCGATCACAAAACGCTCTTTGGGTAGGCGATGATAGCACTGCAAAAGATCGAAGAGGCACGCAGACGCATAGCCGATGTGGCCGTACAAACCCCTTTCGCGTACGCACCGATTTTGAGTAAGAAGTGCGGCTACGAGGTCTATCTCAAAAAAGAGAATCTCCAAGTCACCGGAGCTTTCAAGCTGCGTGGAGCTTTCAACAAGATCGCTACACTCTCCAACCAAGAAAAAGAGGCCGGTGTGGTCGCCGCCAGTGCGGGCAACCATGCCCAGGGTGTGGCTTTTAGCGCGCACCATTTTCATATCCCTGCCACCATCGTAATGCCAGAATCGACACCTCTTACCAAAATCAACGGTGTCAAGGCCTACGGTGCCGAGGTGATCTTGCATGGTAAGAACTACGACGAAGCCTACGAATATGCCGTAGAGTATGCAAAGCAGCATCATAAAACGTTCGTGCATCCATTTGCCGATGAAGAGGTGATGGCGGGGCAGGGGACTATCGCTTTGGAGATTTTAGAACAAGCACAGCAGCTCGATGCCGTGATAGTACCCATAGGCGGCGGAGGACTTATCGCCGGTATAGCGAGTGCCATCAAACAGATCAATCCCGCTATCAAAGTGATCGGTGTCACTGCAGCTGGCGCCCCTGCGATGTACGAGTCCTTCCGCAAAGGCCGTGCCATAGATAGCACGGATGTACGCACCATTGCTGACGGTATCGCCGTGCGAGACACTTCGCCCGTGACGCTGGATATTATCTTAGAGAGTGTCGATGACATCGTCCAGGTAGATGACGAAGAGATCGCCGATGCGATTTTGTTTTTACTCGAAAACCAAAAACTCGTGGTCGAAGGTGCAGGCGCGGTAGGGGTGGCGGCCCTTTTGTACGACAAACTCGATCTACCTCCCCAAAGCCGCGTGGCCGTAGTGCTCAGCGGCGGCAACATTGACGTGACGATGCTCAGCGTCATTATCGAAAAGGGGCTTATTAAATCCTATCGTAAGATGAAGCTGATCGTCACCCTCGTGGACAAGCCGGGGTCACTGCTCAAGCTTACCGAAATTTTCGCACAAACGGGAGCCAATATCGTCCAGATAGGATATGATCGTACCTCCGCTTCGTTAGCCTATGGCGATGCTAATGTCTCCATCGGCCTTGAGACCAAAGGCAAAGAGCATCAAGAAGAGATTAGAAGGCTCCTTACAGAGCATCATTATCGATTCCATGAGGAGCGTTGATGGCGACGGGGATCGATATAGGTTCCAACTCTTTACGCGCCGTCAAGATTGATTGCGCTATGCATGAAAAGGTGGCCGAATATGAAAAAGTGGTACGGACGGCGGAGGGTCTCGATGCTACCGGCCGCATAAGCGATGGGGCGATAGAGCGCATCATCGAAGCTTTGAAAGAGGCGCAGGAGTGCATGGGAGGCTTCGGCAGGGTGCGCGCGGTAGCCACGGCGGCATTTAGAATGGCCAAAAACGCCCAAGAAGCGACAGAATGCATTGAGTCTGCAACGGGTATCCCTATCGAGATCGTCGATGCTGAGACGGAGAGTCTTTTGAGCGTGCGCGGGGTAGAGTATGGTCTGCGCGCCAAAAAGTATCCCACAGAGCGCTTCTTGATGGCGGACATAGGAGGTGCATCCACGGAAATCGTGATGAAGCATCGTGCCGATATTCTCTTTCGCTCTTTTCGTCTTGGCATTCTCACCACCATCGAACGCTTTAGGACAAAAGAGGAGATCGTTTTCGGTATCCGTCGTCACATGAGCGATATCGAGGAGTTTTTGCGCGATCTCTTCGAGCTTTTTGGCAAACCCAAAATCTTCGTAGGAACAGGCGGAACTCCCGCGACTGTGGCCGCTCTTAAACTTGGACTTACCTATGAAACCTATGATGCAGCCAAGGTGAGCGGTGTTACAATAAGTAGCGATGATATAGAAAAAGCGTATACACAACTGATGAAGCTGCCTCCCAAAGAGCGTGCCAGACTCGTGGGTACGGGACGCGAAGACGCCATTATGGCAGGTCTCGTGATTTTAGGCGAACTGCTTCGCCGCGCAGGATACAAAGAGATGGTCGTCAGTGATGAAGGGGTGCGCGAAGGCGCGGCGCTTAGCCTATGTGGTTCGTGAAAAAATTCGCTACAATTTGGTAATTTATTTGGTAGGAGTATAGATGGCTACAATGACCGGTGCGCAGATGGTTGTCGAAGCGATGCGCGAAGAGAATGTCGAGGTGGTTTTCGGCTACCCCGGCGGCGCGATCATGAATGTTTACGACGAAATCTACAAAAAACGCTATTTTCAACATATTCTCACCCGTCACGAACAAGCGGCTGTCCATGCTGCGGATGGTTATGCCAGAGCCACGGGCAAAGTGGGTGTGGCATTCGTCACCAGCGGCCCTGGATTTACCAACGCCGTCACGGGACTTGCCACGGCGTACATGGACTCTATTCCTATCGTCGTCATCAGCGGTCAGGTGCCACTTTCCATGATCGGTACCGACGCGTTCCAAGAGATCGATGCCGTGGGTATCAGCCGTCCTTGCACCAAACACAATTTCCTCGTCAAAAGTGCTGAAGAACTTCCTGAGATTTTGGCAAAAGCCTTCTATATCGCACGCACGGGACGTCCGGGACCGGTGCATGTGGATATCCCTAAAGATGTCACGGCGCAGATGGCGGAATTCAACTACCCAAAAGAGGTGAAGCTCGAAACATACAAACCCACTATCAAAGGCAATGCGCGCCAGATCAAAAAGGCCGTCGAAGCGATTGCTAAGGCCAAAAAACCGGTTTTTTATTTAGGTGGGGGCATCATTCACTCAAACAGCGCCGATCTCGTGCGCGATCTCGTAGCGGCCACACAGATTCCGGCAGTGGAAACGTTGATGGCCAGAGGAACACTGCGCTACGACGATCCGATGCTTTTGGGCATGGTGGGCATGCACGGGACTTATGCAGCCAATATGGCCATGAGCGAAGCGGATCTTCTCATCGCTCTGGGACCGCGTTTCGACGACCGCGTCACGGGGAAACTGAGTGAATTTGCCAAATATGCCAAAATCATCCACGTGGATATCGATCCCAGCTCCATCGGTAAGCTCGTACATGTGGATTACCCCATCGTGGGCGATCTCAAAGCGGTCCTCACCGAGCTCGTACCACAAGCCAAAGAGAAAGTCGATCCGGCGCGCTACGAATCGTGGCGTGAAATCCTCAAGCGCTACCAGGAGCTCCATCCTCTGACCTATGAAGATAGCGACGAAGTCCTCAAGCCAGAATGGGTCATCCAGCGTATCGGCGAAAAACTCAAAGGAAAAGCGCGCATCTCCACAGATGTGGGCCAGCATCAAATGTGGACGGCACAGTATTATCCTTTTACGCGTCCGCGCGAGTTCATCACCAGCGGCGGTCTGGGGACCATGGGATTTGGTTTTCCTGCTGCCATGGGTGTCAAGCGGGGCGTTCCCGATGAAATCAGCGTCAATATCAGCGGCGATGGATCGATTCTCATGAATATCCAGGAGCTCATGACGGCTGTGGAAAATCGTCTGCCAGTGATCAATGTCATTCTCAACAACAACTACCTCGGTATGGTGCGCCAGTGGCAGACATTTTTCTATGATAAACGCTATGCAGAGACCGATCTATCGATGCAGCCAGATTTTGTGAAGCTTGCCGAGAGTTTCGGAGGGGTAGGGTATCGCGTCAAAACCAAAGAGGAGTTCGATGCAGCCTTGGAGGATGCCATAAGCAAAAACGTCGTGGCCCTTATCGATGTCATCATCGATCGCTACGAAAACGTTCTACCGATGGTTCCGGCCGGTGGAAGTCTCTATAACATGCTTTTGGAATATAAGGATTGATGATGCATAGCAGTGAAAGAAGAGTCATTTCGGTTATCGTGCTCAACGAACATGGAGTCCTCTCACGTATCACGGGGCTTTTCGCGGCACGCGGCTACAATATAGAGAGTGTCACCGTCGCACCGATTCCCGGCAGCAAGTATTCTCGTCTTACCATCGTCACCAGCGGTAGCCCGCGGGTGATCGAACAGATCATCAAGCAGCTGCACAAGCTCATCCCCGTCTATAAAGTTATCGAGCATAGCGAGCTCGTGGAAAAAGAGATGGTGATGGCCAAAATACCTCTCGAAGAGCGCCTGGCGGATGTGGAGGCTCTGTGCCGCGCCTATAACGGCAATATCGTCAATATCGGCACCGATACCGCTATTATCATGGCTGCAGATGAGCCGAGCCGCATCGCCAATTTCATCAAAGCACTCAAGCGCTTCAACCCCAAAGAGATAGTCCGTAGCGGCGTCGTGGCTATTGAGAGATAGCATGAAACTCAGTGATATTGCAAAAGAGTTCGGCCTGCGCCTCGTAGGTGAAGACAAAGAGATTGCAGGGCTCGAGGCTCTCGATAAAGCTGGACCTGACGAGCTTTCCTTTTTGGAAAACAAAAAGTACCTCAAATCCCTTGCCACTACCAAAGCGGGTGCAGTGATACTCAAAGAGGAGCATCTTGGCTCCTTGCCAGATGGCACAAGCGCACTTATTAGCGACGAGCCCTACCTCACACTTGCCTATATCTCCAAACTCTTTGCTAAGCCACCCTTCGAGCAAGAGGGTGAAGCACCCAAAATCGGCAAAAACTGCACTATAGCCGAGGACGTGTACATCGGCTATGGAAGTATCATCGAAGAGAATGTGACATTGATGCCGGGTGTCGTTATCGGTGACAATGTTCGCGTGGGTGCCGGTACCCTTATCTATCCCAATGTCACCATTTATCGCGATTGTATCATCGGCAAAAACTGTATCATCCACGCAGGCACCGTGATAGGCAGCGACGGCTACGGCTTTGCTCACACCAAGGATGGGCGTCATATTAAGATATATCAAAACGGTAACGTCATCATCGAAGACGATGTAGAAATAGGTGCCAACTGCACCATCGACAGAGCCGTTTTTGGCTCGACCGTGATAAAAGCAGGTACCAAACTGGACAATCTTATCCAAATAGGGCACAACAGCGAAATAGGCGAAAATGTACTTATGGCAAGCCAGGTAGGCATTTCGGGATCGAGCAAGTTGGGGCGCAATGTGGTCATGGGTGGCCAGAGCGCCACGGCAGGACATCTGAGCATAGGAGATTTCGCCGTCATCGCTGCGCGTGGTGGTGTGACCAAATCGATCCCGGGCGGCAAGACCTATGCAGGGTTTCCTCTCATGGAGCACAAAGCCTGGCTCAAGCTCCAAGCCATCCTCGCACGTATGGTCAAAAAGTCGTAGCGACTTTTGTAGCACTCCTTTTTGGCGTGCTATGTTATAATGCAACAAAAAGGAGGCAAACATGGCAAAGACACATAGCGAAATCAGTCTTTTTCATCTGCTCGGTACCAAAGACGGCGTCATCAGTGTCGCACATATTACAGAACCCTACGGCGAGGGGAGCGAATCGGTGGTGAGCATCGGTATCTCTCTCAAAGGCAATCCTCTCGATCCTGACTGGAAAGTGCATATTCCCTATGAAAATCTCGACGAGCTCATCGAAGCGCTGCAGTTAGCCAAGAAAGAGTTTGGTAAAGAGTACGTCCCAGGCCAGGAAGCCACACCGCTGGATACGGATGAAGGGACGGGAGGCGACTAAGAAAGACGGCACTCTTTGGTGCAGTCCTCGCTGGTGGCGTAGTGGCCGCCAAGCTTACTCCAATCGATGGAAGGCTCCTTGGCCTTCATCGCTTCGTATTCCTCTTTTGTAATCTTCTCAAAAGGCATCTGCGGATAGACCTCTTCGTTTTTTGGAAGCAGTGTCGTGGATTTGAGCATCGGTAGATACTCTTTGAGGAGGCGTGCCAGGTCCTCGGGAGTGTAATGTTTGGGATCGAACTGGATGGTATTGGAGACCATATTGTCCGACCACTCTCGCTGCAAAAGTGTGAGGATATTCATCTGCTCCCACACGCTCACATCGCCTATGGCTTTGGGATTGTCGTAGTGCACGGCAAACGAGAAGATGAGCGCCGAAGGATCGTAGATATCCTTTTCATGCGGAACGCCCGCGTCTGCGAGCATTGTGGCTAACGGCGTCTCTTTTCCTATACGTATACGCCGTCTGGCGTAGCGATAGAGGGGGTAGTGCATCCCGGGGCTGGTGCCTGCTAAGAGACTGATGGTGCCAGATGGTTTGACAGTGGTGACTTTGAGTGAGACGGGTACACCCGCTTCGTGAGCCAGGGCTTCGTTGATACGGCGTACATGAGCGTATCCGGCGCGCAGCCACTGCAACAGCGTAGTGAGCCCACGTTTTTCGATAAAATCCGCCACACCCGAGACGCTGACTCCTATGCGCCTGTTGCGCGCTACGATGGCGTTGGTCTCGGTTCTGTGGGTAGGCAAGAGATTGACGGTGGAAGCATAGAAGGTGGCATACTCCAAAAGCTGGAGGAACTCTTGCAAAGAGGTACATTTTGGCAAAAAGACTTCTGCAAGATTACAGAGCTCGAAAGATTCCAGCGCTATTTCGCCACACGGGTTGCTTAGCCACGCCTTGTCCGCTATCTCTTGACCGAATCGTCCATACTTTTGCATATTCTCCAGGTGCAAAAATCCAGGCTCTCCATCTTTGTAGACATAGGGGGTGATAGCGTCGATAGCGTCGAAATCTTCGATATTTTTCAGTAGCACGGAGTTGTTGGAGACCCAGCCGATTTCGGCTCGCTCGGGATGTTTGGTGTAGTCTTTGAGTTCCAAGAACTCCTTGTCCTTTGGTGTGCCGATAGCGATCTGAGCAGAGCGGCGGATATTGCCCGAAACCACACAGACACCGATTTCGTTGAAGAGATCCACGATAGTACGCGTTTTACTGATTTTTCCGTCGATATAGGCATCGAAAATGCGTTCTATCGCTTTGTGGAGTTTTTTGAGAGGTTCTGGGCCCGCGGCGATGCCGCCGAAGGTCTTAAGCGGCGTGCCGGCAGGGCGGATACGCGAATAGTCGAAGGTATAGAAGGGTCCGCCTCGGGTGTAGGCTTCAAGAAGCAGCCGCACGGACTGCACCCAGCCCTCTTTGCTATCTTCGATGACGAGATGCTTGGGATGGGCTTTATCGGGTTTTGTCGTTTTGCCCTCCCAGGCGGTATTGAACCCCACGCCGGCTCCCACCATCAGCATATCCATTGCCCAGTCTGCTGCGTGGGCGATATCAGTGGTATCGACAGCGGCGCAGTTATAGAGCGCAGCGCTGCCGCGTTCGTAGATGTAGCGCGTACCCATGGCCCAAAGCCCTCGTCCAGGCGGCAGCCATTTGAGCTTGGCCATCGCCAGCGCCATGGCGAGAGCCTTTTTTTGCCACCCCTCTTCATCGAAGGGAAGATGATGCTTGATGTAGTAGTCTTTACGTATCGAAAAGATCCCTTCGATGGTGCGGATGATCACGTCGTGGAAGTCTTCGTTGGTGCCATCCTCCTTGATGCGGCTGTAGGATCGGTAGAAGATCACCTCGCTAAAGAGTCCGAAGCCAAAGGCTACAGGCTCTTTACGGATGCGTTTTTTGGCCTCGGGAGAGAGGCTGAAGTAGTGCTCGACATACATGGTCAGGCCTTTATGGCTATTTGGATGCGACGAACTCCTCTATACGCCGGATTCCTTCCTCGATGCTACCAAGATCAGTGGCGAAGCTGAAACGAAAATACCCTTCGGCACCAAATCCCACGCCGGGCACTACAGCGACGCCTTTTTGTTCTAGTAGCTCTTTTGCAAACTGCATAGAGTCGCGCATCACGGCAGAGTGGTTGACAAAGAGATAGAATGCGCCGTCGGGTGAGAGTACCGATATGCCATCGATGGCGTTCAGAAGCTCCACGGCTCTGTCGCGACGCTGTTCAAACTGCCGGCGCATCATCTCGATATCGCTCTCGATTGTCCCGTCGAGTCCGGGGATTGCCGCTTTTTGGGTGATGGAGTTGATGTTGGAGGTGCTTTGGCTCTGCAGCTTTTTCATAGCCTTCACAAGCTCCCTGTCTGCAGCCGCCAGATAGCCGAAGCGCCATCCCGTCATGGCTGCCGATTTACTCAGACCATTGATGGTAATAGTGCGCCTATACATATCCTCGCTAATGCTCGCTGCACTGGTAAAACGCACATCGCCATAGACCAGTTTTTCGTACATTTCGTCGCTGGCTACCAGCACATCGGTACCTTCGAGTACCTGGGCGAGTGCTTCGAGTTCGGCTTTGGAGTAGACCGCACCTGTTGGGTTGGAGGGTGTGGTGAGGATGAGAAGCTTGGTCTTGTCGGTGATAGCGTTTTTGAGTTGCGCCGGTGTTATCTTAAACCCAGTACTCTCATCGGTAGGAATGATGATAGGGCGGCCACCTGCATATTTGACCAGTTCTGGATAGGTTACCCAGTAGGGGGAGGGGATAATCACTTCGTCGCCCTCGTCGATGAGGACTTGTGTGAGATTGAAAAGGCTCTGCTTCGCTCCGTTGCTGACAATCACCTGGTCGGGTGTATACTCCAAGTCGTTATCACGTTTGAGTTTGTCGATGATCGCTTCTTTGAGTTCGGGGATGCCATCGACAGCGGTATATTTGGTAAAACCGCTCTCGATCGCTTCGATGGCAGCTTTTTTTATCGCTTCGGGGGTGTCGAAATCTGGCTCACCTGCACTGAAACTGAGCACATCCTTGCCGCTTGCTTTGAGTTCTCTAGCCATTGAAGTGATAGCCATGGTAAGGGATTCGGAGAGTCTTTCGATTCGCCGTGAGAACATTTCAATCCTTTAGCTTCATAGATTTGAGAAATTCTTGGTATATTGTATCCAATTCCTCCTCTTTTTTCAGAAGGTCTTTGTCTCCTTTGATGTAGGCGTGTTCGAGGAGTGCGAAACGCTTGAGGAGGTACTCGAAGAGCTCCTTGTCGATGTCGGGGAGCTTGTTGTGCGCAAGGCGTCCTTTGTCGAGTCCTTTGCGCACCACACGTGCTGGGATACCTACTGCAGTACACTCATCTGGTACATCCTTAACTACGACAGAGTTAGCACCTATCTTGACATTGCGTCCCACGGTGATGTTGCCCAGCACCTTGGCTCCGGCACCGATGACGGCACCTTGCTTGATGGTGGGGTGGCGTTTACCGTGGCTGAGGCTCACGCCTCCGAGAGTAACTTGCTGATAGATGGTCACATCGTCTTCTATGACGGTGGTC
>JALVTF010000032.1 GCA_027024145.1 Campylobacterales bacterium
CTGGGCAATGTCAAAGCCGTCGCGACTCTCGATAGAAGTTCACCCGGCGGCGCATTCGGTATGCTCTTCAATGAGGTGAGTGCTGCACTCATGGCCAACGGCAAAACTCCCGTGGTGCTCAACTACATCTACGGTCTGGGTGGACGCGATACCACCGTCAATATGCTCAAAGATGTCTACAAAGAGCTCGATCAGTGTGCAAAAGCAGGCGAAGCCGTCGTGCCGCTGCAGCAATTCTTGGGTCTTCGCGGACCGAAATTAGCGTTTTATTAAGAGAGGGGGCAATTATGGTGAAAAAAATCAAGAATCTCAAAGAGTTTTCACTCTCCAACGACCGTTTCGAGGGCGCGAACCTCATGTGCCCCGGATGTGCGCACAACATCATCGTGCGTGAAGTGCTCAACGCAACCGACGATCCCGTCATCGTCGCCACCGCGACAGGATGTCTGGAAGTGTGTACCGCGGTCTATCCCAAAACCAGCTGGGACGTAAGCTGGCTGCATATCGGGTTCGAAAACGCTGCCGTGGCGGCTGCGACCATCAGTACCGCCTACGAAGTGATGAAGAGAAAAGGCAGACTCCCCGAAGCGACGCAAAAA
Organism: Campylobacterales bacterium; assembly: GCA_027024145.1. Taxonomy (GTDB): domain Bacteria; phylum Campylobacterota; class Campylobacteria; order Campylobacterales; family Nitratiruptoraceae; genus Nitratiruptor. The sequence continues at coordinate 600 of JALVTF010000032.1, forward strand.
CTCATCGAAGAGGGCAAAGAACCAAAAATCGTCGCTTTTGGCGGTGACGGAGGAACGTACGATATTGGTTTTCAGTCCCTCAGTGGAGCATTCGAGCGCGGGCACAACTTCATGTATGTCTGTCTCGACAATGAAGTCTATGCCAACACAGGAGGCCAAAGAAGCTCTTCCACACCTATCGGTGCGAATACATCCACGAGCCCTGCCGGCAGCGTGAGCTACGGTGAAAAGATGATGAAAAAGAGCATGGTAGAGATCATGGCGGACCATGGCGCACCGTATGTGGCGCAAGTGAGCCCCAGCAAATGGAAAGACCTCGTGCGCAAGGTGCAAAAGGGCTTCGAAGTCTACGGACCTGTCTATATCAACGCACAGAGTGCGTGTACTACAGAGTGGAAGCATGCTCCCGAAGACACCATCGAAGTGAGCGACCTTGGAGTAGAGAGCTGCGTATGGCCACTCTATGAGATTATCAACGAGCGTGACGAGCATGGCATCGTCTACAGTACCAAGCTCAACATCACCTATAGACCGAAGAAAAAGATCCCGGTCGAAGAGTACTTGGCTGCACAACCACGTTTCCGCCATCTCTTCAAACCGGAAAACCGCCATATCATCGATTTGTGGCAAAAAGCGGTGGATGCACGCTGGGAGTACCTGCAGCGTCGTGAAGAGGCTGGAGTCTGATGGGCTATATCTATACGAGCGTGAAGGACAAAATCACCGAAGAGGTGAGGAAGTTCGAGTGTATCTCCAGCAGATACGAACTTCCCTTTTGCCTCATGCTCATCTATAGCGAAAGCGACGAAGACATCTCTACCATCATCACTTCCAATACCCGCTGTGCCGACAGATTCCAAAAAGTGGACGAGCACTATTACGCTCTGCTTTTCTTTGCCAATAGACCCGATTCTCATGCTAAAGTGGCCAACAAAATCCTCTATGCTCTGGAAAAACTCCATCCCAATACCAAATTCTCCATCGGAGTAGCTTGCAAGGAGCGCCTCGATTCGCAAGATATCGTCTCGCTGGCGATCCAAAACGTGCTAAGCGCTCAAGAAGCTTCCATCAATACCATCGTTGACTGAAAAAGGATAGACCATGCCACTCCTCGAGAGTTTTACGGTAGACCATACCAAAATGCAAGCACCTGCGGTGCGAATTGCAAAAGATATGCAAACCCCCAAAGGCGACGCGATTCGTGTCTTTGACCTACGCTTCGTGCATCCCAATAAAGAGATCATGTCCGTCAAAGGGGTGCATACTCTCGAGCATCTCTTCGCTGGATTTATGCGCGATCATCTCAACAGCGACGATGTGGAAGTGATCGATATTTCTCCCATGGGATGCCGCACCGGTTTTTACATGAGTGTCATCGGCACGCCCAGTGAGTTGGATGTGGCACAGGCATGGGAGAAGAGCATGCGTGATATCCTCGCTCTCAAATCTGTCGAGGATATTCCAGAACTCAATATCTATCAGTGCGGCAGCTGCTATATGCATTCACTCAATGAAGCCCAAAAGATAGCGCGCTTCGTCGTCGATAGCGGTATCGGGATCATGCACAACGACGAGCTCGCTCTGGATCTCGATCGTGTCGATACACACAGATGCGATGTGGATCCATCGAGCGTGAGGGTGATCGGCGAATGAGAGTACTCGTGCCCGTACGCGAAAAAAGTGGTGAAGAGAGTATCGTATGTAATGTGGGCGATGCAGGAAGCTTCGCGCTTTTGGAGCTGGGTGAGGGCATGGAGATTGTACAAATCGACTTTCGCGATGATTTTAGCGACGAGCTTTTCGATTATATCGTCACTTCCGACAAGAATGACGATATCGACGAAGCTTTCGAGCTTGGTGCGAGAGCACTTCTCGCACGACCCGGGATGAGCATCGAAGAGATCGTCGAAGCGATGATGTTTCGCGAACTCGACGAAATAGCATAGGAGGGGACAATGGCCAAATATATCTTGTGGCACAATCCACGCTGCGCCAAGAGCCGCGAAGGATTCAAGCTCCTCGAAGGTCTCGATGTGGAGGTGCGCCGCTATCTGGATGAACCGCCCACGTGTGAGGAGCTTCAAGACGTTCTCCAAAAGCTTGGGATGCAGCCCAGCGAGCTGGTGCGCAAGAAAGAGAAACTCTTCAAAGAGCTTGGCCTAAAGGATGCCGACGAAGAGACGATCCTCAAAGCCATGTGCGAACATCCGCGTCTCATCGAGCGCCCCATCCTCATCAAAGGCGACAAGGCTGTGCTGGGTCGTCCACCCGAAAGGTTCAAAGAGCTCATCGATGAAGTATGAGCTGCGACCTACGGCTGATGGCAGCTATACACTCTACTCCAAAGAGTATGACGAGTGCTACCATTCGGTGCGCGACGGGGCGCTTACCGAAGCGCTGCAAAAACATGTGCGCCCCGCTTTTTCTTTAGTCAAAAAGCCCCATCTCAATATCCTCGACATCTGCTTCGGACTCGGTATCAACACTTTGGCGACACTGCACTATTTCGAGCACCAAAGCGATGTGCGCTCCATCGCCATCTATTCGCCCGAGCTCGACAGTGACCTGCTGTCACAGCTTGCGACGCTCGAGTATCCGGAGGCTCTCAAGCCCTATCTGGGAGTGCTGGAAAAATTAATTAAACATAAAGTTTACAAGAGTGACAATATTCATATAGAGCTTTTTGTAGGTGATGCGAGGGAGTATGTGCGAGGGCTCGCAGGCATCGATATCGTCTATCAAGATGCCTTTAGCCCCAAAAAAAATCCCACACTCTGGACGGTGGAGTATTTTACAGATCTCTTTGCATGCACGAGCGAGGATGCGCTGCTTACCACATACTCCATCGCCACACCGGTGCGCCTGGCCCTCGATGAAGCAGGCTGGAAGGTGTACGAGATGGAGCCGCAAGGCACCAAGAAAATCACGATAGCCTCGAAGCGAACGTTGCCCTTGCGGCCTATTGACATGGAAGCGAAACGCAAAAGAAGCGCTTCCCAACCATTACGAGATAGCGGATGAGAAAGTATTGGCCTTTTGTCTTGATCGTTTTCGTTTTTGTTGTGGCGGGATATACCAACTATCAAGCTCTCGAAGCGCTTTTGCTCAAGCGCTATGTCCAGGCCACCTATGAAGATATCGACGAAGCTATCGCCCAAAAGCAGAGTGCGACGCTGGCTTTAGCAATAGCGGCTGCCAAGTGTGCGAATGCTCAGCGCAATCTCGCGACGATAGCCAAGGAGCTGCGCAGCTACACCAAGTATAAAAACGTCTGGTTCAAAGTCATGGACCATGAGGGGAAGTTTCTTTTTTCCACCCACCCGATACGCTACTATCACCACTGCAAACGCTACAAAAAGATCGACATACACTATGCCAGCGATATCGTCATAGACTGCTATGGACTGCATCTGGGGGCTTTCGTGCCGATAGATGCCTCCCATACACTCATGACCATCACCCATTTCAATTCGATCGTCAAAGATCTACAGCGCTACGGGGTGCATGCAGTCGCCCTCTTGACACCACGCTGGAGTGGTTATGCGAAAGCTTTGAAGCCTTTGCCAAACGGCTATAAGATCACCAGCTACGCGGACAGCACCGCACGCCGGCTGTTGCATGGACTCGCAATGCCAAGACTGGTACGTGCGCGAGATCCCTTTGTCTTGCAAGGTTACGTCATAGGAAAATATCCACTCAAAGCACGTGACGGTACGCTTTTTGGATGGATCGTTTTTGCCAAAGAAAAAAGCGCACTCTTTTCGCACTACATCGGCAGGGAATTTTTCGTGCGTGTTCTCGTTACACTCTCGCTCGTCTTGTTGGTTTTGGCGCTCTTGTATCGCTACATGCACCGCCAAAGAGAGCGAGCTATCGCACAGAGAGCCGACTACTTCTACCGCATCCTCAACAACATCAACGAAATCGTCCTCATCAATGACGGCGTGCACATGAAATATGTCAATGCCACCTTTTTTCGCTATTTCACGCAGTATCACTCTTTGGAGGAGTTTACGAAAGAGCACGCATGCGTCTGCGACTTTTTCGTCGAGGAGGAGGGATTCATCGCTCCCCTGATCCATGGCAAAAGGTGGACGGAGTATATCGTCGAGCATCCCGAAAAGAGTTTCTATGCCAAGGTTCGCTATGAGGATAGAGAATATATTTTCCAGGTGCGTGCCAATAGACTCGATGCGAGCGACTATGTGGTCATCATGGTGGATGTGACGAACGAGTATCGTCGCCAAGAGCACTTGCGCAGGCTCGCTATCATCGATCCGCTGACCAAGCTCTACAATCGCTACTTTTTCGAAAAAGTAGCCCGAGAAAAGATCGAAGAGGCAATGCTCGGTGACCAAGAGCTCCTCTTCGCCATGATCGATGTGGACGATTTCAAGCGCATCAACGACACCTACGGACACGATGTGGGAGACAGAGTCTTGCAGACCATCGCGCAGCTCATCCATAGCCATTTTCGTAGCAGCGATCCTGCATTTCGCGTGGGTGGCGAGGAGTTTTTGATCATTTTTGAGACAAAAGTGGCAGACAAGATCCTCGAACTTTTGGAAAAATTACGAAAAGATATAGCCGCGACGAGATTCGAAGGCGTGGAGTGGCCTGTGACGGTGAGCATCGGGGTGGCGAGGTTCCATCCAGGCGACACCATGGAGAGTCTTTATAAGCGTGCCGACGAAGCTCTGTATGTATCGAAGCGAGGAGGCAAAAATACCATCACCTATAAGGAGTGAGCCATGATCGATACAAATCTCAAACGCGCGATGCTGAGTATCGCCCGTATCGCCATCAAAGAGGAGTTTTTGGGCCACAAAGAGCTCACGGACGAAGTGAAGCAGCGCCTCATTGCCATGTTTCCCAGGCTCGCCGAGCCGGGAGCGGTATTTGTCACTATCAACGAGCGCAGCTCTCTAAGAGGCTGCATCGGCTCACTCGTAGCCCATCGTCCTCTCATCGACGACATCATAGAAAACGCCAAGGCAGCCGCCTTCGGCGATCCGAGATTCCCGCCGCTACGTCCTGAGGAGTTCGATCAGATCTCCATCGAGATTTCCCTGCTCTCTGAGCCAAAGCCTCTGCCTTATACGGATATAGAAGATTTGCGCCAAAAGATCGTCCCGGGACGTGACGGGGTGGTGCTCAAACTCGATGGACGCCAAGCCACCTTTTTGCCCCAAGTGTGGGAAGATCTTCGTGATTTCGATCAGTTCTTCGCGCATCTATGCTTCAAAGCGGGGTTGCCTGGCAACTGCCTGGAATACCATCCAGAAATTTTGGTCTATCACGTAGAGAAATTTAGCGAAGAGGAGCTGCAGGAGTGAATCTCTTCGAAGCAGATTTTCCTGAAACGGGCGAACGCTTCGAGATGCTGCATCGCTGCGGGGATCTGGAGATTGTGAGGATTCTCAGCACTTCATTAGATGGGCCCCAGGAGTTTTGCGATGATCGGGATGAGTGGGTAGTGCTCGTGCGAGGTGCCGCTACACTCATGATGGAGGGTAAAGAGCTGCATATGCGTAGCGGCGATACGCTCTTTATCCCTGCCAATACACCCCATTCTCTTACAAGCATCGCCGCGGGTTCTTTGTGGCTGGCTATCCACTACGACCCTAAAAGGTGCGGATGACGCGATATTTGGGACCTTTGGGAGTGAGTACACTCTCGATGAGCGCCAGTTCGTTGGCGAGCTTTCCTATGCGCTGATGCCGGTATGTGCGCAGAGTTTCGATGAAACGTGAGAAGTTGGGCACTTTTTTGATGCGACACAGCGTCACATGGGGTAAGAACGGCTTGTCGGGCGTGATACCTAAGCGTGTGACGATTTCTTGGTGGAGTGCATCCAGCGCCACATCCTCGGCTTTTGCATAGAGTACTCGGGGCGGGTGGCCGAAAAAGCCAAGGCTTATGAGTGGAATCTCCTTTTTTTCATACTGGAGACCCTCAAGCTTTTCGATGATGGGGTAGGGCGTGGGATGCTCGCCCAAAAAGAGGTAGGTGAGATGGATATTGTGGCGCTCCACCCATTTGCCCTGCACGAAGGAAAAGCGCTCTTTGAGAAGTCCATAGTAGTCGATGGTGGCAAACGTTCCTAAAAAGAGTCGCATAGCGATCCTAAAAGAGTGCTTGGATGCGCTCTATCGTCTCCCAATCGAGTGAGCGCTCTTTTTTGAACATGTAGTAGAGATACCGAGCAAACATATCGGTTTCGATATTGACGCGACGTCCCACACGATAGGTGCCAAAGAGGGTCTCTTTGAGGGTGATGGGAATGATGGTGAGGCGAAAACTCTCTTCGAAGACTTCGTTGACCGTGAGGCTCACGCCATCGACGGCGATGCTCCCTTTTGGAATGACAAATTTGATGAACTCCTTGGGAATCTGTATATAAAAGTCTGTCGATTCACGGGAGGGGACGATACGCGTGATGGTACCCACGCAATCGATGTGGCCCTGCAGGATGTGCCCTTCGATGCGTTCACCCAGACGCATGGCAGGCTCGATATGGACGCGCCCTTTGTAGTTTTCTGTGGCTACCACGTTCTTGCTCTCACGTCCAAGCTCTACGCAAAACCCATCTTCGCTTAGCTCCACCACACTCAGGCATGCGCCGTTTATGGCAATAGAGTCACCCAGTGTGGGGCGATGGCGGGCCGCGATGCAGAGCTTCGTACCGTCGAAGCTTTTGACAGTGGCGATTTCGCGTATGAGACCGGTAAACATAGGGCGCCTTGATTTTAGGTACAATCTATTGTATAAATGCACAAAATTATAACGTAGATGAGGTGAAAATGAAATACGACGTCATCGTCATCGGCGGTGGTCATGCGGGGATAGAGGCGGCCCTTGCCGCTGCGCGTATGGGTGCAAAGACGCTGATGATAACGATCCTAGCCGAGCAGATAGGGGCTGCCAGTTGTAACCCGGCTATCGGGGGGCTTGCGAAAGGGCATCTTGTCAAAGAAATCGACGCCCTGGGCGGGCAGATGGGGCTGACGACCGATAAAACGGGCATCCAGTTTCGCATCCTCAACGCCTCCAAAGGCCCTGCCGTGCGTGGTAGCCGCGCACAGATCGACATGGATCGCTATCGCGTCTTTATGCGTACCATCGTGCTCAATACCCCAAACCTCGAAGTGGCTCAGGAGATGGTGGATCGCTTGCTGGTGCGAGGAGACGAGGTGGTGGGTGTGGAGACGAGTCTTAAAAACGTCTACCACGCAAAAAAGGTGATCGTCACTACGGGTACGTTTCTAAGAGGCCTCATCCATATCGGCGAAATCCGCCAGGAAGCAGGACGAGCCGGAGAGTTTGCCTCCACGGCGCTGAGCGATTCGCTAAGAAGCCTGGGACTCACTATGGGACGCCTCAAGACGGGCACGTGCGCCAGAATCGATGCCAAAACCATCGACTTTAGCAAGATGGAGGTGCAGCCAGGCGATGAAAATCCCGTCCCCTTTAGCTTTCGCACCGATAGGGCTACCTTCAACCCCACGCAGCTGCCCTGCTACATCACCTATACAAACGAGCGCACTCATGAGATTATCGAATCCAACTTCCATCGCGCACCGCTCTTTACAGGCCAGATCGAAGGAGTGGGGCCCAGGTATTGCCCCAGCATCGAAGACAAGATCTATCGCTTCCGCGACAAGGAGCGTCACCATATCTTCGTAGAACCCCAGACCCTCGAAGCGACGGAGTACTACATCAATGGTCTCAGCACCTCACTGCCGCCCGATGTGCAGTTAGAGATGATACGCTCCATCAAAGGGCTCGAACACGCCAAGCCTGTGCGCTTTGGTTACGCTATCGAGTATGACTACGTCGATCCTACGGAGCTCAGGCATACGCTCGAGACCAAAAAGATCAAAAACCTCTACCTTGCAGGCCAGATCAACGGCACCACGGGGTATGAAGAGGCTGCAGCCCAGGGGCTCATGGCAGGTATCAATGCCGTTTTGGCTCTGCGCGGCGAAGAGCCGCTCATTTTGGGCCGTGATGAAGCCTATATCGGCGTGCTCATCGACGATCTCGTGACCAAAGGCACCAAAGAACCCTACAGAATGTTTACAAGCCGCGCGGAGTTTCGCCTGCTACTGCGTGAGGACAACGCAGATCTGCGCCTCATGCCCTACGGACATAGGCTCGGCCTCATCGACGAAGAGACCTATAGCCGCATGATGCGTAAACGCGAGCAGATCCAAAAAGGTATGGTGTATCTCGAAGAGCACTATCTCACACCGACCAAAGAGAATCTCGCCTTCTTGGCCGAGATGGGTGAAGAGAAGATCACCGACAAGACAAGCCTCAAAAATATCGCCGCACGTGCGAGCTTCACTATAGAGAAACTAGAAAAACTGGCTCCCATCATCAAAGATTTTAGCCCAGAGGCCAAAGAGCAGATACTCATCGAAGCCAAGTATCACCAGTACATCAAGAAGCAGCAAGAGCAGATAGCGAAAATGCACGAGCTCATGGATATCGAGATCCCTGAAGATCTCGATATCGATAGCATCAGCGGGCTCTCGAACGAAGTGAAGGAGAAGCTCAAAAAGTTCAAACCGCCCACACTCTTCGCGGCCAGTCAGATAAGCGGTATCACACCGGCAGCCATCGAGATACTGCATATCTATATAAAAATGAAACAAAAAGGCAAAGCCTGATACCCTTGTGACCAATGTGTCCTCGACGCGGTTGTCCACGACGGGTACCCCGAAGCTATCGCTTTTCGACCCGTCGGGCCAAAGCGTCTCGCACTACATTGTCCCAAGGGCATCTATTTTGGTATCTATTTCAACGAAGGAGGGGGAGATGACTATCTATTTCTATGCCAAGACCGACAATCGCTTGGGGCTCGATCGTCTCAGACGCACCGCTGCACTGGCGCGCGAGCTGCAAAAAGAGCATGATGTCTATTTCATGACTACAGAGTTTCGCTCGGCCACCTACGCCAAGCGGGTGCTGGGTATCGAAAAAGCCGTGGGGATCGAAGATTTTCGCAATATCGGCACCGTGTGTGAGCGAGGCGATGTGATCGTCTATGATAGCGACGAGCACAACGAGTCTATCCACCAGGAGATGATCGACTACTTCGGCAACTTCTTTCGCATTAGCTACGATCCCAAAGATGTGCCTAAAGAGGGTGAAATACTCATCTCCCCCTATCTCGTGGGTGCAAATGTCATCAATGCCATTTTAGTCGATCCGCACTATTTTGCAGCGCCCCAAAAAGATCTGCGGCTCTTTTTTTACGGCGATAGCGACTACGAGCGCGCCATGCTCACCATAGCTCCCCAGGTGAGCGAGTTCGATTTGGATCTATTGGAAGGGTTCTACTTTTTTCTGGATATGGAAGAAAAACTGAACAAATTCTTCAAAAATATTTATGAAAGTGAAGAGTATCCCGCAATTTTGCCACGAGCTTCAGTCTGCATTACGCACGCACCCCAAAGCGCACTCGAAGCAGCAGCGAGCGGCGCGAAGGTGATCTATTTCGGTGCGGATGAGGAGTATGCCCAGCTACTGGGTCGTGCCGGCATCCTCAATATGGGGATTTTCGACAAATCCAGACTCCAAGAGGCGCTTTTGAAGGTCACTGCTGCTAAGAGTGCATACATCCAAAAATTAGGTGTAGCGCAGTGCGCTCAAAAACTGCTTGCATCCATAGAAACGCATAAATAGCTTAAACAGAACTTAATTTTACATTTCCTTAATATTTTTTGTATTATCATGTATTGACCAAAAAATTTCAAAAGGATTGTCCATGGCACAGAGCAGACGTGACTTCCTTGGAATGGTCTTTGGTACGTTTGCGGGAGCCGGCGGATTGGCGGCTCTGTATGCGATGAAGCGTACCTGGGATCCATTGCCAAGCGTTATGGCGGCCGGTTTTACCACAGTCGATCTCTCCCCCATGAAGCCCGGTGAGTTTCGTACGGTAACATGGCGGGGAAAACCCATCTTCATCCTCAAAAAGCCACCTGAAGAAAACTGTAACCATCTGCCTGATGAGACGAAAAAGCGTCTTGTAAAGGTGGGTGATGCAGAGTATCTGGTAATGATAGGTCTTTGTACACACCTTGGATGTATCCCAAACTGGGAGCCTGAGAAGAAGATCTTCCACTGTGCATGCCATGGTGGTGAATACGATGCTTGCGGTGTGAATACCTTCGGACCTCCTCCACGACCTATGGATATTCCTCCATTTAAGATAGAGGGGACGAAACTGGTGCTCGGTGAAGAGGGACCTGAGTATAAAAAAATGGTCGGTAAAGCGTAAGGAGCGGATATGGCACATTTTACAAAAGCGAACAGCCTCCACGAGTGGCTCGATCAGCGCCTGGCCATAGACAAACTATGGAAAGTTTTGGCGGCTGAATATTGGGTACCCAAAAACATCAATTTCCTTTGGGCAATGGGTGTCGTGCTTTTGACGATGTTCTCCATCCTCGTCATCAGCGGTATTTTCCTTTTGATGTACTACAAACCGGATACTAAGCTGGCATTCGATAGTGTCAACTACACCATCATGCAAGAGGTGTGGTTCGGATGGCTTTGGCGCCACATGCACGCGGTGGCGGCTTCTGTGGTCTTCCTGGTTATCTATATCCACATGTTTACCGGTATCTACTACGCTTCCTACAAGCGTGGTCGTGAGATGATCTGGATTTCGGGGATGCTGCTCTTTGTTACCTTCAGTGCCGAGGCCTTTAGTGGATACATGCTTCCCTGGGGACAGATGAGCTACTGGGCGGCACAAGTTATCACCAACCTTTTCGGCGGTATCCCATTTATCGGTAAAGATCTCGTCGTTTGGATTCGCGGGAACTTCTATGTCTCCGATCCGACATTGACACGCTTTTTCATGCTGCACGTGCTCTTGATGCCGCTTATCATTATGGCGATCATCGGGTTGCACTTTTATAGCCTCCGCTTCCCACACGTTAACAACCAAGACGGTGAAGAGATCGATTTTGATGCTGAAGCGGAAAAATATAAAGCGGGCCTCAAAAAAGAGTCCAAAGTGATTCCGTTCTGGCCGGTCTTTATCTCCAAAGACCTCTTTGTGTTGGGTGTATTCTTGATCTTCTATTTCTATCTCGTGTTCTATCACTATGAATTTGCAATGGATCCGATCAATTTCGATCCTGCCAACCCTATGAAGACACCGCCACACATCTATCCTGAGTGGTACTTCTTGTGGAGCTATGAGGTACTGCGTGGATTCTTCTTCCCTGTAGGAAGTCTCAGTGCGATGGATATGGGTCTTATAGCTTTTGGTATCGCAAACGTGATCTTTTTTGCACTTCCTTGGTTTGACAAAAACGACGAAGTGGCACCTGCTGCCCGCCGTAGCGGCTTTTTCGTATGGTTCTGGCTGATGGTGATCGATATGATCATCCTCACCATCTGGGGTAAACTGCCACCAACAGGTTTCAATGCCTATATCGGCTACGTGGCGGCTGTCGGTTTCTTGGCTCTTTGGGCGGCATTGCCTGCAGTGACGGCACGCAAAAAAGGTCTGCTCGGTTTCGTGATTCTCATGACTTTGGCGCTCTATATCGCCGGATACATGGAATATGCGAAGACTCTTGGCAACGGAATTGTTATCGTAGCGCTCTTTATCATCTTCTACGCGCTCTTTTTCCTCAATCCGGTGTTCGTACGTAATAGAGGGGGTGCACAATGAAAGAACTCAAGATTCTCTTCATCATCGCAGTGCTTGTAGGTATTACATACTGGGGGATCGAGCCGTATGCGCATTCGAAAATGCACCCTCACCATGAGCCTGCGACATTTGCCTATGCCGACCTGAAGCCTTTGCATCTCAAAGGTGATCCCAAAAAAGGTGCGCAGGCGATTATGAACAACGGCTGTACGGGATGTCACTCCATTGCGAGCCAACACATCCCTGCTCCGATGGATCCTGTGGCAGCGAGTGCGAGCTACGGTGTGCGTCCACCGGATCTTAGCAACATCGCTGCAGTCGTAGATCACAAATTCTTGGCGAACTTCATCAAAGATCCTGTCAAAGCGATGAAGCTTGCGCATAAATTCAACGCTAAACGAGCGTTCCCGATGCCAAATTTCTACGGAAGCGATCAAGATTTGGCCGATATCGTAGCGTATCTGGTCTCTATCGCTCCAAAAGAGCTCTCACCAAAAGAGGCTTTCGAGACCGCATGTGGACGCTGTCATAATGTGCGCTACGACAAATGGACTGTCATCGGTGAAAAACCGAAATTCAAAACAGAAGTCCAAAAAGCCGATTTCGAGCTCAAGCTCGCCAAATATGAAGCGAACCTCAAAAAATATCTGGGCACCACGCCTCCGGATCTAAGCATGTTCATCCGCAGCCGTGGACCTGAATATATCCGCGATTTTGTGGAAGATCCACAAAAACTGCTCCACGGAACGGCGATGCCACGCGTGGGTCTGACGAAAGAAGCTACTGAAAAAGTGATCGCCTATCTTGAAAAAGTGGGTGACAGAAAGAAAGAAAAACGTGACAAACTCGGTGTATGGGTGCTTCTGTACTTCGTCATCTTCAGTGTACTCGCATATTTGTGGAAACAAAAAATCTGGAGAGAACTCCACTAATCTTCGGAAGGCTTAAGCCTTCCGATATGCACTTTTCTTAATCTTCCTTTTTTTATTTTCTGCTACAATCTACTAAAAACAGAAGAAAGAGGCCTATGCTCATCGACGGACACGGCAGAAAAGTCAACTATCTGCGTATCTCTTTGACCGAACGCTGTAACTTTCGCTGCCAGTACTGTATGCCAGAAAAACCCTTTAGCTGGGTGCCAAAAGAAAATCTGCTGAGTTTCGAGGAGCTCTTCAAGTTCGTCAAGGCAGCCATCGATATGGGCATCGAAAAGATTCGCCTCACAGGGGGCGAGCCCACTCTGCGCAAGGATCTGGACAAGTTCATCAAGATGATCTACGACTACAAGCCCGACATCGATCTGGCCATGACCACAAACGGCTATCTGTTAGCCGACATCGCCCAAGATCTCAAAAACGCAGGACTCAAACGCATCAACATCTCTCTCGATTCCCTGCGTCCTGAGCGGGCACGTATCATCGCAGGCAAGGATGTATTAGAACGCGTCCTTGCAGGTATCGAAGCAGCACGACAAGCCGGCCTCAAAGTCAAGATCAACATGGTGCCTCTCAAAGGCCTCAACGATGACGAAATCGTGGATATTCTCGAATTTGGCAAAGAGCGTGGCATGCAGGTGCGCTTCATCGAATATATGGAAAATGTCCATGCATACAGTGCGCTCAAAGGGATGCATGGCAAGGAGATCCTTGAGCGAATCAAGGAAAAGTACGAGATTCAAAAGATAGGTCGCCAAGGGAGCAGTCCTGCGTTTTTATACCGACTTAAAAACGAAGAGTATGTCTTCGGTCTCATCGATCCGCATAAGCATGACTTTTGCGAAAGCTGCAACCGCATTCGTCTCACGGCCGAGGGGTATCTCATCCCCTGCCTCTATTTCGACGAAGCGATGAGCATCAAGGATGCTGTGCAAGCTGGAGATATCGACAAGGCGGTGGATATTCTCAAAACGGTCCTTGCCAACAAACCCAAAGAGAATCGTTGGAGCGAAGAGAAAAACGAAGCATCCAGCAGAGCCTTTTATGAAACGGGAGGGTAAATGCTCTATTTAACGGAACATTTCTATTCGATTCAAGGCGAGGGCAAGTTTGTCGGCACACCCAGTATCTTTTTTCGCTTCGGAGGTTGCAATCTCAAGTGCCCAAGCTTTGGAGAGTACTTCGCCAAAGGCAAAAAGGTTTTTGGGTGTGATAGTGTGCATGCGGTTAATCGCAACCTTTTCCAAGAGGATTGGCGTCCGATAGAGCATGTGCAGGAGCTTCAAGATATCCTGCAAGACCATGTACAGCATTTGGAATTCAAACCCCATGTGGTGCTCACCGGCGGCGAGCCGTTGCTGTATTGGAACAATGCGGCTTTCTATGGATTCGTAGAGTATTTGGTACAAGAGGGTTTTATCGTGACCATCGAGACCAATGCCACGATCGAGATAGATTTCGATGCCTGTCCTGTTTACAAAGATGTCATCTTCGCGATGGCGGTGAAGCTCTCCAACAGCGGTGAACCCTACGAAAAGCGCGTCAACAAAGCCGCCATCGAGGCTATTGTGCGCAACACCGCCTACAGTTTTTTCAAATTCACTTTGGGTGCCGGCATCATAGAGTTCGATGCATATGAGCAGATCGCCGATATCGTGGGAGAGTATCCCGAAGTAGAGGTTTTTTGCATGCCCCTTGGCGATAGATTGCAAACACTTCGTAAAAACGCTCCTTTAGTCGCGGAGTTTTGCATGCTCCATGGATTTATCTATAGCGATAGATTGCAGGTGCGACTCTGGAACAGAGAGAAAATGAGGTGAAAAATGGAGATACGCAAACTCTATAAATTCGAAAATGCGCATATCGTGCGGGGTTGTACCAGTAGACGCTGCAGCGAATCGATCCATGGGCACTCCTATAAGGTGGAGCTCATTTTTAGCTCCGATTACCTCGATAGGGGGCAGATGGTCTATGACTTTGGACTTACCAAACTTACGATCAAAGAACTTATCGACTCTTTCGACCATGCCATTACGCTTTGGAGCGGCGACGATCCTGAGTATCTGCGTGCTATGAAAAAGTGGAGTAGACGCTGGGTGGAGCTGCCTGTGAGTCCCAGTGCCGAGCAGTATGCGCGTGTGATACTTTTGATGGTGGATTTGGTGCTTGCAAACACCGAAACGGTCAATTTAGAAAAAGATGTTATAATCTCCCACGTGATCGTGCATGAGACCGATACGGGCTATGCCAAAGCTTCACGCAAAGACGCTTTTAGCGATGTTATGGGACGTATCGATCTGGCACAAATCAAGTTTTCGGATGGTGTACGCGAAGAGTGGAGTGATCCCGATATCTGGGAGAAACTCCTTCGCGGACACAAAATCGTCAATCCGAAAAAAATCTAAAGGAGTTTTTCATGAAAAGAATCGCACTCGTTTCGGTAGCTGTCGCTGCACTGTTGCTCACAGGATGTCAGAAAAAAGAATCATCTACGCAAGCAAACGCACAAACACAACAAACACAACAAACGCAAGCTCCAAAAGCCCAAGCTTCTGCTCCACAAGCAGCAAAACCCGCTGCTGAGCCTGCACAAAAAACCGAAGCTGCCAAAGCGGCTCCCAGTGTGACACAGCAAGCTAAAGAGGCTGCGAAGAGCGCGACACAAGCTGTCAAAGAAAAAGCGCAAGAGAGTGTCAATAAAGCCAAAGAAGCCGTCGCAGCGGCTACGGGTGGAGCTACTGCAAGCGCATCGGCAGACAAAGGAAAAGAGCTTTTCGCCAAATGTGCGGCATGCCACGGACCAAACGGTGAAAAACATGCTCTTGGAAAATCCGGCATCATTGGCGGTATGGCAAAAGATGAGCTCGTTAAAAAAATCAAAGGCTACAAAGCCGGCACACTCAACCAATACGGCATGGGTGCTTTGATGCATGGACAAGTGGCGAGCCTCAGCGACGCCGATATCGAAGCTCTGGCTACCTATATCTCTTCACTGAAAAAGTAACTTCGTCAGCGCTCATACGGCGCTGACCACCTCTTGTGCCTCTTTGCTCGTACTCTCCCAAAGCGGAATGAAACGTACCGTTTTTTCCAGTGTTTTTGCATCTTTTGATGCGATGATGAAGCCATCCATGAGGCTTGCCGGGCGTACCATACCCGGTGCATAGTGCGCCAAGGGTATAAAAAATGTGCCGTCAAACGTTCCCGGGATAACTGTATCGCGGCCTGGTTTGAGGGAGATTTTTTCTTTGAGTTTCGCCGCAAGTGGCTGCAGATGGTAGTCTGCTCTTCCTGAGAGTTTGTAGATGAGTGTGCGTCCGAAAATTTCGAAATTGAGGATCGCGGCCAAGGGATTGCCCGGGAGATTGAGCACGTAGGTAGAGCCGATTTTGCCCAGAGTGGTGGGCTTGCCGGGTTTGATGGCGATTTTGCTAAAGAGAATCTCCATGCCCATACTTTTGAAAGCCGCTTTTGTAAAATCTGCTTCGCCTACGCTCATGCCGCCGCTGGTGATTATGAGATCCGCATCGAGGGCGTTGGCGATAGCCTCTTCGATCGCTTTGGGGTCGTCTTCGATTTTGCCCAAAAACCTGGTGGCACAGCCAAGCTCCTTGCAGCGTGCCAGCAGAGCCGGAGTGTTGGAGTTGTAAATCTGTGCACCGCTTCTTGGCTCGTAATGCATCGCAAGTTCGTTGCCTGTCGAAAAGATGGCGACTTTGACCTGCTCAAAGGTGCGCACGTACGAGTAGCCTTGCGAAGCCAAAACGCCGATGGCATACGCGCACAGTTTTTCTCCGGGCTCTATGAGCATGCTACCGCTTTTGATATCTTCTCCCGCGAAACGCATATTGGCATGGAGCTTCACATCTTGCGGCAACTTTACGCGATCGCCCAAATCTTCCACATACTCTTGGGGTACGACCGCCTCGCAGCCTCGGGGGAGTTTGGCGCCTGTCATGATTTTGATAGCCTTTCCGGGCTCGAGCTGCAAATCTTTGCTTTGGCCTGCCATGAGACGCTCTTGGATGCGTACCTCCTTGCCGGCATCTGCGAGCTTGATGGCGTATCCATCCATCGCGGAATTGTCGAAGACGGGCAGATCTATGCGTGCGTGAATCTCTTGGGCGCAGATACGTCCCACGGCCTCTTCGATGCAGAGCGTTTCGTAGCGTGGAGCATGCTCTATCTGGGTGATGCATTGCAGCGCTTCGTGCAAAGATACCATAGCCTTCCTTTGGTATAATGTCTGCATTGATTGTAGCATACAAAGCATAAAGGATTGTTGGTGGACAAACTCTTTACGGCATCGCATCATGCGCACATGCTCAGCGTGGTTTTGCTCATACTCGGGCAGTTTTGGTATTTTTCGTTCAAAAATGAGTCCGATTTTATCCGCTTCTACCGTAAAATAGGGATCATGCTGCTGGTGCAAAACGTCTTTTTGGGTATGGTGATATTTACGGGGCTTTTGATGCTTGCCGTGACGAAATTTTCGGTATGGAATCTTGAAATCGTTTTGATGATTTTCTTGGCCGTTGGCATCATCGTCCATCAAATTCTCATCAACAAGCGCCGCAAAGGTATCACCACCACCGACACAACGGCGCAAGAGGCCTACAAGGCCTGGGTAGCGAAGGTCATGGGTGCCGAAATCGGCGCGGAAATCGTAGTCTACGCATCGGCTCTCGTTCTTCACTGATGCAGTTCGTCTACCACCCAGAGGCCGGCACACAAGAGCTGCGCATCGAGGGTGAGGTCTACAACTATATCTTCAAAGTCCGCCGCCACAAAAGGGGTGAGGAGATAGCCCTGCGCAATATGCGCGACGGTACCCTCTATCACTATCGCATCACAGAAGTGACGCGGCGCGAAGCTGTGTTAACACTCGTTCACCAAGAGCATAAAGAGGTGGTGCCCAAGCGCTTTTTTCATCTGCTATGGTGCATCGTCGATCCCAAAGTGATCGAAAAGACGCTCCCGATGCTCAACGAAATAGGAGTGAGCAAAATTACTTTTCTGTACAGTGCGCGCAGCCAAAAGAACTTTCGTTTGCGCCTCGACAAGCTCCACAAGATCCTCATCAACTCCTGCCAGCAGTGCGGCCGCAGCTCCTTGATGGAGCTCGAAGTTTTAGAAAATATCGATGAAGTATTGACGCGCTACGAGGATATCGTGCTCATAGACTTTAGCAAAGATACGCTCTCTTGCGCCGATAATATTCAAAGAGCGCTCATAGGCCCGGAGGGCGGCATGACACCCCAAGAGCGCGAAAAATTTGCGAAGATAAAAGGACTCGATACGCCTATGATTTTGCGCAGTGAAAGCGCCGCTGTGGCGGTAGCGAGTAAGGTGTTGGTGTGAGATATCTGCTGCTTTTTTTTCTCGTTTTCGATATCGCTTTTGCCGCACTTATTGCAGATTATCATATGGATAATTGCAATATAGCAAATCATAATATATTTGTGGACTCCTCTGGTCACGGTTATGATGCTTCGCCCCATTTAGTCAACACAGAATCTAGTGCAGCGGTTGGGGGTGTCATGTGTTATGCAGGGGATTTTACTCATATCTCCACCAGTGATGCTACCGATGAAGATGATGATTATGTAAAGATTCCCAGCGCTGTATTGGATGGCAAGAGAAACTTTACGATTACTATGTGGATAAAGACCTCGCATTCCGTAGCTTCATTGGTTTCAGCGGTCAACGACTATAGCACGACGAATGAGCTTTGGCTCTATATTCGTGGTGGCTCGAAGATGTGGCTCTATCTTCAAGATGCAAGAAGGAGATTGGATTTTGGAGAAAATATTGCAGATGGGAAATGGCACTTTATTGCATTGACAAGATCTATCGGATTTTTTGGCTCAAGCATTGTATTATATTTGGATGGTGCAAAAGTCGATTCGGCTTTTGTATTTTTTAATTACAGCGCTTTATATGTGCGAGGGCTTGTTTTAGGCCAAGATCAAGATACAATATTAGGTGGCTATCAAAAAAGCCAAGAGTTCAATGGATATATGGATGAAGTGAAATTTTTTGATACCGCCTTGAGTTTTAGCACCATTCAGACGATATACAAAAATGAAAAAGCACAGAAAAACTGGGACGGCACGCCTCGGGTCTGCTGCTGCAACGATTGGATACCCGAATCGATGTTTACGCCTTTGCAGATGCAAGGCGGGTGGGTACATATCAAAAACACCTACAACGACCCTACGTGGACACATGTACAATTTTCCAAGCCTTTTGCATCCAAACCGGTAGTTTTCATCGTCACCGATATCCAAGGCGATAATCCTGCAACCGCTCGGATCAAAAACGTAACGCGCAGTGGATTTGACGTCACTATCGTCGAACCCCAAGGAATGGATGGGCCGCATATCGATCAAAACGTCAGTTACATAGCCGTCAACAAAGGACTGCACAAGATAGATGGCCATATTGTGGAAGTGGGAACGGTGGATACAAAAAAAGTGCAGGGATTGTATGCAAGAGGTGATGTAGGATGGGAGCGCCTCAAAACCACGGCACGCTTTTGCCAACCCGCGATATTGGCCAATATCCAGACACTCAACAATGAGCGAAATCCCGTGCCCAAAAAGCCATCCAAGCCCTGGATGACCGCTGCGGCTTTTGTGGGCCAGCACAAGGATATCTACGTAGCTCTCGATAGAAGTGAGACAAGCGACGCAAAGGTGACAAAACCGGAAACCGTGGGCTACATGATCAGTAATGCGGATTTTGCGGGAAGTTTTCTGGATGCGACCAAGAAGCGCATACGTTTTGAGATCCGTCGTAAAGTTCGCTATTTTGAAGGCTGGGACAACGGTGGATGCCGAAGCGTCGACTATTTGCAGACATATCCCAAAAAACCTATAGCCGTGGGCTGGAAAGATAGCCGATACGGTGATAATGGGGGTTGGTTTCGTATTTGTGAATATTCGAATCAAAAAATCGGCTTTTTGGTGGACGAGGATACTGCCCACGACAGAGAGCGATGGCATGTGGCGGAAGATGGCGGGATTTTTGTCTTTAGCGAACCTTTCGTCATAGATGAAATCAATGCAACCACAAAACCGATTCGCTTCGCTCTCCGCGACGTTTTTCGCTCGCCAAGCGACCGCAACATCTCCACCAAAATAGTCTCACAAGAGTTCAACCTCACGCTCGCCGAGATGGATGCGAACGGCAGCTACCACGACGACTTCAACGGCACCGTCTGTGCAGCGATTTTCGACTATGCTTCGAAGCGTCGCCTGAGTGATTGGAACACTACGTATTGGCATAGTGCGGACGAGGTCAATGAAACACGCATTGCCCTGGGTAGCTCCTTGGCGAGTCCCAAAGCTTTCGTGCATCTTTATTGGATCGCAGACAAATGGACACGATGCGGCGGCGGACTGCGTGATGCCAACGAAACCAACTCCACCGACACCTTCGCCATCCGTCCCGAGCGATTTTGGCTGCGGCTGCCCTCACGCATCAAAGCGGGTGAGGATTTCAATTTCAGTGCAGCGGCGCTCGGAAGCGACGGCAAGCCCGCTACAGACTACAATGAAAGCGCAGGCGCGAGTTTTGATATCAACATCAGCTACGCCAAACCTCTTTGCAAAGCAGGCGGTTTCACACCCGACATCACGCGCGGCTGGCACTTTGCAGACGGCAACTACACAGTGGTCACCAAGTATAGCGACGTGAACGAGTTTAATCTCACCATCGCAGAAAAGAGTGCCTGCACTGCACGTTTCGCGAAAGTCGACTGCGACGACAAAGCAGTGCCTGGCCACTGGGATAGCAACATGACGACCATCGCACGTGCTACGCGTTCGTTTGTCATCTCGCCGCACCATTTCCATATCACAGTGCAGCTGCACGATTTCGATGAGGCGCACGGATTTACCTATCTTGCACGCGATTTGCGCCACAGTGCCCGCATCGATATGACCATCACGGCCCAAAACGCCGATGATGCCACTACCCAAAACTATAACGCCCTATGTTACGCAAAACCAGGGAGCTTGCAGCTTCGCTACGATCCTATCGCAAGTGCAGTGCACACCATCTTGCACAGCCTCTTCGTCGATAATGTCGAGCGCTCTAGCAGTGCGACCGACCTGAACGACACCATCGTGCTTACCATCGATAGAAGCTACTTTAGCCAAGAGCACAACGGCTCATGCAAAGGGAGTTTGCATTTCAATTTCGATCGCAACTTCACCACACCGGCCGAGCCCTTCGATTTCAATCTCACCCAGGCAAGCTACGTGGATAGCGATCATGTCACGGGAGAAGTGACGGGGCTGAGCGAGAGCGCACGGTTTTACTATGCACGACTTCTTAGCAGCGACCTTGAGACATCCAAAGAGAGCGACACTCTGGATATCCCTGTACTCGTCTATGGTGCCAAAAAGGGTGAGGAGCTGCTGCCCGGGTGGTATGTGATGCAAGAGCACAACAGCAGTGACGGTACGATAGAGCAGCTGCGGCCAAAGAGCGGCTATGGGCTGGGAAGCGCGGATGTGTCGCTACAGACTGCGAGCAGTTTGCAAAACGGCATCTATCGTGTCACTATCAAGAACAGTTCCAAGGCACCCCAAGCGATTATCCATCTTGCCATCCCCTCTTGGCTGTGGTACAGTTATGATAGCGGCAAGTCCTATAGCTTCGCTAACAGCAGTGACTGCAGCCGCCATCCGTGCATACGCTACCACTACTTGCAGGCCAATTCCGAGCCTATTCAGAGTGGTCAGGTAAGCGGCGTGCGGTTTGAGCAAAACATCTCCAAAAAACGCCACGGCGTGAAGGTATTTCGATGAGGCGCGCTCTCACGCTCATAGAGCTCATCTTTTCCATGGTGATCATCGCTTTGGCTTTTACGGTGCTGCCCAAGATTTTGCAAGTGAGTGCCAAGCATGCCGTGACCATGCTCAAAGAGGAGGCCATGAGCGATGCCGTAGCGATGGTGGGATTTGCCAAGTCGCTGCCGTGGGATGAGCAAAACACCCAAAGCGACGATATCCTGCACACAGACGCTGCCGCATCCAACCGCTACAAGTGCGATAGCACCACCCACTACCGGGTAGGGGGATTTGCCGGTTCGCGAGGCTGCTTCCAAAATCTGAGCGCTTCTACGATAGGAAGCGAGAGCGGTGAGAGCGATCCGGATGATTTGGATGATTTTAATGGGCTTACGAAGAGTATCTCCAACGCAAACGGCACGCGGCGCTACACCATCAAGGTACGTGTCTGCTACGTAGATGACACGATGGAGCCGTTTGCAAACAAATGCCGCAGCGGCTCCACCAGCGATATCAAATATCTCGCGGTGTCTGTAGCGCCCCAGACCAAACAGCAGCTTCTTGGCAAAACGATCGCGAGTTTTTGGTACTTTTCTTCCAATATCGGGCAGATCCACATCAACAGAAGGCCGTGGCGAAAATGAGACGCAGCTTCACACTCATGGAGATAATCGTGGTGGTGGTGATCGTTTCGATACTCTCCGTCGCCACTTTCAAGGCGCTGGCCACCATCAAGATCCGCTCGCTCAAGGCCAAGGAGATGACGAGGCTTTCTTTGCAAAGCCAGATCGTCCTCGATGCTCTGGCGCAGAGACTGCGTGCGCGCATCCCTGCCACCGTCATAGGCTACGACCCTGCTTCGGGCAGCTTTCGCTACATCTGGCAGATACTTCCGAACCAGACCTACCCGATATTAGAGTGGATAGGGTTTGACGAGGAGAATCTGAGTCTCGGTATGTACAGTGGATTTGTGGATATGAAACGCTCCATCACCGATTATAGCGATTATAGCCTCTCTACCGACATCACACTGAGCGATCTGCGCCCAAGAGCGCTCATCTTCGCAGGCAGTTTCGACCAGGGGCTCTTGAGCGAAGATATGCAAAACGCCTTCGGCTGGCACGGCAAGCGCAGCGACCAGGCTTTCGATGTCCGCTCCCATCCGCCCCATACCATCACCATCACCGACAGCGTCAAGCCCAAATGGATCTACGAAAAGTACTATCTCGCCAAGAGCGCCTACGCCGTGGCCAGAGGTGCGGATATCGACAAGAACGCGGCCTGCTTGCAGGGGCTCGATGTGGATAGCGATACGCTGCTGCTTTTTTACGACTACCGCCCCTGGAGAGGGCAGACCTTTTGCGCCGACCCTAAAGGAAACGGCCAGAGCGGCAAAGCGAGCATCCTCATGCGTCACGTGGCGGGTATGAGTGCCATAGTGCGTGACGGGACGCTGCGCATCACCCTCGATGTGAACGAGAGCCTGCGCGGCACGCGCATCGGCGTGCACTTTAGCAAAATGAAGGTGGTCTTTTGAGACGGGGATTCAATCTACTCATGGCGATCTTTATGCTCTTACTCTTAGCGGGTTTGGCGATGCTCACACTCTCCTATGCGCGCATCCATGCACACTTTTTTGCCGATACCTACACCAAAGAGCAGGCCGAGCTCTTCGCCGACAGCGTCACGGAAGCGGCACTCATGCGCATCGAAGCGAACGAGAGCAAACTCGATTTTCTCTCGCCCAAGGGCCGTTTTCGAGCCCATGTGCAGGTGGAGCGATGCTATGTGCTGCCATCGTATAAGGATGAAAACGCCAACTGCAAAAGAGGCATCAACGTCACGTTTATCGACACCCCTGCCAGCAACGGCTACATGATGCTACGCATCGAAGTCAACAGCACCAAGGATGCCTTTTTGAGCCCGATACGGATTTATAGAAGGACCTTGCAACGACCATGAAACGAGGATTTAGCGTTTTGGAACTCATCTTGGTGATGGTGATATTGGGGATTTTGGCCGCTACGGCGGTGTATGGCTTTAAAACCCACCATCTGCGCGACGATGTCCATTTCGTGCAGATGCAGCTGCTCAAGACCCAGTATCAGGGGATGCTCTACGACAAGCGAGGCCTCGCACAGCCCAACGATTATGGCTGCATGGAACTCACCCAAGCCGCTATTGCACAAAGGGCGCGGCAGGCGAAATACGCTTTCAAAAGCACCGTCCAAAGCTCTTTGCACACGCTATGCTTCGATGCCATGGGCAGACCCCATGTCGACGACAACGCTACGAAGCCGGCGAGCCTCATCACCGCCAAGACAAAAATCCTCACACTGCACTACGAACAAAAAAGCGTGGACTTCTATACACTTCCCGCCACCGGCTATGTTATAATACACCAAGATTAGAAGCGGGAATGGGATGAGCGCGGTTATACTCTACAAGGACAAGCCATATCTTTTCGACGGCAAGAAGTTCAGTGCCGTTCCTTGGTCCGGTCTCAAAAAGCATCGCGTCGCCGCTGTCATTCCTGCTCAAAAACTCGTAGCGCTCTCTTTCAAACTCCCTCTCTCGCTCTCGGACGAACAGCTCGCTGTGCAAGTGGAACTCAAAATGTACAACGAAGGGGGCCTCGATCCCAACCGCGACTACGCCATCGATTTCGTACGTTTCGTGCTCGAGAGCGAAAACAGCTATCTCATCGAGGCGTTCGCCATCGCCAAGGAGGATTTAGACGCACTCGTGGGCGAATATGCCAAACGCGTGGGATTTCTCGATCTCGTCTTTCCCCGTTTTATCGCCTATACCGCACTCTATCCCCAGGGTGCGGCTCCCACGATGAACGATCTCTACATTCACCTGAGCGAAGAGGAGGGCTACGCAGCCATCTACCAAAACGGCCGTTACATAGGGTATCGCACCATCGATTCGCTCCAAAGCATCGCAAAAAAGACGGGCATCGAGCTTGCGCGCCTCAAATCTTTGCTCTATTCCAAGGGCCTGGTGGAGGAGAACTATTCGCTGCAGGAAAAGGATATCTTCGCTACTATCCAAGAGGTTTTTTATAAAAACATAGAAAAGATCGTCTACAGCGTCAACTTCAAGCGCAGCTATTTCGGTTACGGACATATCGATAGACTCATCTTCGACTGCGACGGCGAGACGGTTGCCGGGCTGCGTGAATACCTGGTGAGCTTCGGCATCGACGGGGATTTGCGTCCCGAGCTCGTGCAGTGCTGCGACCTTGCACCCCAAGAGGCGGGCATCGCTACATTGGCACTGTATGCCCAGCAGTTCGATACACTGGAGCAAAAACTCAACTTCACTCTCTATGAACGCAAAAAGCCGCTCTTTTTATACGAAAGTGTCCAGGTGGCGGCGGGATTTATGCTCTTGCTGCTCTTGATGGCGGGGGTCTATTTCTATCTCGATGCGAGTCTGCAGCGCTACGATACGCAAATCGCGGCACTCCAGGACAAGCTGACCCACTACAAACATATCGCCACCAAGTACGGTGTCGCTATCAAGAGGCTCCAAAAAGAGCAGGACCGTCTCCAGGCAAAACTCCAAGAGCAGCAGCGGCGTGACGAAACCCTCGAAGAGAGTATGAGCGCCATACCGTTTGTGCACGATGCTACCCTCGCGCGCCAAAAGATGATGAACGACATCGTCGCGGGACTCTACACCTATCGTCTCAGTACCAAAGCTTTGGATCAAAACGGCTCCAAATCCGCACGCGTTCTGGTGGTCTCGAAGGATCTGCAGCGTGAAAAGATCGCGAAGTTTATGGATTTTATGCTTTCGCGCAACTACCGTAACGTCACGACCCAAGAGATCAAACGCAACGACGGTCTTTATGAGAGTACGATAAAGGTGGCACCGTGAGGCTGCGCGATAGAATCGAATATATCGAAAACAGGCTCACTGCCTATGCGAAGAGTAGACGGATTATGGCCTATGTGCTCGTGGCGCTCTTGCTTGTTTATGGTACCTATACGCTCTTTTTTGCAGATCTCTTTGCGATGCGGGCCCAAAAAGAGGAGCAAATAGCGCAGCTGCATCGCAAGATCGCCAAATACGATCCAAAACGTTTCGAAGCGAAGCTCAAGCGCCTCAAAGAGCGTAACGTGCGACTCAGAGCCGACATAGACAAGGCCAGGGCCAAAGAGATGGAGCTGCGAGCGCAACTGCAAGATGCAAGCATGCGTTTTTTAAACCAAAAGAACCTTACCGCGCTTTTGGACGATATGCTCGCCGATTCCAAACACAAAGGCCTGGTACTCGAGAAAATCGATATCAATGCCACTAAGATTCCCTATATGGGCAAACTCGAGATCCAAAAAGAGCTGCGCGTCCAGGGGCAGGGAAGGTTTTTGGAGCTGGTGCGCTTCATGCGCGGCATCGAAGCCCATCCGATGCTACTCAAAATCGACGATCTCCACATCGAAACCAACGGCACCGTGCCGAAGTTCTCCTTCGTGATCAAACTCTATGGAGCGAAGCCATGAAAAGAGTGGTTTTTTGGCTCATTGTGGTGTCGCTATTGGCGGCTGCGGATCTGCCCGTGGCGTACGATCCTTTCCACAGCGCCCAAAAGATTATCAAAGCGCACAAATCGGCTCCCGTCTTCTATCCCGTCGCACGTCCGCTGCGCCTCTATGCGATAATGAACAAAAAAGCCTTCATCAATAATAAATTTTATGGAATTGGTGCTATAATTGAGGGATTTAAAATCGTAGCGATTTTGGATGACCGTGTAGTGCTCCAGAGGGGAAAAGAGAAAAAAATCCTCTTTTTGGCCAAGAAAAAAGTGTTGCAGGTGACAAGTAGATGATACGAAAATTTTTATTTCTTTTTCTTATGACGCTGACGCTTTTTGCTGCCGATTGCGACAACAAGCTCTTCAATCTCAAAGCCATGGGCATGCAGGGGCACGGCATCACTATCGAGGACGTGCTCGTCGACTTGGCCAATAGTTGCGACATCTCCATCCTTTTCGAAGACCAAAGAGCAAAAATCGCCATCAAAAAGCCTCTCGATTTCGTGAATGTCAAAAACTACACCCTCGAAGAGCTGCTCGATTTCATACTGGGCGAAAACAATCTCTTTTATACCTATGATTCCCAAAAACATCTGCTCAAAATCGCCTACTACAAAACCAAAAACTTCAATATCGACTACATCAACCTCTCTTCCATGACAAGCGAGAGCAAAAAGTCGATAATCTTGGGCACCACCACCAGCGACAACAACGGATACGGAAGCGGCACGGGCGGTATCGACAACGGTACCGGCGGTGCAGGCGGTATCAACGGCGAAGAGAGCGGCAGTTACGCAAACGACTACACAACCATCACCACCAAATCGCAGTTTACCTTCTGGGATAGTCTCAAGCAGCAGCTCGATGTGCTGCTCTCCGGTATCAGCGGCCAAAAAGATTATAAAATCTTCATCAACAAAGACGCCTCGCTCGTTACGGTCACCGGGACCAAAAAAGAGCTCGATGCGGTACAGCACTTTTTGGACCGCTTGGCCGAGAGGATGCACAAGCAGGTCCTCATCGAAGCCAAACTCATCGAAGTGACCTATAACGACGACCAGACCACCGGAATCGACTGGAGTAAATTCAATCTCCGCGTCAATGGCTCGAGCGACGCCTATCGCATGCGCCAAAACGGTATCGTGAGCATGACGCGTGCGGCACCCAACTACTTCATCGGCTACAACTTCTCCATGCAGGGGCTTTTCGATTTTCTCAAAAAATACGGCAACGTCAAGGTCCTCTCCAATCCCAAAATCCTCACCCTCAACAACCAGCCCGCCATCATCAACGTGGGCGACCAGCTTTCGTATCAGTACGAAACCAGCGGCACTACCAATATCCAAGGCGGCTCCACGGTGGGGACGCAGACCTACGCTATCGGCCAGTCTTTCGTGGGGATCACGCTCTATGTGATTCCGGAAATCACCGACGACAATCAAATCATCATGAAGATAAACCCCGTCACCAGCGAGCTGCTGCGCGATCAAGAATCTAATGGCACAATCCGACGCCTCCCACCCGATGTGAAGATCAAACAGCTCACCTCCATCGTGAAGGTCAAGGACGGGCAAAAGATCCTCATCGGAGGGCTTGTGAGCAAAAACATCGCCCACGATCATACGAAGGTCCCGCTTTTGGGGGACGTACCCATTGTGGGGCGTCTCTTTCACAGTACCAGAAAACGCGCCAAAAAGAGCGAACTGTTTGTGCTGATCGTGCCGAAAATCGTACGTGAAAACAATATCCCCACCATCGACGAGCTCAAAATTTTCAAGGACAATTAGTGGCCGATTTTAAAAAAATCGCCAAAATCTTCGAAGACCGCATCGAGCATGTGGACTACTACGAAACGCGAGCGCACTTGCGAGCGAAAAACGAACTCCTCGATATCTTAGAAGGCGAAACCAAGCAGCTTATTTTCCTCATCGGCGAGCCGGGCTGCGGGAAGTCGATATTTTTGTACAATCTCCCCAAATTTTTGGACAGCTACCACATCATTCGCTTCAATACCCCCTTTTTCGAGCCGGTGGATTTTATCAAAAATCTCATCACCCGCACGGGCGCGCAAGTGCACAACTACTCCCTCGAAGAGCTCATCTCGCAGGCAGTGGAGCTCTACAAAGATACCGACACCATCGTCGCCATCGACGAGGCACAGCTGCTGAGCAAGGAGATGGTAGAGCTCTTGCGCATCCTCGCAGACTCCAAGGCTTTCTGGTTCATCATGGCGATGCACAAGCACGAATCGGCCAAAATCCTCCAAGAGCCCCAGTTCTCCTCGCGTCCCCACCGCATCATCGAAATCGGCAGGCTCGAGATGGACGAAGCACGCGAGTACATGGCCAAGGAGCTGCTCAAAGCGGGTGCATATGGGCTCGAGCAGGAGTTTTCCAAAAAGCGCGCCAAGCAGATTTATGGCCTCACCAAAGGCAACTTTCGCGATACCAAAAAGCTGCTCAATCGCATGTTTTTGCTCATGGATGCAGCCCTGAAGCTGGGCAAGGAGGAGTATACCAAGCCGATATCTTGTCTCGTGACCATGGCGGCTATCGACGGAGGGCTCCTTGATAGCTAAATTCGACGAACTCCAAAAAAGATGCAAACGCTACTACTTCAAACGACGCATCCTTCCTATACTGCTCGCCGCTCTCGTGGTTTTGGCCGCCGGAGGCTACCTGTGGTATGGCCAACTCCAAAAGAACCCTACGCATCTGGTCCAAAAGAGTCCCCAAATGCATGCGTCACAAACTGTGCCGGTACAAAAGACTCCGCCTCCGAAGCACGCAGCACCTCCCAAACAGGCCGCAATGACAAAGGAGAGCAACAGCACCCAAAATCCCATGCCTAAAAAGCGCTGCGTGGCTCTGCAGCTTCTGTATAGCTTCGATACCAATATGGAGCAGATTTTCAAGGTCAAATACAAAGCGATGCGTCTGGGGCTGCACTGCCGTATCCAGTACGGCAAACTCTTAGACGACGGCCGCAAGCAGGTTTTTCTCATCTGTAACACCGCCTCGAAAAAGAGTGCCCTCAAGCCCTACATCAAAGTGCTCAAACGTGCCCACATGGACTATACCATCATCAACGACGCGTGCCGCTACAAAAGAGCCTACCGTAAACCCCGGGCGCAAACTGCCGATAACGTAGAAAAGAAAGTGCAAGAGCAGCCGGTAGAAGAGGCGAGTGTAGTGGAAGCTCCAGCACCCCAAATGGAGCAGAACCTGCCCACACACCCAAGCGGCCTGGTGCAAGCCGAGCCCGTTTCGATGCAAGAGCTCAAAAAGCTCTACAAGGAGCGCAAAAGTTACGACCTGGCGCTCAAAATCGCTCGCCTTGCATACGATAAGGGTGCGTATAAAGAGGCACTTGCCTGGGCCAAGCGAGCCAACAAGCTCGACCGCACCAAAGAGGGTGCTTGGATAGTGTATGCCAAAAGTCTCTATGCGCTGGGTAAGCACCGACAGGCCAAGGAGCTCTTGCGTGTCTATCTGGACTATCGCGATTCGCAGCAGGCGAAAAAACTACTGGGTGAGTGGCAATGATACGACAAAAAGTACGACTCGGTGATTTGTTGATCCAAGAGGGGATATTGACCCAGGAGCAGCTCGAGCACGCCCTGCGACTCCAAAAGGAGTCCGGCTTTTCCAAAAAACTGGGTCAGATCCTCGTGGATGAGGGTTTCGTGACCCAAAAGGTACTTTTGCGTACGCTGGCAAAGCAGCTGGGGTATGAGTTTGTGGATCTCTATGGCGAAAAGATCGATTTCGAAAAGCTCTCGCGCTACCCGCTGCAGATTCTTAAAAACGCCAAGGCGATACCCTTTAGCGAAGATGAAGATTTCGTCTATGTAGCCACCTCCGATCCTCTCAATTTCGAAGCGCTGGAGATTCTCGAGCGCACGCTCATGAAGCCGCTGAAGATCTATCTGGCTTCCGAAGACGAGATCGAGGCGATCTTTCACAGGCTCTCGATTCTCGAGGATACCAAGTACATCATCGAGGATGTCAAAAAGGAGCTCCACGCCGAAGGACTTGTACAAGAGAGCGAGGAGAGTGCGGTCACGAGGCTGATCCATCTCATCATCAAAGACAGCATCTTGCGACGCGCCAGCGACATCCACATCGAACCGGACGAGAAAAAGGCTGCGGTGCGTGCTCGCATCGACGGCGTATTGCAAGAGACCTTCGTCTTCGACCACGAGGTCTACAACGCTCTCGATACTCGTATCAAACTCATGGGCGGTCTCGATATTTCCGAAAAACGCAAGCCCCAGGACGGTCGTTTTTCTCTGACGGTCGAAGAGAAGCTCTTCGATTTTAGGCTCTCCACCACACCCACGGTCTACGGCGAGTCGATCGTGATGCGGATTCTTGATCGTTCCAGAGCCCTTTTGCGGCTCGAAGAGCTGGGATTCGAGGATGAAAACTTGGAGCTTTTCGATCGCATGATCCATTTCCCCTACGGTATCGTGCTCATCACGGGCCCTACGGGAAGCGGGAAGACCACGACGCTCTACGCTGCGCTCAATGAGATAAAAAGCCTCGAAAACAAGGTGATGACTATAGAAGATCCCGTGGAGTACCGCCTGCCGCTGGTGCAGCAGGTGCAGGTCAACGAAAAAGCAGGCCTCACGTTTGCGACGGCGATCCGCTCCTTTTTGCGCCAAGACCCCGACGTCATCCTGGTAGGCGAAATCCGCGACAAAGAGACCCTCGACGCGGCTGCGCAAGCTTCGCTCACGGGCCATTTGGTCTTTTCTACGCTCCATACCAACGACGCACCGGGCGCGATTTCACGCTTTGCCCAGATGGGGCTGCAGCCTTATATGATCGCCGATGCTATGGTAGGGGTGGTGGCGCAGCGTCTCGTGCGCAAAATCTGCCCCTACTGCAAAAAAGAGACACAATTACCGCCCAACATCAAAAAAATCGTCCAAAAGTACCTGCCCCAAAAGTACACCCTCTACAAGGGTGCCGGATGCTCCAAGTGCGATTTTAGCGGCTACTACGGACGCACGATGATTTCTGAGGTGCTGCTTATCGACGAGGATATCGCCAAGCTCATCAGCGAAGGGGCCACGAAGTTCGAGATCTACGAGTATGCCGTGGCGCATAAAGATTTCAAACCGATGATCTATGACGGTGTGAAAAAGGCGCTCAAAGGTGTGACCACGATCGAAGAGGTATTGCGCGTAACGAAGGAAAAATAGTGAAGTACTACCGCATCGAGTACAAAATCGGCAAGAAGCGCGACTACCTGGTGCTCCAAGCACCCAATAAACCGGAAGCGATAAAGAGTTTTTTGGATAAAAACATAGGCGTGCTCGTCACTATCCAGGAGATTGCCGAACCTCTCTCGCTGAAACTCCAAAAAATCGAAAACAGACTCAAAAATCCCATCCGCAACCGTCCCGTCAATCTCGAACGCTACATCGCTCTTTTGGAGCAGATTTCGGTGATGCTCGATGCGGGCTTGCCCCTCAATTACGTCTTGGGCGAAGTGGTCAAAAACGAAAAAGATACGATGCTGCGTGCCATATTCGAGCAGATCAGCAAAGATATCGACAGAGGCAAGAGCCTCTACGATGCAGCCAAGCGCTTTCGCCGCCAGCTCGGTGTCCTTTCTCTCTCAATGTTTCGCCTGGGCGAGGAGACGGGAGCGCTGGCCGAGGAGATAGGGCATCTCGCGAAGATCTTGCAAGAGATTCTCGATAATCGCCGCAAATTCAAAAAAGCCACCCGCTACCCCATCTTCATCATCGTGGCGATGAGTATCGCTTTCGTGGTGGTGACGATGATGGTGATACCGCAGTTCGAGGCCTACTTCAAAGAGTCGCAGATGGAGCTGCCGCTGCCTACGAAGTTTTTGCTCTGGCTCGAGCATGCGATGCAGGCCTATGGTGTAGCGATATTGGTGGGGGCTTTCGGTGTGAGCATGGTGATCACCTTTATGTATAGGCGCAGCGAAAAGGTACGCTTGATTCTTGATAGGATGCTGTTGAAGATCTTTGTTATAGGACAGGCTACCTACTACGCTATGATGAGCCGCTTTTTCTATATCTTTCGCGTCCTCAACGACGCCGGCATCCCTATGATGGACGCTATCGCTATCGCCATGGAGATCGTAGAAAACAGCTATCTGCGCAGTAAAATAGCCAAGATCCCGGCCGCCATCGCAGAAGGCCGCTCTTTGCACCAGGGTTTCGAAGAGACGAAGCTTTTTGAGAATATGATCGTGGAGATGGTGCGCAGTGGCGAGATAGGCGGCGGGCTCTCTCGGATGCTCGGCAAAATCAACAAAATCTTCAAAGACCGCTTCGACTACATCGTGGACAATATCGCGACTCTCATCGAACCGGTGCTCATCGCCGCTATCGCCGGATTCGTGCTGACCCTGGCTCTTGGCATATTCTTGCCCATGTGGAATCTCACGCAGGTGGCCGGCTGATGGATTTCAACGTCGAGACGGGAAGCATCGTCGTGGCGATAGTGAGTATGTTTATCTTAGGTTTTGGCTTTTGGATTATTAAAAAAATGGGAGAGCTTTAGGGGTTGCACCCTTCGCTGAGTGTGAAAGTCCCTTGCGCAGGGTCGTATATCCAACAGTCGTTCTTGTCAGGTTTTCCGGCTCCGTTTTCCGCTACGCCTTTGGCGGCATCTGATGCGGGACCTCTGTAGAGAAATTTCGATCCGCTTTTGGTGCAGTGCCATTTGCTGTCGACGGCAGAGGAGTTTTTGAGTATCCAGTTGAAGGCCGGATCGCAGTCGCCCAGCTGCTTGGGATACCCTGCACTGTTGAGGTCGTTTTGGGTTTTACCGTTGCCCCACGTCATCGATCCTTCACTCACTACCCAGTCGCTGTGGATATCTTCCAGAGCGCTTTGGATGGTGGAGGCTGTAGCCGTTTCGGATGTGATTTTGGAGTTGGAGGATAGTCCGCGAAATTTAGGAAGCGCCACGGCGGCGAGGATACCTACCACCACCATGACGAAGATGAGCTCGATGAGCGTGAAGGCGTTTTTAGTCATTGTCCGTAAGGTCGATTACGGTGTCGTTTCTGTCGCTTGTCCAGGTAAGACCAAGTTTTTTGGTCAGTTTTTCTTGAATTTGATTTTTATTAGCACCACCTATATACGTTCTTATCAGCATTTTACCATTGTTATAGTAGTAAAATTCTATATATTTCCCTGGTTCGAGATAATATATTGCAACATCTTGATTATATTTTCTCCATCCTTTTTGATGAGTAGTTGTCCATGTAAAACCAGGGATTTTAAGTAAGTTTGTGATATTGACATCTGCAGGTGAGAGTCCATTCAGTTCTGTTTCATTGAGATATGAAGCAGGAGCATTTTGTATAGCATTCGTATAATTTGAAACAATATTGGAAATACCGGCATTTTCTTTTAATCCTTTGAATTTTGGCAATGCTACCGCCGCCAAGATCCCGATAACAACCATCACGAAGATGAGTTCGATGAGTGTAAAACCGCGTCGTGTCATGTTCTCCCCTTTGACAAAGTTTTTTGGTTTTCAGACCCATTATCGAACGGGTCGCAATTTTTTTTAGGGCAAAAATTATCGGAAAAGTTTGAAAAATTTTAAGATTTTGCAATTGATTTATTTTGTGATATAATTTTAATTCCCCTCCCCCTATGGAGCAGTGAGGCGTCTGCCTCGCTGCTGCATTAAGTCCTATATTTAATGGACAATAAAAAAAATATTTGCTACCATAACGCTCCAAAAAACTCGCAAAAGGTTTGATAATGAGAAAAGGTATCCACCCTGAATATGTAGAGTGCGAAGTGACATGCGCATGCGGCAACCATTTCGTGGTACTTTCCAATAAACCGCAGCTCAAGATCGAGATCTGCAACAAGTGCCATCCATTCTTCACAGGCAGCGAAAAAATCGTCGACACTGCAGGCCGTGTAGATAAATTCAAAAGAAAATACAATCTCAAGTAAGTGCTCAGGCTCGTTCCCACACCTATCGGGAATTTGGGAGACGTCACTTTTCGGTCTCTCGAAGCCCTGCGCGAGGCCGAATGTATCCTGTGTG
Organism: Campylobacterales bacterium; assembly: GCA_027024145.1. GTDB lineage: Bacteria > Campylobacterota > Campylobacteria > Campylobacterales > Nitratiruptoraceae > Nitratiruptor. Next base: position 34,622 of record JALVTF010000032.1, read on the forward strand.
AAGATACGCGCGTAACCAAAAGACTCCTCTCGCTCCTATCTGAGCGTTACTCCATCGATTTCGGTCCCACAGAGTTCATCTCCTTTCACGAACATAATCAAGACGCTTTTTTACAAAAGATCACCCCCGAATTTTTCGATCGTAACGTGGCCTATGTGAGCGATGCGGGGATGCCTGGCATCAGCGATCCGGGAGCCAAGCTCGTGCGCTACGCCCAGGAGCACGCCATCGCCTACGAGGTCTTGCCCGGTCCCAGTGCTGCCGTTACGGCTTTTGTGGCGAGCGGATTTGAGTGTGTACGTTTCGCCTTTTACGGCTTTTTGCCTCACAAAGGTGCCGAACGTGAGCGCGAACTCAAAAAGGCTCTGACCGAGGAGAAGTGCGTAGTCCTTTACGAATCGCCCCACAGACTCCTCAAACTTCTCGAAGAGCTCGCCGCGATGGCGCCCGATCGCACCGTCTTTTTGGCCAAGGAGCTTACCAAAAGATATGAACAGTTTTTCAAAGATAGCGCAGCTAATCTCTACGAGCAGTTTCGCGACAAGCCCATCAAGGGGGAATGGGTGGCGGTGATCGACAAAAGCGAAGAAGAGGCGACGGCGCTTACACTCACTATCGACGAGATTCTTCGGCTTCCTCTGCCCAAAAAAGAGCTTGCAAAGATGCTCGCGAAAGTGAGCGAAAAAAGCGTCAAAGAGTGGTACGCTATCCTTACGAAAGATTAAGTAACAAATCGCTACAATCAATGCTATGATAGTCTATGGCAAGCGAATCTTTGCGTATCTTTTGGCGCGCCATTCTGAGATGATACGGCGCATCTACGCGCTCAAAGAGCTCGATACGAAAAGTTTCGCGCAGCTAAAAAAACTGGGCGTACCCGTGGTGCGCATCGATAACAAAAAAGCGCAAGCCTTCTCTCATGGAGGCAATCACCAAGGCATTCTCGTAGAGATAGAGGATTTTCACTTCGCACCTTTTGAGGAGATCAAAGAGGGCGATTTTATAGTCGTATTGCACGGCATTACCGATGTGGGTAACATCGGTTCCATCGTGCGCACGGCGTACGCTCTGGGAGTGGACGGTATCGTGGTGAGCGGCTTGAAGCAGCTCGAGATGAGCGGTGTGGTGCGCCGCTCCAGCGGTGCCGCCCTCGATATGCCCATCGCACTTAGAGAAAATCTCCTCGAGGTTATCAAAGAGTTGCAAGATAGAGGATTGAGGGTCTATGCGGCGGATATGAGCGGTGGTGATTTGCGCAAGGAGCGTTTCGGGTCCAAGCGTGCTCTGGTTTTGGGGAGTGAAGGTGTGGGCATACCGCGCAAAGCGTTGGAACGCTGCGATAAAACGTTACGAATAGTGATGGAGCGTGATTTCGATTCGCTCAATGTGGCTGCCGCTGCCGCGATTTTCATAGATAGGATGCGAGATGAGTGATTTTGAAAAACTCAAAAATATGGATATCGAAGAGCTTCACAAAAAGACATATATCGCGCCGCGCGTACTCGAAGCGCTGCGCAATGAAGATTTCAAACGTCTCGGCTCACGCGCCAGGGCACTCGGGTTTGTCAAAATCATCGAGCGCGAACTGGGGATGCAGCTCGATGAACTGCGCCAAAAGATAGAGCAGTATTATGGAGACGCCCTCGATTACAACTCCGCTTTTGTGGTCCAAGAATCGAAAAGCGGTGGTTCGAAAATCTTTCTCAAGCTGTTTCTCGCTCTCCTTTTGCTGGTGGCTGCAGGCTACATCTATCTCGATAAGATCGCACCCAGATTCACACCTCCTCCTGCCGTGACGGCCGAGCCCAACACCACCGACAACACTACAGAGCAGTCGCGAGAGCCAAACCTCACGCAAGAGAGTCTTGCTGCGGCCCAAGAAACAAATACCACTCAGGAAAACAACGATTCCGAACAAACACTCAGTGAGTCGAATGCGTCCCAAACCACTGCGAGTACCGAGGCCAACGAAACGAACACAAGTCTCGAAGACGAGGCAAATACTTCGAGTGAGGAAAACACCACGACGATAGATTCTGAACTGGTTCGCCCTTCCATCGCGATCGTTCCCAAGAAGCGATTGTGGCTCGGTATTATCTATCTCGACGACTACAAACGAAAAGTCTATAACACTGCAAAACCCATAGAGCTCAACACTTCGCGCGACCAGCTTATCGTAGCAGGACATACGCGCTTTCGTATCGTCGAAGATGGACAGGAGCAAAATATCTCGGGCAAACGCTACTTCATCTATCGTGCAGGTGAGCTCGAACCTATCGATAAAAAACGCTTCAAGCTCTACAACAAGGGTCGCCTGTGGTAAAAAAGCTGCTGGGACTTTTACTTTTGGGTGCTCTTTTGCTCGCCGGCGAGCTCGACGATAAGGTGATCCATCTCATCGGTTATACGAAATACAACAAAAACCGAGCGATACTCAATAGTATCTTTCTCAACCCCCAAAGGTATCGCACTTCAGATGGCAGAGTCGATACGCTCAAAGTGGTGCGTGTCTTGAAGCGGCTCGGATTTATCCGCCTGCGCTACGACAAGAGTGTGGATCAGACGATTCGATTTACCACATACGGCGATGTCCATGCATTTATGAAGTTGATGTTCGATGCATTGGCAAATAGTGCGGTCTTTAACTACGCTATCGATTCGGCCGTGAAAAACAGTGACGGCTACGCTGTGACGGTGCGTTACACGGCCTCTTTCGCACCAGATCCTGCACGTATTGTCGCTACATTTCAAGATGCCGGCATGATCGTAAGCGATGTGCGGCGCCAGGGGAGGGACTGGAGTTATGTGGTGGGCGGTGACCGAGTGCGACTGAACGTCCCGCAGGTGCGAGGTAGCATAGAGCTTAAGGGCCTCAAAGATCGATACTGGTGCAAGGCATCGGGCAGTGTGCATATCGTCTCCCATGCGGGCAACCACTGGCATCCGGCAGTCTATGTGTACGACATGCAGCTACGACCCGTCAAAAGCGTACTGCTGTATCGAGAGCATAGGAACCTCGATATCGCTTTGCCAAACGGAAGCTATTATATTACAATTGCAGATAGATTTAGCGCCAAAAACATTCAGAGCGGTTTTACAGTCTCTATCCGATAAAGGGTTTCGATGTTCGATGAGATACGCTTCAATAAAATAGACAGACTCCCCAAATATGTTTTCGCGGCTGTCAACGAGCTCAAAATGGCTGCACGCCGCGCCGGCGAAGATGTGATCGACTTTAGCATGGGCAATCCCGACGGTCCGGCGCCACAGCATGTGATCGACAAGCTCTGCGAAGCGGCCCAAAAACCCAAAAATCACGGCTACAGTGCCAGCAAGGGGATCTACAAGCTGCGCTTGGCTATTTGCAACTGGTACGAGCGCCGTTACGGTGTGGCTCTCGATCCCGAGACCGAAGCGGTGGCGACCATGGGGAGCAAAGAGGGCTACGTGCACCTGGTGCAGGCCATCACCAATCCCGGCGATGTGGCGATCGTCCCCGATCCCACGTATCCTATCCACTCCTATGCCTTCATCCTTGCAGGTGGTAGCGTGCACAAGACGGAGCTGGTCTTTAACGAAAACTTCGAAGTGGACGAAGAGCGTTTTTTCGCAGATTTGTACAAAGCGTTCAATGAAGTTTTCCCAAAACCCAAATACCTGGTGGTTAACTTTCCCCACAACCCATCTACTGCTACCGTGACACCGGAGTTTTACAAAGAGCTGGTCAAAATTGCAAAAAAAGAGCGCTTCTACATCATCAGCGACATCGCCTATGCGGATCTCACGTATGACGGCTATAAAACGCCATCGATTTTGGCAGTCGAAGGAGCCAAAGATGTGGCTGTAGAGAGCTTTACCCTCTCCAAAAGCTACAACATGGCCGGTTGGCGCGTGGGCTTCGTGGTGGGCAATCCCAAGCTCGTGGGAGCGCTCCAAAAGATCAAAAGCTGGATCGATTACGGGATGTTTACACCCATCCAGGTGGCGGCCACCGTGGCGCTCAACGGTCCCCAAGAGTGCGTGGAGGAGATTCGTCAAAAGTACGAAAAGCGACGCGACGTACTCATCGAGTCCTTCGGCCGTGCCGGCTGGCATATGAACAAGCCAAGAGCCACGATGTTTGTCTGGGCCCGTATCCCGGAAGCCTTTCGCTCCATGGGGAGTCTCGAGTTTTCCAAAAAGCTCCTCACCGAAGCCAAAGTGGCAGTGAGTCCCGGCATCGGTTTTGGCGAAGGGGGTGAAGAGTATGTGCGTATCGCACTGATCGAAAACGAAAAGCGTATCCGCCAAGCGGCTCGCAATGTCAAGCGATTCCTACGAGACTATAAGGGTGAGGCATGATCAATATCGGCATCATCGGCGTAGGTACGGTAGGCACCAGTGTCGTAAAGATCTTACAGAAAAACCGTGACATCATCACTGCCCGTGCTGGCAAAGAGATACGCATCGCAAAAGGGGTGGTACGCGATCTAGCCAAACCTCGTGATATCGACATTCCACTCACGACCGACCCGTATGAAGTGACGGACGATCCTGCTATCGACATCGTCGTGGAGCTCATGGGCGGCGTGGAGGAGGCCTACAAGATCGTGCGCCGTGCATTGGAGAACAAAAAAGCCGTCGTAACGGCCAACAAAGCGCTGCTCGCGTACCACCGCTACGATCTCAAAGCCTTGGCACAAGATATCCCTTTCGAGTTCGAAGCGAGTGTGGCAGGAGGTATTCCTATCATCAAGGCACTGCGCGAAGGGCTGAGCGCCAATCATATCGAAGCGATACGCGGCATCATGAACGGCACCTGTAACTACATCCTCACCAAGATGGCCAAAGAGGGAGCTTCTTTTGATGAGGTGCTTGCTGAAGCGCAGCAACTGGGGTATGCCGAAGCCGATCCTACATTCGACATCGAAGGTTACGACGCAGCCCACAAGCTTTTGATACTTGCCAGCATCGCCTACGGAATCGATGCGAAACCCGAAGATATCCTCATCGAAGGTATCACCAAAATCGACAAGCTCGACTTCGAATTCGCCGAGGAATTCGGCTACGCTATCAAACTCTTGGCTATCGCCAAAAAGCGTGGCGATGCGGTGGAACTGCGCGTCCATCCTACGCTTTTGCCCCAAAGCCAGATGATAGCAAAAGTAGACGGTGTGATGAACGGTGTGAGCGTCATCGGCGACGTGGTGGGCGAGACGATGTACTATGGTCCCGGTGCTGGAGGAGACGCGACGGCAAGCGCCGTAATATCCAATATCATCGATATCGCCCGCGGCGGCAAGTGCTCGCCGATGCTGGGCTTCAAAAAGCCCCTCGAGAGCGGTATGCACCTCGCGCCAAAAGAGAGCATCGAATCGCAGTACTATCTGCGTCTGGTCGTCGAAGATAGACCTGGCATCTTGGCTAAAATCGCTTCGATTTTTGGCCAGGAGGCCATCTCTATCGAATCGATGCTCCAAAAACCGGCCAAAGAGGGATTGGCGAATCTCTTGCTCTCGACACATCGGTGCAAAGAAGCCGCAATATCCAAGGCGCTGCAGATTCTCGGTGACCAGGCGTTTTTGAAACAAGAACCCGTGATGATACGCATAGAGACAGAGGACTGAATCTTATGCTATGTTGAGCTTTGGTATGTATTGAAAGTTTTTAGAGCTTCCCTGTATTTGATAAGCTATGATTATGAAAAACTCCGGAGCGTAGGATGGTCATCGAGAGTGTCTGCACCTATTGCGGTGTAGGGTGTGATATAGCAGCCGATGTACAAGCGGGCAAGATCCAAAAAGTCTTCGCTAAAAAAGAGGGCACAGTTTCCCAAGGCAAGCTCTGCATCAAAGGCAAATACGGCTGGGAGTACCTCTGCCATCCCGATCGCCTGCGTGGGGCGTACGTGCACGAAAAGTTCCTCGATAAAAACCCTGAGCTGGCAAAAACCGTTACCTTAGGTAAGCAAGAGGGTGCTTTTTACAAAATCTCCTATGAAGATGCCTACCGTATAGTAGCAACCAAACTGCAAACCATCATCGATGCACACTCTGCCGATGCTTTCGCTGCGATAGGAGGTGCGCGCACCAGCTGTGAGAGCGGCTATTTTTTCCAAAAATTCACACGCCGGCTCATCGGTTCGCCCCATGTGGACAATTGCGCCAGAGTCTGCCACTCTCCCAGTCTCAAAGGGATGCGCGCCACCATCGGCGAGGGTGCAGCCACCAATCCGTTCGACGATGTCTATAAAACAGAAAATCTTCTCGTCATCGGTTCCAATACCACCGAAGCGCACCCCATCGTGGCCAACCGCATCTTGGACGTGGTCAAAAAAGGCGTGAGTCTTTCGGTCATCGATGTGCGCCAAATCACGCTCTCAAAATTTGCCACACGCCATTTGACGATTCCTTTTGAATCCAACCTCATGGTGCTCAATATGATCGCGCGTACCATCATAGAAAATGGCTGGGAGGATACAGCATTCATCCAAGCGCGTTGCAAGGGTTATGAAGAGTATAAGGCTGCACTTTTGACAGATAGGTGGAGCGATCCAGAAATTTTTGCCCACATGCGCGGCTATGAGGATCTACCCGAAAAAATAAAACAGGTGGCCTACGATTTGGCGCACAAGAAAAGCATGATATTCTGGGGGCTTGGAATCACCGAACATCTCGATGGTAGCTACGCTGTGATGGCTATTACGCACTTGGCACTGCTGACGGGCAATATCGGCAAAG